>JBEDUM010000191.1:0-8751 GCA_040414585.1 Sphingomicrobium sp. | reverse complement strand
ACAAGGACCTCAAGGCCAAGACCGGCGCCAACAAGGACAGCGCCGCGGCAGTCGGCAAGACGCTCGCCGAGCGCGCCAAGAAGGCCGGTGTGTCGCAGGTCGTCTTCGACCGTGGCGGCTTCCTGTTTCATGGCCGGGTGAAGGCCCTCGCCGACGCTGCCCGCGAAGGCGGACTGGAGTTCTAGAATGCAAGACGAGAACCAGACCAACGAAGCCAACACCGATCCGCAGGAAGCTGCGACGGTGACCGAGGCGACCCCGGTTCAGGCGGAGGAGCAGCAGCCGCAGCAGCTGCCGCAGCCGCCGCAGCGCGGCCGTGGTCCGCGCGGTGGTCGCGGCCGAGGCGGCGAAGGCGGTGGTCGTGGTCGCGGCCGCCGTGACGATCGTCGCGGGCGTCGCGACGACGAGGAAGGCGGCGAGGAGCTCATCGAGAAGCTCGTCCATATCAACCGCGTCTCCAAGACGGTGAAGGGCGGCAAGCGCTTCGGCTTCGCGGCACTTGTGGTCGTGGGCGACGGCAAGGGCCGCGCGGGCTTTGGCCACGGCAAGGCGCGCGAGGTTCCTGAGGCGATCAGCAAGGCGACCGCAGCGGCGAAGAAGGCGATGATCCGCGTTCCGCTGCGTGATGGCCGCACGCTTCATCATGACGGGCTCGGCCACTTTGGTGCCGGCCGAGTGACGGTCCGTACGGCTCCCGCTGGCACCGGCATCATCGCGGGCGGTCCGATGCGCGCGATCTTCGAAAGCCTCGGCGTCGCTGACGTCGTCACCAAGTCGGTCGGCACGTCCAACCCCTACAACATGATCCGCGCGACCTTCGAGGCGCTGAAGGACCAGACGAGCCCGCGCTCGGTGGCCCAGCGCCGCGGCAAGAAGGTCGCCGACCTGCTCGGACGCGGCGGTGCAAGCACTGCCGAGGCCGAGGCCCAGGCCGAAGCGGTCACGGAGTAATTCGAATGGCCAAGATCAAGATCACGCAGACCGGATCGCCGATCCGCCGCGACAAGACCCAGCGCGCGACGCTAGTCGGCCTGGGCCTCAACAAGCTGCACCGCAGCGTGGAAGTGGAAGAGACCCCTGAGGTGCTCGGCCAGGTCCGCAAGGTGCAGCATCTAGTTCGGGTCGAAGAAGCGGCCTAACCATCTAACCGCCCCTTCGGGGGCTGCGCGACAAAAGCGAAAGCGAGTGCAGGAACATGAAGCTCAATCAACTCAAGGATAACAAGGGCGCGCGCCAGGGGCGCGTTCGCGTCGGCCGTGGAATCGGTTCGGGGCTGGGCAAGACCGCCGGACGCGGTCAGAAGGGCGCGAAGTCGCGCTCGGGTGTGAGCATCGCCGGCTTCGAGGGCGGCCAGATGCCGCTCCACATGCGGCTCCCGAAGCGCGGCTTCAATAACATTTTCGCCCGCGACTATGCCGAGGTGAACATCGGCGCGGTCCAGAAGGCGATTGATGCCGGCAAGCTCGACGTGAAGGGCACTCTCGACCACGATGCGCTGAGGGGCGCAGGCCTTGCCCGTGGCGGCAAGGACGGCGTCCGCCTGCTCGGCAAGGGTGAGTTGAAGGCGAAGCTGTCGTTCCGCATCGCCGGCGTGTCGAAGGGCGCGCGCGAAGCGGTGGAGAAGGCCGGCGGATCGATCGAGCTGATCGAGCGCAAGAACCCGGCCGAGCTCGCCGCCGCCAAGAAGGGTTCGCGCAAGGCCGCTGCTGCCAAGGCTTAAGGGTCTTAGACAAGCGGCAACGAGCCACTATATCGGCGGCGGGGAGGCTTTTTCAGCCTAATCGCCGCCGTTTGTTTTTCCGGGGAATATCCAGTCGATGGCATCTGCAGCCGAACAACTAGCCTCCAGCATCACGCTCGCGAACTTCCAGAAGGCGACCGAGCTCAAGAAGAGGCTCTGGTTCACGCTAGGGGCGCTGATCCTATTCCGGCTGCTGTCGTTCGTCCCCGTGCCGGGCATCGATCCGGTAGCGATGAATGCCCTCTATCAGACGCAGAGCGGCGGCATCCTCGACGTATTCAACACCTTCTCCGGCGGCGCCCTGTCGCGCTTCTCGATCGTGGCGCTCGGCGTCATGCCCTACATCACGGCGTCGATCGTTATCCAGCTGGGCGCGACCCTCTACGGTCCGTGGCAGCAGCTCCGCAAGGAAGGCGAGACCGGCCGGAAGAAGCTCAACCAGTACACGCGTTACCTGACGGTCATGATCACGCTCGTGCAGGGCTATCTCGCCGTGCGCGGCCTCGAAGCGCAGACGGTAAGGCAGGGCATCCAGGCGGTTGTCATGCCCGGGCTGTTGTTCGATATCGCTGGGACCGTCAGCCTTGTCGGCGGCACCCTCTTCCTGATGTGGATCGGCGAGCAGATCACCAGCCGCGGTATCGGCAACGGCGTATCGCTGATCATCATGGCCGGCATCGTCGCGCGCTTGCCGCAGGCCGTGGGACAGCTGCTCGAGGGCAGCCGCACGGGCACGCTTAGCCCCATCATCGTGGTCGGCATCATCGGGCTCGCCGCGGTCCTGATTCTGGGCATTTGCTTCATGGAGCGCGCTCAGCGGCGGGTGTTGATCCAGTACCCCAAGCGCCAGACCGCGCGCGGCATGCAGCAGGAGCGTTCGCACCTGCCAATTAAGCTCAACACCGCGGGCGTGATCCCACCGATTTTCGCCTCGTCGCTGCTGCTGATGCCGCTGACCGTGCTGAACTGGGCCGGCAGTCGCGCGGAAGCCGGCGGCGGCGCGAGCGACTGGTTGATCACGATCAGCTCTTTCCTGCAGCATGGCTCAGGTGCCTATGAGGCGCTCTATGCCATCGGCATCGCCTTCTTCTGCTTTTTCTACACCGCGGTGCAATTCAACAGCGAGGAAACTGCGGACAATCTGAAGCGTCACGGCGGCTTTATCCCGGGCATTCGGCCGGGCAAGGCGACTGAGGAATATTTCGACTATCTGCTCAACCGTATCACGGTTGTCGGCGCGGCCTATCTGGTGGTGATCTGCCTGATCCCGGACATTCTCTCGGCGCAGGCCGGCCTCAACTTCCGCCTCGGCGGCACGAGCCTCCTGATCGTCGTCAACGTCACGATGGATACGGTGAGCCAAATCCAGAGTCACCTGATCGCGCATCAGTACGGTGACCTGATCAAGAAGGCGAAGCTCAAGACCACGCCGCGACGGCGTTAGCGGCAGCTCGAATAGGGGAGAGCGCCGCGGATGAACATCATTCTCTTGGGCCCGCCCGGCGCGGGCAAGGGCACCCAGGCCGCGCGCTTGGAAGTTGCGCGCGGCATGGTCCAGCTGTCGACTGGCGACATGCTGCGCGAGGCTGTCGCCGCGGGTACGCCCGTCGGCCTGAAGGCGAAGGCCATCATGGAGCGCGGAGAGCTGGTCAGCGACGCGATCGTAAGCGCCTTGATCGGGGAGAGGCTCGACGCCTTCCCGGACAGAGGCGCTATCTTCGACGGCTTCCCCCGCACCAGGCACCAGGCCGAGGCGCTCGAGGTCCTGCTCGCCGACCGCGGCCGCAAGCTAGACCACGTTATCGAGCTCTCGGTAAACGAAGACGCCCTGGTAACGCGCATCACCGGCCGTTTCCGCTGTGCGAAATGCGGTACCGGCTATCATGACACGTTCCGGCCGACGAAGGTGCCGGGCGTATGCGACGTCTGCGGCTCGACCGACTTCGTTCGCCGCAAGGACGACAACGAAGCGACCGTTCGCAGGCGCATGGAGGAATATCGGGCCAAGACGGCACCGATCTTGCCTTTCTACGAGGCGAAGGGCCTAGTGCGCCGCGTCGATGGCATGGCGTCAGTCGAAGATGTAGGCGCGCAGATTGACGCAATTCTGGACGGAACTGCATAGGCAGGGCATCCTCCCGAGAGGGGAGGGCTCCATGAAGCACATCCTGTTCCTGGCTTTGATCGTGGCGGCGGGCCCTGCGGCCGGCGAAGTCGTGTCGGCGACCTCAAACGGTTTTGAGGTGCGGGAGACGGTTCCGCTCGTAGTTCCGCCGGAGCTTGCCTTCGACTCGTTCCGGAACATTTCTGCATGGTGGGACCCGGAGCACACCTACAGCCGCGATTCCGCCAACCTGACGCTGTCGCTCATTCCGGGCGGGTGCCTTTGCGAACGAATCCCCAAGACCCGTGGCGGCGTCGAACATCTCCATGTCGCCTATGTTGAGCCGGGCAAGCGCGTCGTGCTCACCGGAGCGCTCGGACCACTGCTCTACGAAGCAACGACCGGGGTCATGGATGTCCAGGTGAAGACGATCGCCGGAGGATCGCAGCTAACACTCGATTACAAGGTGGCGGGCTTCGCCAATGGCGGGGCGGACAAGCTCGCGCCCGCCGTTGACGAGGTCCTCACGGACCAGATGAAGCGCTTGCGCGCGTACGCGACGTCGCGGCCGAAGACCTAAACGCGTTGAAGCGTGACGAAGCGGAACGGCGGTCGGCCGTCGGCGGCGCCGTGCTCCTCGCTCGACGTCTCCAGCCATTGGCCCAGTTCTCGCGGATCGGGCATGACGGTGTCGCCTTCAATTTCGGTGAGCACCTCCGTGAGCTCAACACGGTTGGCGATCGGCAGGAACAACGCAAAAATGCCGGCTCCGCCGATGACTGAGACGGGCTCCGGTCCGGCGAGCTGAATCGCCTCCTCGATACTGTGCGCCGCTTCCGCTCCGGGCGCAGACCATTCCCGGTCGCGCGTCAGAACCACATGCCGGCGACCCGGGAGCAGCCCCGGCAGGCTCTCGAACGTCTTGCGTCCCATGACCATCACGCTGCCCATCGTGAGCGCCTTGAAACGCTTGAGATCGGCCGGGATGTGCCAGGGGAGCTTGCCCTCGCGTCCGATGACACCGTTTTGTGCGCGGGCGACGACGATCGTGATTGGCGGCTTGTCCATTCGACCCGTTTGGCGGTGTCGCGCACTCCTGCCAAGCACGCTATTGCCTGCGCATGACGCAAGGCGAGGCGCAGCTGATCGAAGAAGCGGGCCAGAGGCTCGGCCCGAAGGGCGTGATTACGGACCCGAAGGAAATCGAGCCGTGGGTCACTGACTGGCGCGGGCGCATCCACGGAGCGTCTCCGGCAATACTCGCACCTTCCTCGACCGAGGAAGTTGCGGAAATCGTCAAGCTCGCGGCGCTGCATCGTGTGCCGCTCGTTCCCCAAGGCGGCAATACTGGAATGGCCGCCGGAGCAACGCCGCCAGCCGACGGCTCGGCCGTGCTGCTGTCGATGCGGCGAATGAACCGGATCCGCTCGATCAGCGCCGAAAATCGGCTCGCGATCGCGGAAGCGGGCGTTGTTCTCGAGACGCTTCACGAGGCGGCGCAAGAGGTCGGCATGCGCTTTCCGTTGACGCTCGGCGCACGCGGGAGCTGCACGATCGGCGGGCTCACGTCGACGAACGCGGGCGGAACGCAGGTGTTGAAGTTCGGAACGATGCGCTCTCTCGTCGCGGGCGTAGAGGCGGTCCTGCCCGACGGCTCGATCCACGACGGGCTTTCGGGCCTGAAGAAGGATAATCGCGGCTACAGCCTCGACCAGTTGCTGATCGGCGCTGAAGGCACACTCGGTGTGGTGACGGCCGTGTCGCTCCGGCTGGTGCCCGCAATCAGCGCGCGCGCCGTAGCATGGGCCGGTGTCGAAAGCCCAATGCGCGCGCTGGATCTGCTGCGCTTTCTCGAGGCCCGCACCAACTCCGTCGAAGGCTTTGAGCTGGTTCCCGAAGATTCGCTTCAGCTCGTACTCAGACATATCCCCGGAACTCGCGCCCCGCTCTCCAGTGAACATCCATGGCACGTCCTAGTCGAAGCAACGACACCGGAGGCCAGCATGGACATTGCCGCGGACGTCGAGCGCCTGCTTGGCCAGGCGCTGCAGCAGGGGATCATTCAGGACGCGGTGATTGCTTCGAACGAGGCGCAGGCGGACGCGTTCTGGAAGGTCCGGGACAGCATTTCCGAAGCGGAGCGCGCGGAGGGCCAGACGCTTGCCCACGATGTTTCCGTCGCTGTGGCCGACATGCCGAGCTTCATCGTCGAGGCGACGAAAGAGGTTGAGCGCGCTTTTCCTGGCATCATCGCGAGCGGATTTGGCCACCTCGGTGACGGCAACATCCATTTTCATGTCCGCGCCGCCAGTCATGCCTCGCCTGACTGGTACGAGACCGAAGGCGAGGAGATCACGCGCATGGTAGATGATCTCGTCACCACGGCCGGAGGATCAATCTCCGCCGAGCATGGCATCGGCCAGCTCAAGCGCGAGGAATTCGCTCGTCTGGCGCCGCCCGGCCGCATCGACGCACTTCGGGCGATCAAGCAGGCGCTCGACCCGCTCGGCATCATGAACCCGGGAAAGCTGGTCCCCCAGAACCCCCCCATGCCCGCTGAATGAGTTGGCGCGCCCGGCAGGATTCGAACCTGCGACCCCAAGCTTAGAAGGCTCGTGCTCTGTCCAGCTGAGCTACGGGCGCGTGCGCATGAAGTAACCGGAATTGACGCGCAGCGGAACCGCGCTACGCGTTCACGAATGAGAGCCGAGGGGGAGGGGCTGCGGCACGTCGAGGCGCGCACGATGCACGGCGCGCACTTTCGCTATTTCGATTTCGTGATGGTCGCGTTTGTGGTGGTGCTGCTGCTGTCGAACGTGATCGGCGCAGAAAAGCGTTCGGTCGTGCCACTCCCCGGGATCGGCCTTTGGCCGTTCGGCGCGGGGATCCTCTTCTTTCCCATTTCCTACGTCATCGATGACGTGCTGACCGAGGTGTACGGATACGCTCGCGCGCGCAGGGCGATCTGGGCCGGCTTCGTCGCGCTCGCCTTCATGGCTCTGATGGAATGGACGGTCGTGCATTTGCCAGTCGCGCCTGGCTGGACCGGGCAGCCGGCCTACGAGCGCGTGTTCGGTTCGGGATGGCGGATCATCGTCGCGTCCATGACCGCCTTCTTCGTGGGCGATTTTCTGAACTCGGTCGTGCTCGCGAAGATGAAGATCTGGACCAAGGGCAAGTACCTCTGGACGCGCACGATCGGCAGCACGATCATCGGCGAAGGCGCGGACAGCTTGATCTTTTACCCGCTAGCCTTCCTCGGCATGGCCGATTGGCCGATGAACATCATGCTGCAGGTGATGCTTAGCCAGTTCGTGCTCAAGGTCAGCTGGGAGGTGCTGCTGACGCCGGTCACTTACGCAGTTGTGGGCTGGCTTAAGCGCAAGGAAGGCGTGGACGTGTATGACGTCGGAACCGATTTTACGCCGTTCACAACCGACGTCTAATGCGGTCGCCCACCTCTGGTCAGGAGAAGGACCGCCCAGACGCTGAGGACAAGCGCAAGAAGGCTCGTCGCGATAAAGATTGGATTGCCGAGCAGTTGTGTTCCTTCGATGTAGGCCCGGGCAAGGTGAGCGGCGAACACCAGCGCAAAAACCAGACCGGTGATGCCGATATAGGCGCGCATCGGCGCTACGCCGCCACGGCCTCGAGAAGGCCTTCGAACAGGCGCCGGCCGTCGGTGCCGCCATGTGCCGGTTCAATTACGCGTTCCGGGTGCGGCATGAGGCCCAGCACATTTCCGGCGTCGTTGAGGATGCCCGCAATGTCGCGTGCAGAGCCGTTGCACTGCTCGAGATAACGGAACGCGACGCGGCCCTCTCCCTCCAGGCGGTCGAGCGTTTCCGGATCGGCCTGGTAGTTGCCGTCGTGATGGGCGACGGGAAAGGTGATGGTCTCGCCGCTATCGTATTGCGAGGTGAACAGGCTCTGGCTGTTTTCGACCCGGAGCTTCACGGGCCGACAGACGAAGCTCAGTCTCGCGTTACGCATCAGGGCGCCCGGCAGGAGGCCGGCCTCAGTTAACACCTGGAAGCCGTTGCAGATGCCGATCACAGGCACGCCGCGGCCTGCCGCGTCCTTCACCGCGCGCATGATGGGCGAACGCGCCGCCATGGCGCCCGAGCGCAGATAATCGCCGTAGGAGAAGCCGCCGGGCACTCCGATGAAATCGGTGCCTTGGGGAAGTTCGCTGTCCTTGTGCCAGACCATTGCGGGCTTGCGGCCCGTGATCTGTTCCAGCGCCACGGCGAGATCGCGGTCGCAGTTGGAACCAGGGAAGACAATGACTGCGCTTTTCATGGTTCAGCTCATAGCCGCGAAATATGCGGGAATCGTGGCACTCACGCGTGCTCGAGGCGCTCGATCCGGAAATTCTCGATGACCGTGTTCGCGAGCAATTTACGGCACATGTCTTCGATCTCGGAATCGGTCGTGCTGTCGGCGAGGTCGAGCTCGATCAGCTTGCCGGCTCGGACGTCGTTGACGCCTCGAAAGCCAAGCCCGTCCAAGGCGTGGTGAATGGCCTTGCCCTGCGGGTCGAGAACCCCGGGCTTCAGGGTGATGAACACGCGAGCCTTCATGGAAATCGCCTCTATCTCGACAGTGTGGCACCCCTATGGCTGCGTGCCGGGGGCGGGGCAAGTTTTACATCCTTGGCTGCGTCAGCGGCTACAAAGCCAAGAGCAACTGAGCGCCGCGGCTAACGGCCGCGGCACTTGCAACGCTGTAAGCAGCGGCTTAGCGCCGGTCGTCGGAGACCCGACATGACCGACGTACTGGACAAGCCGACTACCAGCCCGATCTCGACTCGCAAGCACGGCGACGTGCTGATCATCCTATCGAACAACCCGCCGGTGAACGCGCTGTCGACGGCGGTCAGGCAGGGCCTTGTTGACGCGATCGC
>JBEDUM010000190.1:0-32416 GCA_040414585.1 Sphingomicrobium sp. | reverse complement strand
GCACGCGCCGGATGGCGAGTCGATCGCCGCGTCGGGCGCGTGCGGCGGGCCGTCGCGAGTCGGCGCGTCGGCGCCACCGCCGCCTCCTCCTCCGCCACCACCACCACCACCACCTCCTCCGCCGCCGCCGCCTCCGCCGCCGGAGCAGACGGGGATCAGCTCAGGGACGATTCTCGGACCGGTCAGCACAGGCACGGCTGGGACAAGCCCGCTCGAGCTTCCCGACCAGCTGGGCGACCAGATCGGCGGACAAGCGGACCAGCTCGCCGGCGATGAACTCGATTTGCTGGATCAGGGGGGGGCCGTCGCGGGCAGCGGCGGGGGGTCCGGCCAGGGAGGGACCGCCTCGGGCAATGGCACTCAGTCGGACCAAGGCGAGACTGCTTCGGGCAACGGCAGTTCCGCTTCCGACGAAGTTGGCCAGCAGGGGGATCAGAATGCCGAAAACCCGGCCGGTCAGAGCCAGGGGCTAACCGGAACGGAGCAGCTTGGCAGCGACGTGGCCCAACAGGGCACCGAAGCCAGCAAGGAAAACAGCGAAAAGGAGGGCAACGGCAAGATCGATCCCTCGCTGAGGCTCATCAACACCGCGCCAATCTCGGTCGATCAGAGCATCGACGAGCCGGTGACGAGCGGAGGGGACGCGGTCGTCGGCGACGCGCCCAACCCATCGAATTGATCGGAGGGTAAGATGGTCAGAGCAGCCATTGCAATCTCAGCGGCGCTGTCCTGCCTTGGACTTGCCGCCTCCGCTCCCGCGGCCCCGCTCAGCATTCGCGACACCTTCAGGATTGGCAGCTCCGGCACGATCTTCTGCTCCGCCCAGACTGTCGCCAATGACCCGGCGCTCAAGAGCATGTTCGACGTTGGCTATTCGGTGACGTGCCGCGATGCGGCGCTTCCTGTGGGCAAGATGTACAAGCTCCGCGATGCTTCGGGAGCGCCGGCGCGCCTCGCCGCCGCGCGCGCCGAAAAGGCGATTTGCTCAGCGCCGCAATCAGGCACCGTCACAGATGTCGGACCGGTCCAGATCGTCGACTGCAGGCTCAAGGACGCCGATGTCGCATATCGCGCGTACGAGGTCCGCAAGGGCAGACTGTTCTACGCGGCGGAAGGGCTCAGCGGCTACGACAGCGCGCTCCAGCTTGGGATTCGCAGCATGGTGGCCGACCAGCCCGTCAAGGGCGAGCTGTCGATCGCGACCACCGGGGCTGGCGATCCCGCGGCGTTCGCGCGCGTCCAGGCCGGAACGCTCGATCCGAGCCGGGCGCTGGCGGAAGCCTATCGGCGCAACAATGCGGGAAGCTATGCCGATGCGGCCGAATTCTTCGCCGCAGTCGGCAGTGCTGGCGACGCGCCGCTCAACCGCGCCGAAGCGCTCGCGAACGAGGCGCTCCAGAAGTCGAATCTCGGCCGCTATGCGGAGGCCGACGCGCTGTTCGCCAAAGCAGCCGAACAGCTCGGATCCGACCCGATCGTCGCGCGCCGGCTGCGCAATTATCGAGCCATGCACCTTCTGAACCAAGGCGACGCCAAGGGGGCAATTGAGGAACTGAGCAACCCTCTACCCAAGGCGGTGATCGACGAGGGAGGCACGACGAAATCCGGTCCAGAAATTGATGCCGTCACCGCAAGAAGCCTGAATTCGGGATCGAAGCTCGGACAACAGCTCGGCGCCCAGTCCGACGAGCTTCTGCCGGCCGAAAAAGCCCAAATCCTTGATGCGCAGGCCCTTCAGCTGCGCGGCACGTCATTGCGCCTGACCGGCGATCTCAATGGCGCGACGGAGGCGCTTCGCAGCGCCGATGCCAAGCTCCAGGCGCTTCGTGGCGGCAAGGTCGGTTCGATCGTGTGGATGCGCGCGCAGATCCTTGATGACCTCGCGGCGATTGCCGAAGAGCAGAAGAACGCAGCCGGAGCCGAGCAACTCTATCGCCAGGCAGTCGCGCTGCTCGACGTGAACTATCCCGGGTCTGCGGCTTTGCTTAATTCGAAGGCGCGGCTTGCCGGCTATCTGGCGCGAAACGGCCAGCTGGCCCCCGCGGAAGCCATGTTTCGCGAGATCGTTCATTCGCAGGCTGACGCGACCAACCTTCCGCCGTCATTCGCCTATGTCCTCAGGCCTTACGTCGATCTCCTGCTGAAGAAGGGCAGCGACCCAGCCGCCAACGCGGAGTTGTTCGTGGCGACCCAGCTGATGGTGCGGCCTGGACTCGCACAGACGCAAGCCGTTCTTGCGCGCGAGCTCAGCGGTGGCACCGACGAAGCTTCGCGGCTGTTTCGCCAGTCCGTGACGCTGAGCCGTCAGGTCGAGCGCGACCGTATCGAGCTCGCGCGTCTCGACGACCTGTCGAAATTGACTCCGGCCGAGCAGGTTCGTGCGCACACGCTGCGTGCCTCATTGGAGGTCGCACAGCACGAGCAGGTTGCAACGCAGGCGACGCTTGCGAGCTTCCCGCGCTATCGCGCGGTCTCGAGCACAGTCATCCCGCTTGCCGGGCTACAGAAGGAGCTGCGCGGCGGCGAAGCTTATTATCGAATGACCAACGTGGGCGAGAACATCTACGCGATGCTCATCACTCCAAAGTCGGCGCGGGCGGCAAAGCTCGACCTGACGAGCAAGCAGCTGGATGAGCAGGTCAACGCGCTGCGCGACACCATCTCGACCACCGAGAACGGCCAGCGGGTCACCTACGCGTTCGACGTCGGACTTTCGCATCAGCTCTACAACGAGCTGTTCGGACCAATCGAGGGCGACGTCGCAGGCGTGAAGCACCTGGTCTTCGAGCCGGACGGCGCCATGCTCCGGCTTCCTCCGAACCTACTCGTCATGGATCAGGCGTCTGTGGACACGTACAAGAAACGCGCCGAGGCGGGTGGACAGAACGCCGAGTTTGATTTCCGTGGAATCAATTGGTTCGGACGCGATCGCGATATCAGCACTTCCGTCTCGCCGCGCTCTTTCGCGCAGCTGCGCAGTGCTCGTCCGTCCGCGGCTCCCAAGGATTATCTCGGGCTTGGGGACAACACTCCACCCTCAGCTTCGACAGCCGCCGTCATTCCGGCAGCGGCCGACCGCGACTGCGTCCTGCCGCTATCGTCCTGGGCCAAGCCAATCTCCGCGAACGAGCTTGAGGCCGCGGCGAAAATCATATCGGCCTTCGACCCCAAGGGCGTGCAGGTCGTCACTCGTGACGCGTTCACGGATACCGGCCTCGAACAGCGGCACGATCTGGATCAGTACCGGATCGTTCATTTCGCGACCCACGGCGTCGTGACCGCGAGAGCCCCGAAGTGCGCGGCGCAGCCCGCATTACTCACCAGCTTTGGCGGCGCAGGCTCTGATGGGCTGCTGACGTTCCGTGAGATCTTCGACCTTCACCTCGACGCGGACCTGGTGATCCTTTCGGCGTGCGACACGGCAGGCAAGGCCAGCGCCGCGGCGACGCAGCAGGCGGGCCTTGAGACCGGCGGCGACGTGGCGCTGGACGGACTAGTGCGGGCATTCGTCGGCGCGGGTGGACGATTGGTGATCGCGAGCCATTGGCCTCTATCCGACGATTACAACGCCACCCAGCGACTGATTACGGGAATGTTCTCTGCGCCACCGGGAACGCCGACCGTCACTGCCCTGCGGCTTTCCCAGCGCCGGCTGATGGACGACGCGAACACGTCCCACCCCTTTTACTGGTCGGCGTTCGCGGCCGTCGGGGACGGCGAGATTCCGGTCATTCGGTCGAAGCAGCAAATCGCGACCGCGCACTAGGCGCCGGCTCGTCAGCGGTCTTTAGGCTTCTCGGCCGGCTGGTCGACCTGGTTGCCGCACCGGCAGGTCGTCACCCGCATGGCGCGCGGCTTCTTGGGTGCTTCGGCGGGCCCCGCAGACGCGCGGACGTGATCCGCCGACGCGATCATCGTGGCCGGACGATCGCCCAGCTGAGGCTGCTCGCCTGCCGGTTTGGACGGCTCAGGCGCTGCAGCGGCGGCAGTCGCCAATGCAGCTGCTGAAATGATCGCCAAGCGGGTCAGCATGAGCGTCTCCATCGCGAATGCATTCGCGTACGCGCGCGATGGTTTTCGGACGATCGTCGTAACTGGTTAATATCGCTGCAAGATTTGACCTTCGTGCTTTTGCGCGGTCGGATTTCACGAGGGTTTGCAGCAACTTAACTGCCGCTGCTCAAAGTGTCGTCTGATTGACTCTTCGGTAACTCGGGAGCACAAACGCGCCCGACTAGGCAAGGGGGCAACCGATGGCTACGTCACTGACAAACCGGAATAGGATGTATCTTACGACTGCGGGCGTGCTCGTAGTCGCTATTGCAGCGTACGGTCTTGGCCGCGTCTATCCGCCGATGGGTCCAAGCGCCGGGACGGTCGCACCAGCTCAGCGTTACGTTTCGAGCCAGGTCGGCGAAGGCGACGTCACCTTGGGCGACACGTCCGTGCCCGAGCTGATGCAGACGGACGCATTCGAGCTGATGGTCCACGACCCAAACTTCCGTGCACTCGCTGCGAGCCCAGGGTTCAAGGCGCTGGCCGGACAGCCGCAGGTCATGGCTGCCTTGATGTCGAATCCGCAGGCGTTCAGCGCACTGGCCGCCAATCCGAAAGCTTTCGCGAGCGTTGCACAGGCAGCGCAAAATGCGTCGGCGCTCGGATCCAAGTCGCATGACACCAACGCGGCGCTCATGGGCGTGATTGCTGGACATCCGGCTGCGATGCAGGCGCTCGCTTCGCAGCCCGAAGCATTCGCGTCGATCTCTAAGAACGCGGCTGCGTTCGCTAACTTCGCTTCGAACGCGAACGCATTCCACGACGCTGCGGCGAAAGCCGCAGCCGATGCGCGAATGGCCAATAGCGCTGCAGCCTTTGGCAGGCTTGCCAGCGACAATGCTGCGATGAAGGCGCTCAACGCAGATCCGCAGGTGTTCAGCGCACTCGCTGCCAATGCAGCCTCGTTCAAGGCGCTATCCGGCCAGCCTCAGGCACTTGCCGGACTGGTGAACAGCGCCGCGTCGGCTGCTCGCCAGTTGCAATCGGCGGGGATTTCAAATTCTGCGATGTCGGCGCTGGCGGCCAATCCGTCGGCGTTCGCACTGCTGGCCGGTCAACCCAAGGCGATAGAGGCTATCGCAGCACATTCGAACGCATTCGCCGCGCTGGCCTCGCATCCTCAGGCGCTGGCCGCGATCCTGTCCAATGGCTCGGCATTCAGCAGCTTTGGGAATAATGCCAATGCGTTCCGTGATGCGGCGTCGAAGGCGTCCGCCGACGCTCGAATGGCGAGGAATGCTCCGGCATTCCAGCAACTCGCGAGCGACAATGCCGCGATGAAGGCGCTCAATGCAGATCCGCAGGTGTTCAGCGCAATCGGCAATAACTCGCTGGCCTTCGCCGGCATCGCTAGCAACGCGCACCTAATGAGCCCGCAGCTGCTCTCCGCGATCGGGAATAACGCTTCGGCCTTTTCCAACTTGGCGAGCAACTCGGCCCAGCTGAGCTCGGCGGCGAAGGCGCTGCAGGCGTTCGACGCCCATTCGCTGGTGGCGTCGGCCGCGGCTTCGGGGCAGCTCAATGCCGCGGCGTCGCAGGCAGTGCTTGCCAATCCGCAGGCCTTCTCTGCGATGATGGCGAATCCGCAGGCGTTCGCTGCGGTCAGCCAGCACTCGGCGGCACTGGCAACGCTGTCCTCGAACCAGAAGGCCTGGGCGGCGCTGGCGGCTCAGCCGAACCTGGCGGCGCTGATGGCCAATCCCAGCTTCTCGGCGGCTCTGAACCAGGCTGGGGTATCTCAGTCGCATACCGACTGACGTCGCGGTCTGGGGGGACCGTAAATGGGGGAGAGTTTTAGCGGGCGTCACCTTGCGCATGCGACGGTGGCGCTCGTTATAACCGCCTTCGCCGGACCGGCGCTCGCGCAGACTGCGTCCAAACAGCCGCCTCTACCGCCGCCCCCAGATACGACAACGGTCGTCGAGAAACCTCAAGACGTTCCCCCGCAGCCCGAGGGCACGCCGCCCAATGAACCCGTCACTCCACCCCCGACCAAGCCCAGTGCGCCGGAGCAGAAAACCGAACACGTGCCGCAGGACGCGTCGGGCTTTTACCTTTCGACGCTCGAAACGAAAAATCTCTCGCTGCTCTACATCGACCCGATCCAGACTTACCTGACGCCCTATCTGGCGCGAGCGTTCGAAAACTCGCTCGCTTTCCACGAGCGGAATCTGCACTGGCAGCCGTGGGAACGGACGACGATCCTGCTCAAGGACTTCGCCGATTACGGTAACGCCGCGGCTCTCGGCAGCCCAAGCAACATGATCCTGCTCGACGTCGCGCCTCTGTCACTGTCGATGGAGACCTTTTCTCCGGGTGAGCGCTTCTTCACGCTCATGAATCACGAGCTAACGCACGTCGGCACGATCGACGTTTGGAACTCACATGATTCCGTCTGGCGGCATTTCCTCGGGGGAAAGCCCGTTCCACTGCAGAAGCATCCGATTTCGATCCTTTACAATTTCCTGACTAGTCCCAGGAACCTCACGCCACGCTGGTACATGGAGGGCAGCGCGGTCTTCATGGAAACCTGGATGGCCGGCGGCCTGGGGCGTGCTCAGGGCGGCTACGACGAGATGGTGTGGCGCGCGAAGATCCACGATCATTCGCGCATCTTCTCGCCCCTGGGCCTAGAGAGCGAAGGAACCCAGATCGACTTCCAGGTCGGCGCCAACTCCTACCTCTACGGCACCCGCTTCATGTCATACATCGCTCTGACCTACGGGCCCGAGAAGATGATGGAATGGCTTCGCCGCTCGCCGGATTCGAAAGCCTATTACGCCAGCCAGTTCAAGCATGTGTTCGGCAAGTCGCTCGACGACGTGTGGGACGACTGGATCGCGTTCGAACACAAATTCCAGGAACAGAATCTGGCGGCGCTTGCACGATATCCCCTGACAGAGCCGCGGCACCTCAGCCCACGTGGGCTTGGATCGATGTCGCGCGGCTTTGTCGACGAGAAGACCGACAGCCTGGTCGCGGCGTTCCGCTGGCCCGGAAAGATCGGGTTCCTCGGCCGGATGGACCTCAAGACGGGCAAGATCACGCATCTTACCGACCTCAACGGGATGATGCTCTACAAGGTGACCAGCGTCGCTTTCGACCCCTCCAGCAGGACGGCTTTCTATACCGATGAGAATTACGCCTTCCGCGACATCAACGCGATCGATGTCGACACGGGCAGGAAGCGGAGGCTCCTCACCGATGCCCGCATCGGCGACCTTGCCTTCAACCAGGCTGACAAGAGCCTTTGGGGCATCCGCCATCAGAACGGCTTCGTGACCCTGGTTAGGATTCCACCGCCGTACACCAGCTTCAACCAGGTCAAGACCTTCCACTACGGTGAGATCATCTTCGATCTCGACATCTCACCCGACGGACAGTTGGCATCTGCATCCTACGGCACTGTCGATGGCAAGCAGTCAGTGCGCGTGTGGAAGATCTCCGACCTCGAACAAGGTGATTCCAACGATCCGATAGCGACGCTCTCGCTTCCACCCGCGGTGCCCGAAATGTTCACCTTCACGCCCGACGGGAAGGCGCTGCTCGGCAACTCATACTATACCGGCGTTTCGAACGTGTACCGGCTCAACATCGCCACCGGCAAATGGGATGCTCTCAGCAACGCAGCGACGGGCTTCTTCCGTCCGCAGCTGCGTCCCGACGGTTCTCTTCTCGTCTACGATTACACCGGCGAGGGCTTCAATCCGTCGATCATCCAGCCGCAAGTGCGCGAGGACCTCGGCAACATCCGTTTTTTGGGAACCGAAGTCGTCAGTGCGCACCCCGAGCTCAAGCAATGGGGCGTGGGATCACCGGCCAAGGTCCCGCTCGACCAGCTTATCACCGAGCGCGGCACCTACGACCCGTTCAGGCGCATGCGCTTCGACGCGCACTATCCGATCCTCTCGGCGTTCGATCAGTCTCCGGCATTCGGCTACTACTTTCACCTCGCTGACCCGCTGCAATTCCGCCAGTTCAGCGCGAACTTGTCCTTCTCACCCTTCAACAAGGTGGAGGGCGGACAGAAATTCCACGTCGATGCGGAATTTCAAACGCCGAACTGGAAGCTAACCTACTGGCACAACCTATCCGACTTCTATGACCTCTTTGGACCGGTGCTCCGGAGCCGCAAGGGCGATGCGGGTATCGTCAATTACACGAAGCCGCTCATCTACGACCCGCCCCGCCAGCTCGATGTCTTCGGCACGTTTGCCGCATATTTTGGACTGGAGCAGCTTCCCGGCGCTCAGAACATCACAGGTCCGAAAGACATGCGTTCAGGCGAGGTCGGTCTCAAATACACCAACACGACAAAGGCATTGGGCGGCGTTGATCATGAAAAGGGCGTGGACGCGCGAATTGTCGCCGGCACGGACCAGGCTCAAGGTCATTTCTATCCCAAGCTCTACGGCGGGGTCGATCTGGGCACGGCGCTTCCATGGCGCAATTCCTCGGTGTGGCTCTACACCGATGCCGGTCTGATCGGCGGCCCGCGGCTTGACCCGCTCGCGGCCTACTATTTCGGTTCCTTCCGGAACAATTACGTCGATAATCGACCTGAGAAGCGGTACCGCGAGATGGAGAGTTTCCCTGGCTTCGAAATCGATGAGATTGCAGCGCGCAAGTTCGCCAAGGTTACCGGCGAAGTGAACTTCCCGCCGCTCCGCTTTGCCGAAGTCGGCACGCCTGCTTTCTACTTGAGCTACATCCGCCCGGCGGTTTTTGCCGGGGCGATGGCGACCGAAGCGCCGGAGGGAGGCGGTCATCACTATTATGACCTCGGCGCCCAATTCGACCTCAGTTTCACGGTAGCGCTTCGGCTGCCGATGGTCTTTTCTGTTGGCGCCGCCGGCGGTTGGGCGGACGGTCATTATCGGAAGACTGAGTTCCTCGCGTCGCTTAAGATAATGTGAGTATGGCCGAGCTTTTCGCCCAAAGCGCCCACTGGGGCCTCGCCCTGGTTCCCGTCCTCGCCCTGCTCGCGATCTTCGTCTGGCTCGACGCGTTCAAGCTGATGAGTCTTGGCGAGATCGCGGTCCTTCTGCTCCTGGGCGGAATAGGCGCGCTTGCGGCTTGGCCGGTGGCGGGGCGCATGCTGGACACGCTGCCGATCGGATTTTCTCTCTACAGCCGCTTCGTCGCTCCCTGGATCGAAGAAGCGATCAAGGCCGCAATCATGGTCCTGCTCTTCCGCATCAATCGCATCGGCTACAAGCTGGACGCGGTCATCTCAGGCTTCGCGATCGGCGCAGGATTCTCTGTCGTTGAGAACGTCATCTACCTGATCCGCTATCCTGATTATGCCGCCGGAACATGGCTCGTGCGCGGCTTCGGCACCGCGATCATGCACGGAACGACGCTGGCATTACTTGCTGCAATCGCCCACGAGTTCGCCGAGCGCGAGACGCGGGAATCTGCTGGCGAATTCGATTTCCATCTCTGGTGGTTCGCGCCCGGATATTTGCTTGCCGTCGGGCTGCACACCGTCTTCAACCAGTTTCCCGATCGGCCGCTCCTTGCAATGCTCGGAGCATCCCTGTTCGCGCCCATCGCGCTGACCACGATCCTTAATTTTGGAACGGCGGAAGCGGAGCGCTGGCTGAAGGCGGAATGCGCTGCGCATCATCTGCAACTCGATGCTCTTCGAGCGGGCAATTGGCCAGATGGACCAGCGGGCCAGAGGATCGCCGCCCTTGCCACGCGCCTCGATCCGGAAAGCGTGAAGCGCATTCGCCGGTACTGGGAGGTGCTCGCCTGGCTCGTCACTGAGGCCGAGGGAACGATGCTGGAAGAGGCCCAGGGACATCATGCGGTCCATGCCGACAAGGTCCGGGCGGCGTTTCTCGAGCTTTCCGGGCTGCAGCGCGCGCTCGGAAAGAGCACATTCACGGCGATGAAGGCGCTCCTGCCGTTCAGCCGGAACGACTACTGGGAATTATCCGAACTGAAGCAGCGGATCCACCGCCGCCAAGGCTAGTCGCCCGGCCGGTAGACAGGCGCCATCGCTACCCATGTCTCGAGCATCTTGCGATCAGACTCGCTGAGCGGGCGGCAAGAAAGACCGGGGCGCCGAAATACCGGCTCGAACCGTTGCTTGGGCTGCGGCACCTGACGCAACAGCTCATCCCGGTGCATCGGTTGGTCGAACCTTATCCCTGCGAGGCGGCCGGCCAGCCACACAACGTGGCCCTTGATTCTAAATCCGTTGCGCTCGAACGTGGTCGCAGCGTCAACCGAGGGCAGGTTCGCGGCCTCCACCAGCGCCCCTTCCTCAGAAAGGTTACGCAACGTGACAGGTACCGGAGAGCCGTCCACCTCGATACTCGCTTTGAGGAACACGGGCGACCGCCGGGACCGCCGGTTCTGAGTGACTTCGGTCTGGTCCACGTCACTCAATTATCAATGGCTGGTAAAGAAGTGCTTTAAATGAGTTATAATTAGGACTTGTTAACCATGTTCGCTCCACTGCTGCAGGGCAGGAGGCGCGTATGCCAATGTTGGCGCATTTCGAAGAGCCGTTGCAAACGGCAGATCGGCGGAGGTCGGTCCGACGAGCCTTGCAGCTCGACGTTCCGGGCGCGCCCGCGTCGGCAACGCAGGTGACCGTCCACGATCTTTCCTTGAGCGGCGCTTTGCTCGAAACGTCGATCGCACTCAGCGTTGGCGAGACATTCTCGGTCAACCTGCCACATGCCGGAGGCATCGAAGCCGTCGTCGTGTGGAACAGCGGCGAATTTTACGGCTGCCAATTCAAGGCACCCATCCCGCCGGCAGCACTCAGCGCCGCACTTCTCCTAAGCCCACCTCGCCCGCCGAGCGAGGCCACGGCCTTGCCAATCGATCCTGTCGCCGAGCTACGCGTGCTCAATGCCCAGGTCGAGCGGCTCGCTCACAGGGTCGAAGAAGCGATCGAAAAGCTTGGCCGCAAAACGAACGGCGGATCGAAGTAGCAAGATCGCTGCTCGGATTCCGGATCCAATGGCGTTGGGCGTAGTCGTGCGCGAGCTCGCCGCGGCGATGGTGACCGGTGGAGAATTTTTTGAGGTCACCGGCGGGGACGCCGCCAAGGCCAGCTGAGCTCGGCGGAGCCCTGGGCGCCCGCCGACCGTGAATGAAAAAGCGCAGGCTCTCGATGAGGATCAGGGTCGAGCTTCCGACCTTGGCGAACTCGATGTCTCCGCTCCTGATCAGCTCATGGATGCGCGAGCGGCTGAGACCGCTCATGCGCACCGCTTCAGATCAGCTTCCATCTTGCGAGACTGGCTCGTCTGTTCCTGGCGCCGCAACCGGCAGGCCCCAACCTCGCCGGATTGCGAGGAAGCGAATTGCAAGGCAGAGCAGCCCGGCGCCGGCGGCGGTGGGGACGATGGGCCAGCCGAAGAGATGTCCGATGACGACGAGCGCCGCGGCAGAAAGCGCTGCGACGGCATAGAGGTCGCCCGTGAGGACCGAGGGCGTTTGTGCGACAAGGATATCCCGGGTCATTCCTCCGCCGATGCCGGTAAGCATTCCGAGCAGCGCCGCCATAAGGGGGTTGAGCCGAAAGGCGAGTGCCTTCTCCGCCCCGGACACCGCGAAAAAGGCCAGCCCGACCGCGTCGAACAGCAGGATCTGCGTGTGCAGTTTCGAGACCGGCGAGGACCAGAGGAAGGTCAGCAGTCCTGCGATCATTGCGACCGCAAAATAGCGCCAGTCGCTGACTGCGGCCGGCGGGACGGCTCCGATCAGCAGGTCGCGCGCGATTCCGCCCGCACTGGAGGCGGCGAAGGACAGGACTAGCACCCCGAAAATGTCCAGCCGTTGCCTGACCCCGACCATCGCGCCGCTGATCGCGAACACGAAGGTCCCCCCGAGATCGAGGATCAGCAGCAGGTCCTGCAGAGCCTGTTTTGCGATCAGATCGCTTTCAGGCAATCGCACCCCCCTAGTATTGGTCTAGCGGACGGTTGAACTCATTTGCCGAGCCAGGCAAGCGCGGACACGGTCATCGCCTCGATGCCCGTCTCGAGTGTCGGATGAATGACCGGCGCGAAGGCCGGGTTGTGATTGACGGGGAGCTCGTTGATACGCCCTTCGGCTTTCGCCTTGGCATAGACCTTAGGATCTGTTCCGCCGACGAACCAGAAGACCGACGGCACCTCCCATGCTGTGCCGAAGCAGCCGAAATCCTCGCTTGCCGGAGCGGGTCCTGTGTGAATGACTCGGTCGTCTCCGAAAAAGGCGCGCATCGCCCTGGCGACGCGCTCGCTCGCGCCCTTGTCGTTGACGTTGAGCGGATACTGGTCGAGCGGCGTGATCTCCGGCGGCTTCGGCGCGCCCGACGCGGCCGCCTCCGCATTGGCGATGCGCGTGATTGCGTCCAGCACATGCTTGCGAATGCCCGTGTCGAACGTCCGCACGTTCAATTTGATGATCGCGTCGTCCGGGATCACATTTTCCTTGGTGCCTGCCTGGAGCACGCCGACGGTCACGACCGCGGCCTCGGTCGCCGCGATCTCCCGCGAGACGATCGTCTGCAGCCGCATCACAGTCGAAGCCGCCATCACCACCGGATCGATCGCCGCCTGCGGCATCGAGCCGTGCGCGCCGCGGCCGAACAGGCGGATCTGGAAGCTGTCGGCCGCCGAGGTGATCGGCCCCGCGCTTCCGGCGACCGTCCCGGATGGTCCAACCATCACATGCTGGCCAAGCACGACCTCGGGCTTGGGGAAGCGCTTCAGGAGCCCGTCCCCGATCATCGCGCGCGCGCCCTGCGCCGTCTCCTCTCCCGGCTGAAAGAGCGTGATCAGAGTCCCTTTCCACGCGTCCCGCTGCCGCGAGAACAGGGACGATACACCCATCATCCAGGTCACATGCATGTCATGACCGCAGGAATGCGCGACCGGCACCTCCTCGCCGTCGGCATTTTTTGCGGTCACATTGCTCGCATAGTCGAGCCCGGTCGCTTCCTTGACGGGCAGCGCATCCATGTCGGCGCGGAGCATGATCGTCGGCCCGTCGCCGTTGCGAAGCACCCCGACCACGCCCGTCCCGCCGACGCCGGTCGTCACCTCATAGCCATTGTTCTTGAGGTGGGTGGCGGCAATGCCGCCAGTGCGATGCTCCTGCATCGACAGTTCGGGATGTGAATGAATGTCCTTGTAGGCTGCCACGAGCGTCGGGACGATGCTCTTCAGGGACGCCAGGACTTCCCTGTCGGCGTTCTTCAATAGGATTGTCGCCATAAACTCACTCCTGCAAATGCGGGAAAGCGGTCACCGTCAGATGGAACGAACCAAGGACGCGCTTGTGTTCGCGAAAGCGCGGTCTCTGGCGCATTTGTAATCTTCCCGCGGAAGATGGGCTCGAGGACCCTGAAGCCTGTGCATCATCGACTGCGGCGACAGCCCGTCTAGGATGAGGCGCCCTTCATGCCCCTGGGGATCGTCAGGACGATTGAAGCGATTGCGGCCACCACCATGAGGAGATTGACCGCAAGCGCAAAGAGCGCCGCCTCGCGCAGCGCCAGATTGTCCTGGCGCCCGACATAGGTGATGACGCCTTCGATCCACTCGACGGGCGCGTGATCCGCGCTCAATGCGGTGAACACCGCTGCCGAAATGGCAACGCCGAATGAAGCTCCGAGCGAGGAGGCCATCTTGTAGATGCCGGACCCCGAGCCGGCCTGATCGTCGGGGAGGTTCGAGAGCGCGGCATCGGTCGACGGTGTCGCGTAGAAGGCGAGGCCGAGGCCGAACACGGCGAACGCCACGATCGCGAAGATCCTGTAAGTGTCGAGCATGAGCTGCGTCGGCATCAGGAGAAGGATCGCGATGCCGACGATTCCAGAGCCCCAGATCATCGGCAGCCGGGGCCCGAAACGCTGCAGCAGTTTCTCGCCGGCGCGAATGAACAGGACGACGTTGATGGCGTAGCCCAGGGTCAGGAGCCCGGCCTGCTGCGCGGTCATGTGCCCGCCGGCCTGCAGGAGGCTCATCGACACGATCATGATTCCGGTGACTCCGTTCAGGAGAAAGTTCGACAGCGTCGCGCCGGTGTAGGTCTTGTTCCTGAACAGTTTGAAATCGACGAAGGCGTTCGGATTGCCGGACTCCGTCCGGAAGAACATCGCGCCAAAGATGATGCTGATTGCAAGGAGGCCCAGAGTCGCGGGGCTCATCCATCCGAACCGCGCGCCCTGGGTTGCGAGCACCTCGAGGCCGACCATGGTCACCATGAAGACCAGCACGCCCCTCACATCGAACCTGTAGCCGCTCTTCGCCTTTGCACGGCTTTCAGGGGTCCCGCGCACCATAAGCATCCCGATCAGCGAGTTGCCGGCTGAGCCGATGAAGATCCAGCGCCACCCGACATTCTGAGCCATCAGCCCCCCGAAGAGTGCCGCGAAGCCCGAGCCGCCCCACGAGCCCATCGACCACAGGCTGATCGCCCGCTGCCGCGCGGCCCCGTCCCAATAGGCCTTCACCAGGGCGAGGCTCGCCGGCATGATGAAGGCGCCCGAAAGTCCCTGGCAGATTCGCCCGGCCATCAGCAGGGCCGGGGCGAGCGCCCCAGCCGGTGCCAGCGCGATCAGCAGCGACCCCAGGATGTTGAGGATGAAGCCCCACTGGACGACCCTCACTCGGCCGATGCGGTCGGCGAGCCCGCCCATCACCACGATGAAGATTCCCGAGAACAGGGCCGTGATCGACACCGCGATGTTCATGAGGTTCGTGTCGGCATGCAGGCCCGCGGCCATGATCGGTGCAATGTTCAAGGTGGTCTGCGCGAACAGCCAGAAGGCGAGCACGCCGAGGATGAGGCCGAAGAGCAGCCGGCTGGTTCCCCCGGATGGACCCCGGTCTCCCGCAGCTTTCGCCATTGGCATTCTCCAGTCACGTGCGCATCGCGCCGCCGGCCGCGCTCTACAAATGAATTCGGACCGGAACGCCCTTCCCAAGCCGGGAGTTTACAGCTCCGGACAGGAACCATTCGGCTTCGTCCCGCGCGAGCGGGACCACGCGTATCCGGAGAGCAGCGATGCCCGAGCTCGTTGTCATCGCGTTCGACTCGGCAGATGAGGGGGACCGGCTCCTGACCAGGCTCGACGAACTCCAGCGCGATTGGCTGATCGATCTCGACGATGCGGTGATAGCCGTCCGCAGGCCCAGGGCCGAGTTCGCCTCAAGCAGTCGATCACCGCACGCCGCGAAACGCGGCAGGGCCTCATTTCGGGCGCGCTGTTCGGAACGCTGATCGGCGCGCTGTTCCTCAATCCGCTCGCGGGGCTTGCGTCCGGAAGAGCGGCGGCGAGCTCAGAAGAAGTGCGGGACAGTGGCCGAGAGCTGCCAATTCGACATAATCGTGATTCTCCGGGAAGCAGCCTTCGGTGGGTAGAAAACGCCAAAGAGCAAGCCTAGTGCTGGCGCAAATGGGTCGTAGGACGTCCAACCTCAGCTTGCTTCTGCTGGCATGCGCACTGTTCCTGCGCGTCTGGGTGCCTGCGGGATGGATGCCAGCCACCAACGGCACTCCGTTCGGTGTCGAGCCATGCCCGTCCGTTGCGCCGTTACTCGCGACGCACGCAATGTCCGCACACCACGCCGATCCGGCTCAACATGGCTCGTCGCACGGTGGCCAACACGGTGGGGATTGTGCATTCGCCCCATTGCATGCTGGTTTCGCATCCGCAGATGCCAGTCCAGCACTCGGCGAGATATTGCTCGCCGACGTCCCCGTTCCTGAGAAGCGGCCTACGCGCTCTCTGGCGGGGGGACCGCCTGCGCTTCCACCTCCCGCAACAGGGCCTCCCGCAATCGTCTGATCCGTTCGCCGGGTGCTGCCTCCTTGTGCGGCGTCCTACTCGTTCTGATCCAGCGGATTGTTTCAACAATGTCTTCAATCATTGCCCGCAAATGGCCGGGCTACGCCGCGATTTGGCGGTGGCATTTCTATGCAGGTTTGTTCTGCATTCCGTTTGTCCTGTGGCTCGCATGCACAGGCTCGATTTACCTGTGGAAACCGCAGATCGAGACACTGCTCGACCGACCTTATGCGCACGTTGCGGAGGGACAGACGCCTGCTCTCCCATCGAGCATAGCCTCGGCCGCCGTCCGCGCCGTTCCCGGCTCGATGCTCCACCATTACCAGCTGCCTGACAGGTCAGAACAAGCCGTGCAGGTGCTCGTCGGAAAAGGTCAGCGCGAGTACCGTGTCTACGTCAACCCGGCCAGTCTCCAAGTCCTTAAGGTAGCAGACGAAGACAGTCGTCTCATGCCGACGATTTTCCGCCTGCACGGCGAACTCCTGCTCGGCAACAAGGGCTCCTATATCGTTGAGCTCGCCGCCTCCTGGGCAATCATAATGATCCTGACTGGCCTCGCCTTGTGGTGGCCGCGAGGCACTGGTCCAGCCGGGGTCGTTTACCCTCGCGTCAGTTTGAAGGGTCGGCGCTTGTGGCGCGATCTGCACGCGGTCGTCGGTTTCTGGGTTTCGATCTTCGCTCTTGGCTTCCTAATCAGCGGTCTACCCTGGGCTGCAAGTTGGGGCGCCTACCTCGAGTCAGCACGATCTCTAAATGGCCCTCGCGCCGTTGCTCCCGACTGGCGGTTCGGCAGTGCCGAAACGTTGCAGGAACGCGCAGAAAATGATGCGGGGACGCGCGAAGCGCTCACCCAGCACGCGGAACACCATCACGGCATGTCCACGACGATGCAGTCGTCGTCACTTATGCCGCTCGATCGGCTGGTTCCGGCGGTGGCGGCGCTTCAACTTCCCGCGCCCGTGCTCGTCTCACCTCCGACGGCTCTACAGGAGCCCTGGACGGCTCGCTCGGATACTCAGGATAGACCGCTTCGCACCGACCTGACCTTCGACCCCGCAACGGGCAGGGTCCTGAGCCAAAGCCGCTTCCACGATAAGCCCGTACTCGATCAGGCGGTCGATTATGGTGTGGCGGCTCACGAGGGGCATCTTTTCGGTCTGGCGAACCAGCTCCTAAATCTTACGATGGCCCTGGGCCTGATCACGCTGTCGATCAGCGGCGCAATCATGTGGTGGCACCGCAAGCCGGTGGATGCGCTTGGCGCGCCGCCGGCGATCAGCGAGCCAGTTGCGATCGGCTTCGTTGCGGTGCTCGTCGCTCTCTCAATCCTCCTTCCGATGCTGGGAGTCTCGGTGCTGACGGTTCTCGCTGTCGAATCCATGTTCCTCCGCCGCATTCCTGGTGTGCGACGCTGGCTTGGCCTGCGTCCCGCCTCTGCCTGACCCAAGGAAGTCTGCGATGACCAGATTCCTCCTCCTCTCGGCGGCCAGTCTTGGCGCGGTCTCACTCTCGGCCACTGCGTCGGCTCAGGATGCCAGTCCCTCGTCGGAAACCATTGTGATCACCGCCACACGATCGGCGCGCTCGATCACCGACGTGCCGGCAAGCGTCAGTGTCCTAGACAGCCAACAGATCGAAGGCACGGCCGCAAAGACTCTGGATGATGTGCTCCGGCGGGAACCGTCCGTCGATTTGCCGCTCGCCAGCTCATACCAGGTCCATCCGACCGCGCTGAACATCTCAATGCGCGGACTTGGAGGCATACGTGCGCTGGTCTTGCTTGATGGCGTGCCGCTCAACGATCCGTTTTTCGGCTACATTCAATGGAGTCAGGTCCCCCTCGAAACGATCGACCGCGTGGAAATCGTTCGCGGCGGTGGTGCGACGCTTTGGGGCAACTATGCCATGGGCGGGGTCATCAACGTCCTCACCTGGCCTATCGACCGCACCGAACTGATCGCTCAAGCTGCGGGCGGAAGCTACGGCAGCTATCGCGCTGACGGTCACGCCGCATTTGCTGGTGGCGGGTTCGGCATCGGCCTGGATGCAGGAATCAACCACACCGACGGTTATGTGCAGCCGATCCCTGAGGACCGAGGACCGATCACGGTTCCAACCTCGTTCACGGCGCACACGGTCGCGCTGTCGGGGAATTTCGACATTAATCCGATGCTCTCCGCGCGCGGCCGCATTAGCTATTTCGACAACGACCAGAACCTGTTGACGCAGCTTCAGACCAATCATCAGCGCACTTGGCGCTACACCGGAAGCCTATCGCAGCAACTCGGCCCCAAAGGCTCGCTCACGCTCACGGTGTTTCATGACAACAGCCGCTTCGTGACCACTAATACGGGGGCCCCCGAAGGCGCCGATCCGACCCAAGTCGAGTTCGTCGAAAACATCCATCGCACGCCGGAGGAGGACCTGGGCGCCTCGCTGGTCTGGCGGCAGGGTTTCGCTGGGGCATTGCGCGAACTTTCCGCCGGCCTCGACTATCACGGCATCCGAGGAACCGATGTTGCCGACATATTCGACGAAACGGGCGTGCATATCCGCACCGACATCGGCAGTGGGCGGCAACGGTTCGTCGGTGGGTTTGTGCAGGCGGATCTGCGGCTCTCCAGTCGTTTCCAGGCGCTGCTCAGCATCCGTTACCAAGACTTCTACAACTACAGGGGCCTCGACCTGACACCCGGCGGCCTGGGCATGAATGTTCCCAACCGGCACGACACCGACATCGATCCCCGCTTATCTCTGCGATATGACGTTGGCGGCGGCTTCGCCCTACGCGCGGCCGCCTATCGCGCGTTCCGCGCACCGACCCTCGACAACCTCTATCGAGCGTTCTCCATTCCCGGAGGGATTTTCTATGGCAACGCAAGCCTCAAGCCGGAAACGATGGAAGGAGTCGAGGTTGGCCTTGACTACATTCATGGTCCGCTTCGCTTTCAGGCGACCGCGTTCACGAACCGCATCAAAGACTTAATCACCAGCCGCAATTTGGCGTTCGACGAGCTGCCAGCCGGCTTCTTCTTTGGCAGCCGACTGATCAATGCCGGCCGCGCGCGGGGCCGGGGCGTCGAGGCGGAGCTCGATTGGCGTGTTTCGCCGAAGCTTAGCGGAACGCTCGCTTACACCTACGCGGACTCCGTCGTGACCGACAATCCCGAGGACCCTGCGAGTATCGGCGTGCAGCAGGCTGGTGTGCCCCGCCATCGCGTCAGCGCCGGGCTGGATTGGGCCGGCCCGCGCGGCATCAAGATCTCGCCGCGCGTCCGCTACGTGTCACGCACCAATGGCGACGCCGACGGCCTGCTACACACCGATCCGCACTTCGTGGTCGATCTGGCCGCCAGCGTGCCGGTCATCCGGCAGGTCGAGGCATTCGTGCAGATCGAGAACCTCTTCGACAGACGGTATATCGGGACAAACGACGGCTTCTCACCTCCGCTATTGGGAACTCCATTCACCGCCGTAGGCGGGTTTCGCGTGCACCTGCGCTAATGGTCATCCTCGGTTCGCCCGGCGTGGCGGGAGTATCTGGAGTCCCGATTGAGCTGCCGTGCGTAGATATGGCGCCACAAGCCGATCACGTTCCCAGACTTCGACCCTGAAGCAGGCCACCGCTTTGGCGGCGAGAAACGCTTCGGCATCGCACGCCGCGTCCACATCGTGCACGGCGATGATGCGGCTCGCGCCGTGGAAGCAACGTCGAGGCGAATGTTCGCAAGCTTGAAGAACGGCCCCGACCCAGGGGCCGATCTGACGTCGGACCGGGGATACGCCGGCCCGGGGGGCTGAAGGCGAGCCTTCCTCCGGCGCACCGGCGGCGAGATCGATGCGTGCAAAGACCGTGATTCCGTCCGCGGTGATTGTTGTCCTCGGGTCGAACTGGCTCTGAACGACCGTCATTCCCTCGGGCATATAAGCATCTCCTTTAGTGGCGCACATGCCTCGCGCCCGAGAAGCGCAGCGGCGCCACGCTTCTCCGGACCCGCTATTTGGCGGCGGCGGTCGCAGCTTCCTCGATAACCTTAGCCACTTCGGCGGGATGCGAGATGAAGACGACGTGGCTCGAATCGATCTCCGTCGTGTGCGCATTCATCCGCTTGGCATAGAAGCGCTCTAAGTCTGGATTGATCGCATGGTCCTGCTTGGACACCACGTACCAGGACGGGATCGTTTTCCACGCCGCAACTGGAACCGATGCGGTGAATACGGACGAACTCAACGGCTTTTGCGTCACCGCGGCGACCGCCACGTCGCCTGCCGGAACATCCGCCGCGAAGTCCTGCCGGAACTGTGCGCGGTCGATCGTCAGGAAGCCCGCCGAGTCCGGTCGCAACGCCTTGCCAAGATCCGCCGGATACTTATCGTTGAACGCGCCCACCGGCTCGCCTCCGTCCGGCGCAAAGGCGGCGAGATAGACCAGCGCTTTTACCTTGGGGTTCCCTGCCGCCGCTCCAGTTATGACCGCGCCGCCATAAGAATGGCCGACCAAGACCACCGGCCGGGTTTGGGCGTCAATCACTCGCTTCGTTGTGGCAACGTCGCCATCCAGCGACTCCAAGGGGTTCTCGACGGCGGTCACCTCATAGCCGTCGCGCTGCAGAATCGGGATCAGCCTCTGCCAGCCCAGCGCATCCGCAAAGGCGCCGTGGACGAGGACGATGACCGGCTTCTCCGCGGACGCAGCAAGCGCGGGCGAGCCAATGGCGATGACAATGCCAACAATCGACGTGCGGATGGCCAGCTTCCTCATGGTAATCTCCTTAGAAGATGGGGGTGACCGGCGGCAGCCGGCCACCCGATCGCAAGTTGATTATGCGGGTGTCGGAATCGCTTCCTGCGCAGGCTGCTGTGCCGGTTGCACTGTTTCGGCCGCTTCGCGGATGACCTCATAGACGGCTTGAGGCTGCGACAGCATCGGTACGTGACTCGACTTTAGCTCAGTAATTTTCGCATTCATGCGCTTGGCCACGAACCGTTCCAGATCCGGATGCACAGTACGGTCATCAGTGCCGACGATGTACCAGCTTGGTTTTGACTTCCACGCCGCGCCGTGGACCGGCTGGGTGAACAGGTCGGCGAGCGGCGCGCCCTGAGTCGCAAAGACGAGCTTCTGGTCTTCGTCCGAAAGGTCGCCGCAGAATTCCGCCGTTCCAGATGGCTTAAGCCAAATACGGCCATCGACCTCCTCGACATGGTCGAAAATCGCGGTCCGCGGATGCTTGTCCTGTTCAGCCTGTGATGTCTCGCCTTCATCGGGGGCGAGCGCGCAAATGTAGACCAGCGCCGCGACGCGCTCGTCGGTGCCGGCAGCCGTGATGACGGTGCCACCGTAGGAATGTCCGACGAGCACCACTGGGCCGCTAACGCGGTCAAACGAAGTGCGAACCGCGGCTGCGTCATCTTCAACTGTATTGAGCTGGTTCTGGGTAGAGATCACCTCGTAGCCGTCGGCCTGAAGCAGATCGATGACCTTGCTATAGCAGGATCCGTCGGCCCAGAGGCCGTGGGCGAACACAATGCTGGGCTTGTTGTCGGTGGACATTTCGCAGCTCCTTCGAAAGCAAACCGCGCACTTCGGATGTGGGTTCAGCAATCGGTTTGGGGTCAGGGGATACGCACAGTGAAGGGCCGTCGTGAGACGCTGCGCAACTGCGACAAGCGGCCGCAATGGCTCAACGCGTTACTGCTGTCTTGGCTCACATTAATTCGAGTTCATGGAAGCCGCCCAACTTCAGCACGAAGCCCTAAAGTTCAAATGGCCTGCCCCGACCCGCGAAGGGGTCGCAATCGGGAGAGCTCCTCTCGGCAAGCGGCTCCGAAGTCCGAGAAGAAATCAATTGTGTCATGTGAAAGAAATTCCGCGACTTCGGCCTTGCTGCGGTTTTTGCAAGCGAAGGTATCGAGGATCTTGTGGGCGATGCGATTGGCTTCCCTTATTACCGGCTGCGACGAGATGAGTTGCATCTGGCCGACCTCGGCATAGAGCTTGGCAATTCTCGCGGTGTCGGGCTCATTTTCCAGAAGAGCGTCCGCAAAGCAGCAAGAGGCGGCCTCGACGAACTCACTATAAAGGTGCTGCCGCTGCTTGAACTCTTGAACGAACCATTGAGACCTGGCCTGCACGCGCTGGGCTAGAACCGAAGCAAGCACTGACAAGAGCCCGCCGATGAGAGCACCAAAGAGCGCCACGAACGCTGCGAACGTCACCATTTATCGCTCTCCGGTGTTGGTTCGTGAAGCAGAGTTGAGACCCTCATCGCGCTGACCTCACGGCTTGGTTCGCGCTGAGATAAATGACATGATCGCGTCCATGGTGGCCGCTGGTTGCTCCTCCATGAGCCAGTGCCCGGAATCCGGAATGCTCAGGGCAGTGACGTTGTCCGCGGCGAAACGGATTTCGTTCGCAAAACCCTCCCCGAAGGACTTCTCGCCTCCGATCGCGAGCACGGGCATCGTCAGCTTGCCTCCGGCAAGAAACTGCTGATTGTCCTTCGCATCCTGTCGAAAGGCTGCAAACTGCGCGAACGCGTTGTGGATCGCATGCGGACGGGAATAAAGCGCGGTGTAATGCTGCCTCGTCTCTTCGTCGATGTGACGCGGATCCGCCGACAACTCATTGTAGAAGCGATCGAGATAGATGCGCTCGCGACCGGCTACGAGACGTTCTTCGTCCGGACCGTAGAAATCAAAGTGCCAGGTCCTCTGATCCTTGACCACGTCGTCCCAGTGTCCGAGCCCCGGCAACGGCGCGTCCATCACCACCCAACGTGTGACGCGGCCGCGGTTCTGGGCAGCAAAGGCGTAGCCGACCATGTTGCCTATGTCGTGCGTGACCATCGCTAGTGGTCCATTCAGACCAAGGGCGTGAAGAACCGCCGCGATGTCCAGAGCCTCGCTCTTTTTCTCGTAGCCCGTCTCAGGATGTGACGAGAGGCCCATTCCGCGAAGGTCCGGCACAACAACCGTGTGGCCGCCGACGAGACGTGCGGCCAACGGCGCCCACATGTCGCCGGTATCTCCAAAGCCATGGAGCAGGAGGACAGTCGGTCCAGACCCGCCCACGCGAGTGTGGATGGTTGCGCCCTCAACAGGAATGTCGCGGACTTGAAAGCTGGCAGGGAACGGCTCGACCTTTGCCAAAACCGGTGCAGAGATGAGCAGTCCGGCCAGAAGTAGGGCAAACCAACGGGCTTGTAGGATCATATCGTCCTCCCACTGTGCCGAACCGCGGAGCCTGAAATCCACGATGGCAACGTCCGCCCTACACCGAAGCGATATCACACAACTGCTGGCGAGTTCGCTGCCGCTTGTCTCAGCCGATTGTCAGATCCTCAATTCGGTCGCCGTCTGTGACAAAACGGAATTGAAGATCGATCGGGCTTCCGATGAAGCTTCCTCTCACGGCAGCCAAAACCACCATCGCCTCCCCCTCGATCCGGACATCGCTGGGCATCACCCGAACGTCGTATTTGTCGTACGTCGATTGCGCCCAGTCACGGATTGCCGTCCGTCCTCGATGATCCTGGCCTTCATCATGAACGTGCGCCGTCTCGCCAAACAGCGCGGCTACCCCGTTTGCGTCATGTGCATTCGTCGCGTCAAAATAGCTTGAGAGCGGCGGATCTAGCTCCGCTGTCATGGCACCTCTCCCGACGGTAGTGCTCCAGACAACCGCTGCGCCTTTTACGAGTATGACACAAGTTTGGGGCCAATTCCGCTCTGCGCCAAGACGGTGTCGCGATTTGGCAAGTGTCTGTCGGGAATCAATAAACGATGCGGATCGAGCTTCGTAAGCTGAACACAGTTCAGCTTGGGGGAGCGGGAAGCGTCAGATGTGCGCGCATGAAGTCCGCATGTGTTGCGTGCCTGGCTGCGGAAAAGCGGCAGTGGTCATCGTCGAACGCGAAGCATTTTGCGCCGAGCACGCATTGGAATGGGAACGAATACCCCCGCCGCGGCGTCGTCCTAACGCCCATTCCTCAAGCGTTGATCGCTGGAAGGCACCGTGAACAGCAAGCGCGAAGCGCGCCTGAACTATTATGAAGGCGTGAGGGAAGCGACCTTGGAGCATATCAAGGCCACCGAAGAGGGTTTGCGCAAACTGGAAGGCCTAAGACCCGCGGCCATCGAAAAGCTCGTTGCCGACGTTCACAAACGCCATGAGAAATTGCTGCGGCGCATCGATCGACACATCGAGCAGGAACGAGATCGCGCCAGCTAAGCGCTGTGTATATTGGGTATATCCAGAGTCACATCAGCTGTTGACGTAGGAACTCACTCGTCCGGCGGTTAGCGAGCGTTGCCGCCTCCTCATTGTAGTGCGCGCCATTGATCCGCGAGAAGGCGTGATACTGGCCGGGATAGCTGTAGATCGTGACGTTGGGCTTACCGGCCAACGCCGCCTTAATCTCGGCCTGCGTCGCCTTCGGCATGAACTCGTCCTCTTCGGCGAGGTGCATCAGCAGCGGCGCATTAAGGCCGCCGGCATCGTCCAGATATTTCTCGGTTTCGGCGCCGTGAAACGCAACCGCGGCATCCACGTCGTAACGCTCGGCGGCAATGAACGTCATGAGCCCTCCCAAGCAGTAGCCGAGCAGGGCGACCTTGCCGTTGCAGTCCGGTAGCTTCGAGACAGCACCGAGGGTCTCCTTGATGTCCTTGGCGCCCACGTCGCGATCGAAGGCCTGATAGAGTCGCACGCCGTGATCCCAGTCTGGCTGGGAGTTGACGCTAAGGTCGACGCCAGGTTCCAAGCGCCAGAACAGGTCAGGTGCGACCGCGAGGAACCCTTGTTCGGCAAGTTTGTCGCAATGCTCGCGAATATCAGCGTTCACGCCGAACACTTCGTGCAAGACGACAACCGTGGGAGCGGGCAGCGTCTCCGGTCGCGCAATATAGGCGCCGAACGTGCCGTCTCGGCCTTCGATCTCGATGCGATCGTCCAGGGTCACCTGCTCATTCATTTCGGTCTCCCTCGTTAGGGCTGCTTGCCGTCGGATATCCACTTCGCGAACAGCGAGACCTGATTGTCGGGCCACGCTCCGTCGCAGGGCATGCTCCCCGCCCGCAGGCGGCCAAGAATCGCGTCAGCTCGAGCGCTGACCTCGTCGTAGCTCGACAGATCCAGGCCACCGCCCCTCATCGAATCCACGTCCTTGGTTCGGAAAAGGGGCCTGATGTCAGCCGCAAATGACGTGCGGGCCTCCGCCATTGAACCCTCCTCAATTCAGCTCAGTGCGCGGGTTCCGCAATCACTGTTGCGACCGCCACTTTCGGAGGCGGCGGTACGTGGCTGATCCACCAGTCGAGTCTGGTGGAACCGAGACGGGCGCCCGCGCTGGGAACGAGCGTCCGTTCGCTTACCTGAACGCCGTAATATGGCGCGCTTCCGTCGGCGATGATGCTCCGTCGGTCGTGATCAAACTCGAGGCGGGCTCTGTCCATGACGCCAATGCCCGGTTTCGAGCTAAATCGGACACTAGACGAACAGGACTTCCAAGGCTGTTGACGACTGATGGAAGGAGGCGCAGAGCGCCGCTGGCCGCCCGTCGGTAGCCCACCCGCATTCTCCACGGCCATTTGGAGCATCGTAAGCGTGCGATACCCTCCAGGAAGGAGAATCGCCATGCATAATCGGTTTGCAGCGCGTGCCGTTTTCCTGAGCTCTGCCTTGGCAGTCATCACCATGGCCAGCGTTGCTGCGTCGGTGGCGCGCTCAACAACTGATCAGGACAACACAAGCCAGCCCAGCCCAGGCATGACTGCGGGTAGAGTAACGGCTAGCCCTGAAGCCGAGCGAATGGTTGTCGTAACGACAATCCCTGCCGGATACCGCGACTGGAGATTCGTTTCGGCGGCCCACGAAGCGGGCGATCTCAATGACATACGAGTCGTGATCGCCAACGACAAAGCTATCACGGCCTACCGTGCAGGCAAGCCCTTCCCGGAGGGTTCGATCATTGGCCGGGTTGCCTGGAAAATGATCCCATCGGAAGAGAACAACAAGATATTTGGCAACGAGCAATCGTTCGTGCCCGGGGATGCACCTGATTGGTACCTACAGTTCATGGAGAAGGACACCAAGAAGTACGCCGCAACGGGCGGTTGGGGTTACTCCAATTTCGGTAAAGACCTCAAACCGACCACTGACAAGAAGACAATGTACGCTTGTTTCACTTGCCATCAGGCTGTCACGAGCCGCGACTACATCTTCACGAAATACTCGCCTTAGATGCTGAGATTCGTGGTCCCGCCAGCCCAACCGTGTCAGCTTCCCATCCACTGCGGACACTGCGGATATCGCTCTGAATAGTTCCGAACCGAAAAAGGGATCAGGCGGGGGTGAACGGCCGGCTCCATGATAAAACGAATAAAAGTCCACAATTATCTGAACGGCCACATCTTCAGCCTTGTGGAATATCTAGTCGTCGCGGTCATCCTGACGCCGTTCCTGGTCTACTATCTCGCACACGGAAGCGCCGTGTATGGCTTGGTCACGTCGGGCGTGATCCTCAATTGCCTGACCGTTGCGCACTTTGCACTGGCCTCCACTCTCCGTCGGGAGCCGAGCATCGGACTGTTGAAGTTCTCCCGAGATCCGGAAATGCGGAAGAAGATCGCGATCGAACATCCCGATCTCTCGCGAGATACCCTCATCCTGGGCGCCACCGTTCTGATCCCTTTTTGGATCTTCGGAGCGGTGGTGGTGGATGGACTTTCACGCCACGCGGAACGCTAGCAGTCCTTGTCCGTCGCAATCGTCCGAATTGAATGGAGCTATCCCGAGTTTGGGGAGCGAACCGCGCAGATTCATTTGACGGACTCGAAACAGCACAAGCAGGGGCTACACGGGCCCCGCGTCTGAGTGCGGCCGGCATTCTCCACGGTCGATCAGGGCCTCCCTGCTTGTGACGGGAGAATGAACATGTCGGGAACAAGTCCGATCATTGACCGGCGAACTTTTCTGGGAGCGGCCGCCATGACGATCACCGCTGCGCAAATGGTCGCCGCCCCGGCGGCGGCTGCACTCGCCTCCTCAATCAAACAAGTGAAGGCCGGCTTGCTCGACGTCGGCTATGTCGAGGCCGGCCCGGCTGACGGGCCGCCAATGATCCTGCTTCATGGCTGGCCTTATGACATCTACAGCTTCGATGAGGTCACTCCGATCCTTGCAGCGAAAGGCAATCGCGTCATCGTGCCTTATCTGCGCGGCTATGGACCCACGCGGTTCCTTTCGGCCGATACGATGCGCACCGGCGAGCCGGCCGCGACGAGCCAGGATCTCACGGACCTGATGGATGCGCTCAATATCCGTTCCGCTGTCCTCGGCGGCTTCGACTGGGGTGGTCGGACAGCCGATATCGTGGCTGCTCTGTCGCCCGAGCGGGTCAAAGGCCTCGTCTCCGTGAGCGGCTACCTCATCGGCAGCCAGGCATCGGGCAAGGAGCCGCTACCGCCCGACGCCGAGTATCAGTGGTGGTATCAATTCTACTTCGCGACGCCCCGGGGTGAGCTTGGATACGCCAAGTACCGGCGTGAGTTTTCGAAGCTCATCTGGAAGCTGGCGTCACCGAAGTGGAACTTCGACGATGCGACATTTGAACGGTCGGCCGCTGCGTTCGACAATCCGGACCACGTGCCGATCGTGATCCACAACTATCGCTGGCGGATGGGCCTTGCCGACGGCGATCCACGCTATGCGGACATCGAGAACCGCCTTGCTGTGACGCCCAATGTCGCCGTGCCGACTATCACCATGGAGGGTGACGCGAACGGCGCGCCGCACCCGCCCCCTGCATCCTATCGAAGCAAGTTTACAGGCAAATACGAGCATCGCACGATCACCGGCGGCATCGGCCACAACCTCCCCCAGGAAGCACCGCGCGAGTTCGCGCAGGCAATGCTGGACGTTGCTCGCTAGTGTCCGCTTTCCCCCAAAGCTGACATTAGCTCGAGGCAGTCGGTGTCGGATACAAGCGACGGAATGACCGCCGACTATCGATTCGATGCCGCGTTCCTGGGCATCAACCGCGTGGTCCACGATTATGCGTTGAAGCCGACCGGCACGATCGAATGGGAATGATCCCCACCATCTGCCATTGGTGGATTGTCAGCCTTTGGGTGGCATTCCTCATTTATTGGGCGATAGCTGCGGTTTTCGTGAAGCGCGGCGTGGATCGCTTTGCCCTCCACCGGGGCATAACGATGCGATTGACGCTGTTTCTCGTGATAATGATCGCGATGGTCCTCGCTCGCCGGTCCATCAATCTGCATGCGCTCCAGCGGGCCGAACTCCACAGCATCCCGATGGCAGTGACAGGAGCAGTTTTCGTGACACTCGGCGCTTTCCTGGCCTTTACCGCACGCGCCGTGATCGGTCGCAACTGGGGTTCACCCCGAATGCGCAAGACCGACACGGATCTGGTGACGCGCGGCCCCTACAGCCTCGTCCGGCATCCGATTTACACCGGTGTTTTGCTGATGATGACCGGGACCGCGATCGGATTGACCCCGATCTGGTGGCTGGTCGCCGCTGCGGCCGGTATGTACTTCTTCATCAGCGCCCGCGCGGAGGAGAGATACATGGCCGAGCGTTTCCCCGACGCTTATCCGGCTTATCGGGCGCGGACCAAAATGCTGGTGCCTTTCCTGCTTTAGGGCGCGACTGCTCGCACAGAAGAAAACTACCGAGCAGGTCGAATGAAAGTGCTCGTTATCCGAGCCAGCCATGTTCCGGCACTGCCCATGACGAGGCCGAACGCAAGCGCGACAATGATGTGAGAAGACGCGCTCTCGAAAGAATTGGCGATGCTGAATGTCTGCGTTCGGACCCATCACAGACATTAGCTGTCGGCTGGTCGGGCCTCCCTCAATTGCCGCTGCGTCTCTAGATCAAGCAATCGCCTTCGATACTCTGCAGCCATTGCGGAATGAATTATGGCCACTGTCTCGTCCGTCGCAATCGACGCAAGCTCCTCTTCCTGGACTGCTCGCCGGCGAAGATACTCGCAATCGTACATACGCCCACCCTTTCGCCTCCAGAACGAGTGGGGCGCGCCATTTCATCCCGTTTGAACGTCGAGTGGGTCTAAAATCCCGTCTATTGCCGCCACTGCCGCTGCTTGGCCGCTCGCTCTTGCGGCGCATCGAATGGTTGGCCTGCCATCGTGGATTCGACGAGGGCGGCCAGGCCGGGATCCATTCCCGTGGCCATCCGATAGTCGCCCGCCTGTCCCTCCGGCGCTGCGAACAGGCCGCGGACGCGCCAGCCGTTCGGATCGCGGCACGCAAGCCCGGTGGAGGCCGGGGTGGTGAAGGTGCGGCAGATTGCGCCAGCCTGGTTATGGAAGGTCATGCCGATTCGAGTGTCGCCCTGCGGCGCGCTCGCCAGCTGTGTGTCGAGCGCCTGGTTCAGCGCCGCAGCGGCATACATGCTGCCGCCTCGTACGGTGACGGGCGCCGCTTCGCGCTGGTGGGGCACCGTCGTCCCGACAAGGATGCCGACCGCAAGCGTCGCCGCCATCGCGCCCCATTGTGGTCCGGAAGGCCAACGCCGCGGCTCGCGAGCACGCTTCGCCTCGGCAAGATCGACTACGTCCGCGCTACGCCCGTTGCGCATCGCAGTAATCGGCGTGTCCGGCAACGGCGCGTCGAGCAGCGTGTCGAACGCTCCCTTCAATCGCGCCTGCATGGCGCGATGCTCCGCGGCCATGGCCGTGAGCCTCGGATCGGCCGACACTTCCACTTCAACTCGTGCCGCTTCATCTGCATCCAGCTCACCGTCCAGCCATGCAAAGAATGTTTCGTCGCTAACCATTTCACTCGCCCAGAATTTGAAGAAGCGCGATGCGTCCGCGCACCAGCCGGCTCGAGACAGTCCCGATCGGCAGACTGAGAATCTCCGAGCATTCCCGGTAGCCCAGGCCCTCGATAAGGATAAGAGCCACGATCTCTCGCTGTTCCTCCGGTAGCCGCTGCATCGCGGCCATTGCCTTGTTCAGATCGATTGCCGCTTCGATTCCCGCGCGTGGGTCCTCGGCGATCCGTTCGGCCTCCTCTACGGGCGCATGCAGGTCTTCCCGGCGTCCGCGAGCGCGCACCGTGTCGATCCAGAGATTGCGCATGATCCGATAGAGCCAGCTGTCGAGCCGCGTTCCGGGCTCCCACCGCGATTTCGATCGAAGCGCGCGTTCGACCGTCATCTGCGTCAGATCGTCCGCGTCGGCAGGATTCCGCGAGAGCGCGTGCGCGAATCGCCTGAGCCGCGGAAGCAGCGCCGAAAGCCGGTCCTCGAACGACAAAGATTGATCCATTCCGCTCCATTGGGATGAAACGACCGCGCCCGGACGTTTCATCCAAGGGACGGATGATAAAGAGGGTCACGGATGTCCAGATTTGTGCGTCATCTTCTTTGCACGGCAATCGCGGTTACCGCCTGCGTAGGCGCTGCCGGAGCGCAGCTGTTGGGGCAGGTGGCGCTGCCTCCAGTCGCTGTCCCGGCGCCCGCGGGAAATCTGCCGGTTGCCGGGCCGGTGCTGCAAGACGTGCTGGGCATTCCGCAAGTGCAGCAGCAGGTCGTCCGCCCCACCCTCGACACCATTCAGGGCTTGCCCGCTTCTGTTGCGGAATCCGGCCCTTCGGCCCTCGCGGAGCTGCGCAGATTACGCCTGCAGGAACTGATCCGCGAGAACCGGAACGCACTGGAGGCGGACGAGCGCGGCCAGCCCGTGCGACGCGGAGTGATCCTCGTTGCCGATCCGAACCCGGCTGGACTTGAGTTGGCGGCACGCGCCGGCTTCACGATTGTCAGCCAGGATGTTGAGCCGGCGCTTGGAATGCGGACAGTGACGCTCGGCATTCCGGCGCGAACAAATATCCGTGAAGCGATCAAGCGACTGCGTTCGGTCGCGCCGCAACTTCAGGCCGATTACGATCATGTTTTCGAACCCGCCGGTGGATCGCTCCTTCCACTCGATGCGGCACTCTCATCGATCGCCGGTTCGGGCAACGGACGGACGATTGGCATGATCGACGGCGCGGTGGCCGCGCACCCATCGCTCACCGGCGCCTCAATCGAGCAGAACGGCTTTGCCGGTCCCCCGAAACCGACGGGCCACGGCACCGCGGTGGCCTCGCTTCTGGTGGGCAACCAAGGCCCCTTTCGCGGAGCAGCGGCAGGTGCGCAGCTCTATGTCGCGGACGTCTATGGCGGAAACCGAGCGGCGGGATCAGCCTCTGCGATCGTCCAAGCTCTCGGTTGGCTGGCGGCCAAGCGCGCGCAGGTTATCAATATCAGTCTGGTGGGCCCCGCAAACACCATCGTGGCCCGGGCAATCAATGCCGTGCAACGGCGCGGAATCCGGGTCGTAGCGGCGGTCGGTAACGATGGTCCGGCAGCGCCCCCGCAATATCCGGCTTCTTACCCCGGCGTCGTCGCCGTCACCGGCGTGGATGGCAAAGGGCGCGCGCTTCCCGAAGCTGGCAAGCCGGTGCACTTGGATTTCGCGGCGCCTGGTGCAGACATGGCGGCCGCCCTGCCGGGCCAGGGCTATTCGCGGGTTCGAGGCACCAGCTTTGCCGCCCCGCTCGCCGCCGCGCGCCTCGCCGTCGACGGCTCGCTCGATCGCCTGGCCTCCGAGGCACGACCTGGCTCGGGCCGCGTTGGTCGCGGGATCGTCTGCTTCGAATGCCGCGTCGAACCGAAGCTCGTCGGCGCCAGATAGCCGGGATGAAAAGCTGAGCCGGTGTCGTTCTCCTTTCGATGCGGGCGGGAATGCCTGCCATCGGAAAAAGGAGAACAGAGATGAATAGGACTATTCTCATTGCCGGCGTTGCGCTCTCTGCCACGGCGGCTCCCGCATCGGCGCAGTTGCTCGGCGGAGTCACCGGCACCGTCAATGGTGCGCTCAATGGCTCGCTCGGCGGGAGTTTGAACGGCCTCGGTAACGTGGGCGGCACGCTGAATGGCGTCGGCAACTTGACCAACAGCATCACCGGGCCGGCCTCGATCACCAACAGTGTAAGTGGCCTGGTGAATGGGTCCGCGAGCGCATCCGGCAGCCATTCCGTCGACGGTCGGACCGGCTCGGCAAGCGGGAATGTCGGCCTCGCCGGAACCGTGACCGGCGCTGTCAACTCAGTGACCTCGGCGGCTGCTGCCGGCAATACCGTCAATCTCGGCAGCAACGGCTCGGGTACCGCGTCCGTCAACAAGAATGTCGGCTTCGGCGTACAGCGCCTTGGCACCGACCAGGCCACGGCGCTCGCTGGCCAAGCTGTGGCAGCCGGTAACGGAGCTCTTTCGGCAGCGGGCAACAGCGGATCGCTGAGTGCCAGTGGGAACGGATCGGCGAACGGGTCGGGCTCGGCAAGCGCTCAAGCGCACGGCGATCACCGCGCCCGCGATCGCCGCGCCAGCGATCGCCGCTAGTTTCCGCCCCGTTTGCTCCCGCGGGGCAACTCGGCCCGCCGTCTCCTCCAGGGCGGCGGGCCTCAACGCCGGAAAGCACATTGAACCAAAGGGGTGGGAAACAATGCGGTACT
>JBEDUM010000189.1:0-29780 GCA_040414585.1 Sphingomicrobium sp. | reverse complement strand
CGGTGGTCGCCTCGCTTGCGGTAACCTTGGCGGGTCTTGCGGGCGTGCTTCGGCTCGAGCTTACAGGAGGGGGGAGCCCGGTGCTTCCGGTTGCCCTCCTGATCATTGGAACAAACGCGCTGATCGCCATGCTTCTTCCCTACACCGCCGAGAGTTTCCCGCTGCGCATCCGCGGCCGGACGACCGGCACCGTCGCTGCGTGCACCAAGGCCGGCGGGATGCTTGCCCAGTTGCTCGCAATGCTCGCCCTGGTTCCACCCCTCGGCGTTGTCTCGCTGATCATCATCGTGCCGACCTTCACTGCGCTCATTCTCGTAGCCGTCTTCGGCAAAGAGACGCGCGGACGCGACCTACGTGACCTCGATCCCGACGGACACACCTTCGCCGCCACAGGCATTTAGGCGAGGGGTTTGCACGGCTCGCCGCTCGCCTCTAGGCAGGCGCGCATGGCGGAAAAGGCATCCACTCTGTTGCTGTTCGGTGCAACGGGCGATCTCTCCCGGCGCATGCTTCTCCCTTCACTTTACGGGCTCGATTCCGATGGGTTGCTTCCGCCAGACCTGAAGATCATCGGAACCGCGCGCACCGAGCTTGACGACGCAGCCTTTCGCGAGCGGGCGCGGCAGGCGCTGGAGCAATATTTGCCGGGAGGCTTCTTTCAGGAAGGCGTCGCGCAGCGGTTCCTAAGCCGCCTCCACTATGTCCCAGTCGACATCAACGACCCATCGGGTTTCGAGCGGCTTGCCGGTACCATCGGCGATCCGTGCCACGGGGTCGCGATCTTCCTTTCGACAGCACCGTCCTTGTTCAAGCCGACCATCGACGGCCTCGCGGCTGCCGGGCTCGCTTGTCCCACGGTCCGCATGGCGCTCGAGAAGCCACTCGGCACCGATCTCGAATCCAGCCGCGAGGTCAATGACGCGGTCGCGGCCCACTTTCCCGAGGACCGCACGTTCCGGATCGATCACTATCTCGGCAAGGAGACGGTCCAGAACCTACTGGCGCTACGGTTCGCCAACCTGATGTTCGAACCCTTATGGAATGCCGCGCACATCGAGCATGTCCAGATCACCGTCGCGGAGACGGTCGGGCTGGAGGGCCGGGGCGACTATTACGATTCCTCGGGCGCTCTGCGCGACATGGTGCAAAATCATATGCTCCAGCTGGTCGCCCTCGTCGCGATGGAGCCGCCGACCAACTTCGATCCGACCGCTGTCCGCGACGAGAAGGTGAAGGTGCTTCGGTCGCTCCGGCCGATCACAGCGGCGGACGTCGAGACGCATACCGTAACCGGGCAGTACACACGCGGCGCGATCAACGGCGAGCCGGTTCCCGGCTATGCCGAGGAGATTGGTCACGAGAGCCAGACCGAAACATTCGTCGCGCTCAAGGTGCACATCGACAATTGGCGCTGGAAAGGCGTTCCTTTCTATCTGCGCACCGGCAAGCGCATGCCGGAGCGCGACACCGAAGTGTTCATCCAGTTCCGGGATGTCCCCTATTCGATCTTCGCCTCGCGCGGGGCGACGACGAAGCCCAACAAGCTCATCATCGGCCTGCAGCCCGAGGAGACGATCAGCCTTCATCTGATGGCGAAGACGCCCGGGCTCGATCGCCAAGGAGTCCGCCTCCGGGAGATTCCGCTCGACATTGGCCTTGCGAACGCATTCAGCGAGTATCGTCGGCGGATCGCCTACGAGCGGCTGCTGCTGGATCTCATCGAAGGCGATCCAACTCTCTTCGTTCGGCGCGATGAGGTCGAGGCACAATGGATGTGGATCGATCAGATCCGCGCGGCCTGGGCGGAGGAAGGGCTCGTGCCGCGACCTTATGCGGCAGGTACTTGGGGTCCGTCCGCCGCGATCGCGCTTACGGAGCGCGACGGGATCAGCTGGCACGAGTAAGGGGAGGCATGGCTCTCAACCGCACCATCGCAGCCGTCACGGAACGGATCATCGAACGATCGAAATCGACTCGGCGCCGCTACCTCGAACTGATGGCCGAACAGAAGGAGCGCGGGATCAATCGTCCCCGGCTCAGCTGCGGCAATTTCGCCCACGGTTTTGCTGCGTCGGGAGAGGACAAGGAGGCGATTAGCCACTTCGCTGGTCCGAACATCGGCATCGTCACCGCCTATAACGACATGCTCTCGGCTCATCAGCCCTACGGCCGTTACCCCGAGCAGATGAAGATCTTCGCTCGGGAAGCTGGGGCCACTGCACAGGTCGCGGGCGGCGTCCCGGCGATGTGCGACGGGGTGACGCAAGGGCAGCCGGGAATGGACCTTTCGCTGTTCAGCCGCGATGTGATCGCGATGGGGACGGTCGTTGCCCTGAGTCACGGCATGTTCGATGCCGCGGCGCTGCTCGGCATCTGCGACAAGATCGTTCCTGGACTTCTGATTGGGGCGCTGCGCTTCGGTCATTTGCCCATATTGCTCGTTCCGGGTGGACCCATGCCCTCGGGTCTTCCGAACAAGGAAAAGCAGCGAATCCGGCAGCTCTACGCCGAAGGGAAGGTCGGCAAGGACGAGCTGTTGAAGGCGGAGAGCCGCTCCTATCACGCGCCGGGCACCTGCACCTTCTACGGCACGGCCAATTCCAACCAGATGATGATGGAGTTGATGGGGCTGCACATCCCCAACGCAGCCTTCATCAATCCCGGCACACCGCTTCGGCAAGCGCTGACCAGAGCCGCGGTGCATCGCCCCGCCGAACTCGCGCGGAGCGGCGAGCGGCCGCTTGCTCATGTGGTCGACGAGCGGGCGATCGTGAATGCGATGGTCGGCCTGCTCGCCACCGGAGGGTCGACCAACCACATGATCCATCTGCCGGCAATTGCGCGCGCGGCCGGCATCATCATCGACTGGCAGGATTTCGAGGAGCTTTCGAGCGCGGTACCGCTGCTCGCGCGGGTCTATCCCAACGGCGCCAAGGACGTAAACGACTTCCAGGACGCTGGCGGGATGGCGTTCGTCACCTACACGTTGGGCCGAGAGGGCCTGATCCACACCGACCACCTGACCGCCGGCGCGGATTCGATGGAAGCATGGATCGGCAATCCCGAGCTCCACGGCGACGAACTGATCTGGAAGTCGGCGGAGGAAAGCGCCGACATCGACATGCTTAGGCCGGTCTCCGATCCCTTCCAGGCCGACGGAGGAATGCGGCTGGTGAAGGGCAATCTTGGTCGCGCCTGCTTCAAGACGAGCGCAGTGGATTCGGAGCGCTGGACGATTGAAGCGCCGGCACGCTGCTTCTCCGACCAGAATGAGGTTCTCGAAGCCTTCAAGGCTGGCGAGCTCGACCGCGATGTGACGGTCGTCGTACGCTTCCAGGGCCCCCGCGCGAACGGTATGCCCGAGCTGCACAAGCTCACCCCAACGCTCGGCGTGCTCCAGGACCGTGGCCACCGCGTTTCGCTGGTCACGGACGGACGTATGTCGGGAGCCAGCGGCAAGGTGCCGGCCGCGATCCATGTCTCACCCGAAGCGCTTCCCGACGGTCCGCTTGCCAGGGTTCGTGACGGAGACATCATCCGGCTAGACGCAAGGAACGGGCAGCTCGAGGCCGTAGGCGTCGATCTCCCATCGCGGCCTCCCGCAAATTCGCCGCCTCCTCCGACGGGGACCGGCCGCGAGTTGTTTGCCCTGATGCGCATTGGGGTGAACGAGGCCGAGCTTGGCGCTTCCGCAATGCTCGCGGCGATGGAAGCGGAGCAGGCATGAGGACTATTGCTACTGCCGACGTCGGGGGGACTCACGCGCGCTTCGCGCTGGCCGAGATCGAGGATGGTCGGGTCTTGTCGCTGGACGAGCCGGTGAAGCTCCAGACCTCGGAGCATGGCAGCTTCCAACTCGCCTGGCAGGAGTTTGGGCGGCGGAAACGCATCGAGCTTCCCACCGAATTGGCAATCGCCTTTGCGGGCCCGGTCGGTGGCGAGGTGCTCAAGCTCACCAACAACCCGTGGGTGATCCGCCCCTATCTCATGAAGGAGCGGCTCGGCGTCGACCGCTTCACCATCGTCAATGACTTCGGCGCCGTCGCTCATGCAGTCGCTAATCTGCCCGATGAGGAATTCTGGCGCATTTGCGGGCCGGACCTGCCGCTCCCCAGCGAAGGAGTGATCAGCATCGTCGGTCCGGGAACCGGGCTGGGGGTCGCTGCGCTCTTGCGCGAAAAGGACGGTTATCAGGTCATCGAAACCGAGGGCGGCCACGTCGATTTCGCGCCGCTGGACAAGCTTGAGGACCGCATCCTGACCAAGCTCCGCCGCAACTTCCGTCGCGTTTCTGTCGAACGGGTTGCCGCCGGGCAGGGTCTTTGGAATCTCTACGAGGCGCTCGGCGCAATCGAGAAGCAGCCGCTGACCTTCCACGATGAGAAGGAGCTTTGGGCAGCCGCCTTGGATGGCACGGACAGCCTCGCCAATGCCGCACTCGACCGACTGTGCCTGACGCTGGGTGCAGTCGCAGGCGATATGGCGCTCGCGCAGGGTGCCGTGGGAGTCGTCATTGCAGGCGGCGTTGGCCTGCGGCTCGCCAATTATCTGCCCAAGTCCGGCTTTCGCGATCGCTTCATTGCAAAGGGCCGCTTTGAGCGGCGCATGGACGAAATGCCCGTCAAGTTGATCACCTATCCGGAGCCCGGCCTCTTCGGCGCCGCCGCGGCATTCGCGCGGGAGCATCCATGACTATCGACGACATCATGCGGACTGCGCCCGTAATTCCGGTTCTTGTGCTCGAAGGCGAGGCAGACTGGGCCAAGCTCGCTGAAACTTTCGTGCAAGCCGGCCTTCCCGTACTAGAAGTGACGCTCCGCACCCCCGTGGCGATCGAAGCCATCCGGCAGATGAGCACGGTCCCCGGCGCAATCGTTGGAGCGGGTACCGTGCTTAACCAGAACCAGCTCGAGCAAGCGGCTGAAGCGGGAAGCCGGTTCATCGTTTCTCCTGGCCTGACCGAACCCCTTGGCAGAGCGGTAATTCGGACGGGCATCGCCTACTTGCCCGGCGTTGCGACAGCGGGAGACATAATGCGGGGCATCGATCTTGGCCTCGATCGGTTCAAATTCTTCCCTGCAGAGGCTTCCGGCGGAATCCCCGCGCTGAAGGCACTGTCGGCGCCGTTTGCGAATGTGCGCTTCTGCCCGACGGGCGGCATCCGGCCCGACAATGCCGCTGAGTGGCTCGGTCTTTCGTCGGTTCTGTGCGTCGGCGGCACCTGGCTCTACCGCAGCGGCGACGACAATTTCGAGGAAGTCGCGGAGCGCGCATTGGCAGCTGCGTCTCTCACTCGCTGACGCCACTAAATTTCGCATTAACCATCGCGGCGTGATAAGTCGCATTTGGGATCAATGGTTTGGCGGGTTGGGTGAGGGATCTGCTCACGAGGCGCACGACTTTGGCTGGCGGAGCCGCGGCCTTGTTGGCTGTCGCGGCGCTCGTTGTCGCGCTCGGTTCGAGCCGCAGCGGCGCCGCAGCCGCGGACGATGGCTCGGCCTCACTGGGCGAGGCTCGGCAAGCCAGCCTGACCGTCGCGCTTCCCGCCGCCTTTACCGACAAGATCTATGGTGCGCCCCAGGCCCGCGGACGGCCCATCGTCATCATCGATGCGGGGCATGGGGGCCGGGACCCCGGCGCCCGGAGCGTCTCCGGCCAGGTGGTCGAGAAGGATCTTACGCTAGCGCTTGCGCGCCAACTTCGCGACGAGCTGGTCGAGCGTGGCCGCGTTCGCGTTGCGATGACTCGCGACGATGACCGCTTCCTGACGCTCGACGATCGCGCGGCCATCGCCAGGCGACTAGGTGCGGCCATGTTCCTGTCACTCCACATCGACAGCGCTCCCAACCCGCTCGCCCGTGGCGCCAGTGTCTATTCGCTCTCGGATGTCGCTTCGGATGCCGAGGCGGCGCAGCTTGCTGCCAGGGAAAACGGAGGAGCCACGCTGGGCCAGGGAAACGGCTCCGTCGAGTCGATGCTATCGGATCTCGTAATGCGCTCGCAGATGAGCGCGTCCGCGGACCTTGCGACGCGCCTCATCCATAAGTCGGCAGGTCGGTTCGATCTCCGTCCGGAGCCTCATCGTTTCGCCGCGTTCGCGGTGCTTCGGAACGCAGGCACGCCTGCGATTCTGTTCGAGGCGGGGTATATCAGCAATGCCGATGACGAAATCCTCCTCCGCACGCCGGCGCACCGTTCCGCGATAGTATTGGCGCTTGCTCAGGCAGTTGAAGCCGACGTTGCAGCTCATTCGCGGCATTAACTGCCTTCCAGCACCTGTTCGAAAGCGCTAGACCCCCAACCCGAATGAAGTTTGAGCGTCTGACCGTCCCCGACTGGCCGCTTCCCGATCTCGTCGCCTTCAACGAGAGGGTGCACGGCATCGTCGATCCGTGGTGGCGCCGCCGCTGGGTCCGCCTGATCACGTGGATTGGGGCGAGTCTGTTCGTCTTGGTATCGGCAATGTGGATCTATTTCGCGAGCGGCCTGCCGTCTTCGCAGACCTTGCTTGCCTATCAGCCTCCGTTGCCGACCAACATCCGCGGCTATGACGGCACACCTATCCAGACCTTCGCCCGCGAGCGGCGCGTAGAGCTTGCCTACGACGAATTCCCACCCGTGCTCGTCCAGGCCTTCACTTCCGCCGAGGACAAGACGTTTTTCACGCACCACGGCATCGACCTTCCGGGGACGATCAAGGCGGTCTTCAACTATACCGTTCACATCGGCAGGGGCGGCCGGGTGCCTGGCGGCTCGACGATTACCCAGCAGGTCGCAAAATACCTGCTAAAGGACTCCAGCTATAATATCGGCCGGAAAGCGCGCGAGGCGATCCTCGCCTTCCGTCTGGAAGATACGCTGAGCAAGCAGCAAATCCTCGAAATCTATCTGAACTCCATCTTCCTCGGCCGAAACGCTTACGGCGTCCAGGCCGCCGCCCGGGCCTATTTCGACAAAGACGTCAACGAGTTGACGCTGCCTGAGGCGGCCTATCTCGCAATCCTCCCAAAGGCGCCGTCGAACTACGATCCCGTCCGGGCCACACAGAAGGCGCTCGACCGCCGCAACTATGTGCTGCGGGAGATGTATCGCAACGGCTACATCAGCGAAGCGCAGTGGCACGACGCGGCCGCCCAGCCGCTCGGCACAATCCGTTATGGCAGCAATGAGAAGTTCCAGCAGCAGGGCGGCTACTTCATGGAGGAAGTGCGCCGCGAGCTGATCAAACAGTTCGGCCAGGACGCCAAGGACGGGGCCAACAGCCTCTATGCCGGCGGCCTCTGGGTGCGCAGTTCCATGGACCCGACGATGCAGGATGCCGCCGCTCACGCACTTCGCGACGGACTCGTCAGGTTCGATGGCGGGCGCAGCTGGAAAGATCTCGGCATGACCGTCGACCTGACCAAGGATTGGGCCGGTCAGCTCGACCGCGCGCCTGTCGGGACAGGCTATGCAGACTGGCTCAAGGCGGTCGTTCTGTCGAAAGGCGATGGGCAGGCGACCATAGGATTCAAAAACGGCTCGACGGGTATTCTACCGGCCGGTGCCGCTTCGACGCCGGTACGCGGGCAGGGCGGCGCCGCATTCGATGCCCTCAAGCCCGGCATGATCATCATCGTGAAGCAGGCTGGCCCGGGTACCTACCAGTTGCGATCTGTCCCCGAGGTATCGGGCGGCATGCTCGTCGAGGAAGTGCACACCGGCCGTGTGCTCGCCATGCAAGGCGGGTTCGACGTGGTCGGCTCGAGCTACAACCGCGCGACCCAGGCAATGCGTCAGCCCGGCTCCGCGTTCAAGCCGATCGTCTACGTGACCGCGCTCGAGAACGGCTTCACGCCCGCGACCATCGAGTTGGACGCGCCGTTCTGCGTTTGGCAGGGTGCCGGGCTGGGGAATAAGTGCTTCGTCAATTTCGACCGGCGCTCCGCGGGACCGCACACGATGCGTTGGGGTGTCGAGCAATCACGCAACCTGATGACGGTGCGAGCGGCATCGACGATCGGCATGCCCAAGATCACTGACACGGCGCGCAAGATGGGCGTGGGCGATTACGGGAACTATCTGTCCTTCGCGCTCGGCGCGGGGGACACGACCGTCCTTCGTCTGTCCAATGCCTACGCGATTCTCGCCAACGGCGGCCGGTCCGTTAAGCCGACCACGATCGATTACGTCGAGGATCGCAGCGGCAAGGTCATCTACCGCACTGATGGTCGCTGTGCTGTCATGGGCAATTGCGATGCACCTGACTGGGACGGGAAGCCGATGCCGCGACCGCCCAGCCGGACCAGGCAGCTGCTCGACCCAATGGCCGCTTTCCAGATGGTGCACATCATGGAAGGCGTGATTCAGCGCGGAACGGCGACGGTCCTTCGCGATCTCAACCGGCCTCTGTTCGGCAAGACCGGCACGACCAACGGACCGACCAACGTCTGGTTTGTCGGCGGTACACCCGACATCGTTGCCGGCGTGTATCTAGGATACGATCAGCCGCGCTCACTGGGAGGCTATGCGCAGGGCGGCCGGATCTCCGCTCCGATCTGGAAGCAATGGGCACTGACGGCGCTGAAGAACGAGCCGAAAGTGCCGTTCGTGGCGCCTCCTGGAATTCGCTGGGTCCGTATCGATCGCGCGAGCGGCAAGCCCGTTTACGGCACCTTCCCGACCGACAACGATCCCAAGGCCGCGGTGATCTGGGAGGCTTTCCAGCCGCAGACGGAGCCCCGACGCAGCTTCTCCGGCGCGGTCGGCGATCCATACAATGAGGAGCAGCAACAACAGCAACTCCAGCAGCGCATCGCACAGCTCCAGCAAGCCCAGCAGGAGCAACAAGAGCTGGCATCCCGACCCGCAGCAACCCCGCCGCCCACGGCAGCTCCCGCGGCGGCAGCAGCTGGCGGCTTGCCAACACAGAACAGCCTCTAATGGGGCCTTCTGGAACTAGCTTGACGAGAGTTTGAGAAATGCGCGCCGAAGCGCAGGGCCATATCGACCAGATCAACGCCGCGACGGCGCTGCTGCGCCGGTTCCTTGACTGGGATCGAGCGCTCAAGCGCCTGGAAGAGCTGAACTCCAAGGTCGAGGATCCCGCGCTGTGGGACGACCCGAAAGCGGCCCAGGATGTCATGCGCGAGCGGCGGCGCCTCGAAGAGGCGATTGGTGCTACTCGTACGCTTGAGCGCGAACTCGCCGACACATCGGAGTTGATCGAGCTAGCTGAAAGTGAGGGCGATAATGACCTCGTCGATGATGCGATCCGCAGTCTCGCCGAGCTGGCCGACCGCGCTGATCGCGACAAGGTCGCGGCGCTGCTGGCTGGAGAAGCCGACGCCAACAGCGCCTATGTCGAGATCAACGCGGGTGCTGGAGGAACCGAGAGCCAGGACTGGGCCGAAATGCTCCAGCGCATGTATAGCCGCTGGTCGGAACGCCACGGCTTCAAGGTCGAGTTGATCGATCATCACCCTGGCGAACAGGCGGGCATCAAATCCGCAACTCTGCTTGTGAAGGGCGAGAACGCCTACGGCAATCTGAAGACAGAGAGCGGCGTCCACCGGCTAGTCCGGATCAGTCCGTATGATTCCAACGCACGCCGCCATACGAGCTTCTCCAGCGTCTGGGTCTATCCCGAAGTGGACGAGGACATCGACATCCAGGTCGAGGACAAGGAGCTCAGGATCGATACGTACCGCTCGTCGGGTGCGGGCGGACAGCATGTGAACACGACCGATAGCGCGGTCCGGATCACCCACATCCCGACCGGAATTGTTGTCGCCTGCCAAAACGAAAGATCGCAGCACAAGAACCGGGCGTCGGCCATGAAGCAACTAAAGGCGAGGCTGTACGAAGCCGAGTTGCAGAAGCGGGAAGCCGAAACCAATGCTGCGAACGCCGCGAAGACAGACATCGGCTGGGGCCACCAGATCCGATCCTACGTGCTGCAGCCCTACCAGCTGGTCAAAGACCTGCGCACCGGCGTTACCTCGACTTCTCCGGGCGATGTTCTTGACGGAGACCTCGACCGGTTCATGGCCGCTGCCCTCTCGCAGCGGGTTACCGGCGAGACAGTCGAGGTCGAGGATGTGGAGTAGGGCTGCTGTCCTAGCCGCGGCCGTTTCACTCTGCGCCTGCCGGGCGCAGCCCAGCGAGCCGCACTTCCCCTCCGCCCATCGCGATGTCGCACCCATCGTTGGCGAATCTTTCTCGACTGAGGACGCGCGCGACCGGGTGGGGGAAGCGGAGGATGTGATGCAACTCGCCGGCATAAAGGCGGGCATGTCCGTTGCCGATGTCGGGGCGGGAGAGGGTTACTACACTGTCCGACTTGCGCCCGTCGTTGGCAAAAAGGGACGAGTGCTCGCCGAAGACATTATGCCTCAGGTGCGAGACGCGCTGAGCGATCGCGTGCAGCGCGAGCGCCTCGACAATGTCGCGGTAAAACTCGGAACGCCCGACAACCCTATGCTGCCGGCTCAGTCATTCGACCGCGTATTCCTCGTCCATATGTATCATGAGGTGCAGTCCCCCTACGCATTCCTGTGGCACATGCGGGAAGGCCTGAAGCCGGACGGGCTGGCGATCCTCGTTGACGCCAACCGTCCGGTTGCACGACACGGCATCCCTCCCGAGCAGGCGAAGTGCGAATTCGCGGCGCTCGGATTCGAGCCGACCCAATTCAAGTTCCTCACGGGCGGGGAGGTCTATTTCATGGCCTTTCGGGCGGCCCGACCGCGACCCGTTCCGGACAAGATCGTGCCTTGCCCAGCGGCGAAGAGCTAGAGCCAGCCTGTTCGCCTGAAGCGATCGTAAAGCCAGAGACAGATCACGAAGATCACCCCCAGCACGACGAAATAACCGTATCTCTCGTGCAGCTCCGGCATGTTCTGGAAGTTCATTCCGTAGATGCCCGCTATCGCCGTCGGCACTGCGAGGATGGCCGCCCAGGCCGCCAGCTGACGCGTGATCGTTCCCACCCTCTGCTGCTCGAGCAAGCTGCTGAACTCGAAGACCGAGGTCAAAGCATCCCGCAGTCCCGTAGCACGCGATTCCACGCGTTGGACGTGGTCCTGCACGTCGCGGAAATAGACCCGGGCTTCGTCGTCGATGCACGGAAGATGCTGCCGAGCGAGCTTTTGAGCGACGGCCTCCATCGGGACGAGGATGCGCTGCAGGCGGCTGAGCTCGCGGCGAAGCGCGAATATGTGATTGACCTGCTCTCGTTCCAGGAAACTGTCGGCCGCCTTGGCCTCCATTTCCAGCACTTCCTCTTCGATGTCGTCGACAAGAGGCGCGTAACCGTCGACGATGTAATCGAGCACCGCGTGGAGCAGGTAGTCGGTACCGTGCATCAGGAGGCTGGGAGCCTTTTCAAGCTGCTCGCGAAGCGCCGTGTGGGCCCGTTCAGACCCGTGACGGACAGTGATGATATGGCTGTGCCCAAGGAAGATGGCGGTTTCGCCATATTCGATCGTCTCACCCTGGAGGCGGGCAGTGCGGGCAACGATGAAGAGCTGTTCGCCAAAGACTTCGACCTTCGGTAGCTGGTCGCCTTTCATGGCGTCCTCGACTGCCAGTGGATGAAGGTCGTAGCATTCCTGAAGCGCCTTCATTTCCTCGGGCGTAGGATCGGCGATCCCAATCCAGACGAACTCGGACTTGTCGCTCGCCTCGTCGCACTTCTCGTCGATGGCGACACTGCGGACACGCGCCCCGTGGCGGTAGAGAAATGAAGCAACGACAGCCATCGTGGGCCCCCGGCTGATGGAGACGCTCAATTTAGCAGGGCGGCTGTTACGAGTCTGTGTGGATTAGAGCAGTCCCAAGCGCCGGAAGCTGGTGCACTCGTTGCCGGCGAACACCAGATGGTCGAGGATGGTGCAATCGAGCGCTTCGGCGGCAATCGCCAGCCGGCGAGTGGCGCGGCAATCGGACTCGCTAGGGCGTCGATCGCCGCTCGGGTGATTGTGCGCAAGGATGATGCCCGCACTGCCATACCCCGCAGCATCGGCGATAATGGCTCGCAGAGGGAATGAAGCACCTGCCTCATCCCCAAAGTGACGCGAGACGTGGACGCAGTGCGATTCGTCGTCGACATGCGCAACCCAGAGGATCTCACGCGTCGGATCAGCATCGGCGAAACGGCCCGTAAAGAACTCCCTCGCAGCCTTCAGGCCATCGAGCGTGAGCGGGAGTTCGGCATGCTGATACCTCATCCGATCCCAGGTAATCGTGCTTCGATTTTCCTTCGATTTCGACCAAATCCATTCCGGAGCATGATCTGGCCCCCCTATCGAGACCGAGGTCCGAAACGGACGCAGTCAATGTGCTTGGAGCCGGAGCACACCCGGTCTAATCTCGAGTAATGCGGCAATATCTCGATCTCATGCAGCGGATTCTCGACGAGGGCGTCGAGCAGCAGGACCGTACCGGCACCGGGACTTTGTCGACCTTTGGCGCGCAGATGCGCTTCGATCTCGCGAACGGATTCCCGCTGCTCACGACTAAGAAGCTGCACCTCCGTTCGATCATCGTCGAACTGCTGTGGTTCCTGCGCGGCGACACCAACGTCCGCTGGCTCAACGACCGCAAGGTCAGCATTTGGGATGAATGGGCCGACGAGAGCGGCGATCTCGGCCCCGTTTACGGCAAGCAGTGGCGCGATTGGGAATCGGCAGACGGCCGCCACATCGACCAGATTTCGAACCTCCTGACGCTGATTAAACAGGATCCCTATTCGCGGCGCCAGATCGTCACGGCCTGGAATCCCGGCGAGATCGCGAAAATGGCTCTCGCTCCCTGCCATTGCCTGTTCCAGACGCAGGTCGCTGCGGGCAGGCTCAATCTCCAGCTTTACCAGCGCAGCGCGGACGTCTTCCTCGGTGTGCCGTTCAACATCGCCTCCTACGCGCTGCTCACCCACATGCTCGCACGCGAATGTGGGCTTGAGCCTGGCGTTTTCGTGTGGACGGGCGGCGACTGCCACCTCTACTCCAATCACCTCGAACAGGCGCGGCTCCAGCTGACCCGCGAGCCGAGGCTGCTCCCACAGCTGGTGATCAAGGATCGCGGGCAGGGGCTGTTCGATTACGAAGCCGAAGATTTCCAGTTCGAGAATTACGAGCCGCACCCTCACATCGCGGCGCCGGTCGCCGTTTGAATCACCGGCTCGATGGAGCCGATTTCGTTACGCGGCGTTACCCTCTGCCGACACGTGGAGGAGGTTATCCATGCTTCAGAAGATACTTACCGCTGGACTCATTTGCGCGGCTCTTGCCGCCGCAGCGTGCAACACCGTGCGCGGCGCGGCCAAAGACGTCAACTCGGTCGCCAATTGCACCGAGAATACGATGAACGGCAACAACTGTAAGTAGACAAACGTCCGTTTCAGTGATTCATTGTCGTTCCGGACGTCCAACGGAGGAGTGATAATGGTCCAGAAGCTGGTTGCGGTGGTGTTGGTTACGGCGGCCCTTACGATTGCGGCTTGCAACACCGTCCGCGGCGCTGCGGCTGACGTCAATTCGGCAGCCAACTGCACCGAGACCGCGATGCACGGGGGCCGCTGCTAACAAGCAGTCTTCCCTGCTCAAAAAGAAACCCCGCCGGATTGCTCCGGCGGGGTTTTTGTTGCGACTAAGCTAAAGCTTAATCCTGAAGATAATCCCCGGCATCGGCATCGAGGCCGTGACCGCTCGGGACGACATCACCCAGCGGATCGTCACCCGTTCCCGTGTCGTCACGCGGCGTACGCGCGAGCTCCGCGGCACGCAGCTCCTCAGCCGACTCCGGAGCGATCAGCGCTTCCTGCATGCGGCGGTGAGCCGCGCGAAGCGCCGTGTCGCGGGAAGAGGCTGCAACGCGCAGACGGTTCATGCCCGCGCCCGTGCCCGCAGGGATCAGGCGACCGACGATCACGTTCTCCTTGAGGCCAAGGAGCGTGTCGACCTTGCCCTGAACAGCAGCCTCGGTCAGCACGCGCGTCGTCTCCTGGAACGACGCCGCTGAGATGAAGCTACGGGTCTGGAGCGAAGCCTTGGTGATACCAAGGAGCACCGGCTTGCCCTGCGCAGGACGCTGCTTCTTTTCGAGCTTGGCGTTTGTCTCGTCCATTTCCTCGCGATCGACCTGTTCGCCGGCCAGAAGGGTGGTGTCGCCGCCGTCGGTGATCTCCACTTTCTGCAGCATCTGGCGAACAATCACCTCGATGTGCTTGTCGTTGATCTTCACGCCCTGCAGTCGATAGACCTCCTGGATTTCGCTCACGAGATACTCCGCGAGCGCCTCCACACCGAGGACCTCCAGGATGTCGTGCGGATCAGGTGAACCGCCCACGAGATTGTCGCCGCGCTTCACATAATCGCCTTCTTGGACCTCGATCATCTTCGACTTGGGCACGAGATACTCGACCGGCTCCGACCCATCGTCCGGGACGATCGCGATCTTACGCTTGGCCTTGTAGTCGCGCATGAAGGTGACCTTGCCGGACACCTTCGCGATGATCGCATTCTCCTTCGGCTTGCGGGCCTCGAAGAGCTCGGCGACGCGCGGCAGACCGCCGGTGATGTCACGTGTACGCGCGGCTTCCCGCGGCATGCGCGCCAGCACTTCGCCGGCTTCGACCTGCTGCCCGTCCTCGACCGCGACGATCGCTCCGGCCGCAAGGCGATAGACGCCCGCTTCCTTTGCGCCCTTGCCAGTGAGGGTAAGCCGTGGGTGAAGCGACTCCTTCTTCGACTTGGTCGTGTCGTCGGTCACCACACGCTGCGTGATGCCGGTCGACTCGTCCACCTGCTCCGTCATCGTCCGGTTCTCGATCAGGTCCTGGAACTTCACGGTTCCGGCCTTCTCGGTGATGACCGGGCTGAACGACGGATCCCATTCGGCGATGCGGTCGCCGCGGCTCACGATGTGGCCGCTCTCGCACAGCAGGTGGGCGCCGTACGGCACACGGTGCGTCGAAAGCTCGCGACCGTCCATGTCGAGGATGGCGATTTCGCCCGAGCGCGACAGCGACAGGTGCCGCCCGCGTGGGTCGACGATTGTCGGCATGTCACGAAGCTCGATGGTGCCGTCCACCGGCGCCTCGAGGTTCGACTGCTCGTTGAGCTGCGCCGCGCCGCCGATGTGGAAGGTCCGCATCGTCAGCTGCGTTCCCGGTTCACCAATCGACTGGGCGGCGATCACGCCGACGGCCTCGCCGATGTTCACCGGCGTGCCGCGGGCTAGGTCACGCCCGTAGCACTTGGCGCAGACGCCCTGCCTGGAGCCGCAGATCAGCGGTGAGCGGATCTTCACGCCCTGCAGACCGATCTCCTCGATCTTGGCGACCATCGCCTCGTCTAGAAGCGCGCCTTCCTCGATGATCACGTCACCGCTCTTCGGGTCGAGGATATCCTCGGCCACCGTGCGGCCCAGCACGCGGTCCGCGAGCGAAGCGATGACCGCACCGCCCTGGACGATCGCTCGCATCTCGAGCGCACGGTCGGTGCCGCAATCTTCCTCGATGACGACAGCATCCTGCGACACGTCGACGAGACGGCGGGTCAGGTAGCCCGAGTTCGCCGTCTTGAGCGCCGTATCCGCGAGGCCCTTGCGGGCGCCGTGGGTCGAGTTGAAGTATTCAAGGACGGTCAGGCCCTCCTTGAAGTTCGAGATGATCGGCGTCTCGATGATTTCGCCCGACGGCTTGGCCATGAGGCCGCGCATGCCGGCAAGCTGCTTGATCTGAGCCTGCGAACCACGAGCGCCGGAGTGCGCCATCATGTAGATCGAGTTGAGGTCGGCCTGGCGCCCGTCAGGACGCTTCGGCGTCGCCGAAATCTCCTTCATCATGGCGCTGGCGACCTGGTCGCCGCAACGCGACCAGGCGTCGATCACCTTGTTGTACTTTTCCTGCTGGGTGATCAGGCCGTCCTGGTATTGCTGCTCGTAATCCTTCACGAGCGCGCGTGTCTCCTCGACCAACTGCTCCTTGGCTTTCGGGATGACCATGTCGTCCTTGCCGAAGGAAATGCCGGCCGCGAACGCATGGCGGAAGCCGAGTTGCATGATCGCGTCGGCGAACAGCACCGTCTCCTTCTGACCCGTGTGGCGATAGACGATGTCGATAACGTCGCCGATCTCCTTCTTGGTCAGGACACGGTTAACGGTTTCGAACGGCACCTTATGGCTCTTCGGCAGCGTCTCGCCGAGAAGCATTCGGCCGGCGGTCGTCTCGAAGCGCTTCATGTAGGTGTTGCCCTCCTCGTCCGTTTGCGGGACTCGGCTGACGATCTTCGAGTGAAGCGTCACGGCGCCTGCGGCGAGGGCCTGGTGGACCTCGGCCATGTCTGACAGCAGCATGCCCTGGCCCGGCTCATCCTCCTTCTCGAGGCTGAGATAGTAGAGGCCAAGAACCATGTCCTGCGAAGGAACGATGATCGGCTTGCCGTTGGCGGGCGACAGGATGTTGTTGGTCGACATCATCAGCACGCGCGCTTCCAGCTGGGCCTCGAGGCTCAGCGGAACGTGCACGGCCATCTGGTCGCCGTCGAAGTCGGCGTTGAACGCGGCGCAGACCAAAGGATGAAGCTGGATGGCCTTACCCTCGATCAGCACCGGCTCGAACGCCTGGATGCCGAGGCGGTGGAGCGTCGGAGCACGATTGAGGAGCACCGGATGCTCGCGGATCACCTCGTCGAGGATGTCCCAGACTTCCTTGCGCTCTTTCTCAACCCACTTCTTCGCCTGCTTCAGCGTCATGCTGAGGCCCTTGGCGTCGAGGCGCGAGTAGATGAACGGCTTGAACAGCTCCAAGGCCATCTTCTTGGGCAGGCCGCACTGGTGAAGCTTCAGTTCCGGACCGGTCACGATGACCGAGCGGCCCGAATAGTCGACGCGCTTGCCGAGCAAGTTCTGGCGGAATCGGCCCTGCTTGCCCTTGAGCATATCGGAGAGCGACTTCAGCGGACGCTTGTTTGCGCCGGTGATCGTGCGGCCGCGGCGACCGTTATCGAATAGTGCATCGACCGCTTCCTGAAGCATGCGCTTTTCGTTGCGGACGATGATGTCCGGCGCGCGCAGCTCCATCAGCCGCTTCAGACGGTTGTTACGGTTGATGACGCGGCGATAGAGATCGTTGAGATCCGATGTAGCGAAGCGGCCGCCGTCCAGCGGAACAAGCGGGCGAAGCTCGGGCGGAATGACCGGGACGACTTCGAGAATCATCCATTCGGGACGGTTGCCGGACTCAAGGAAGCTCTCGACCACCTTCAGGCGCTTGATGATCTTCTTGGGCTTGAGCTCGGATTTGGTCTCGGCCAGTTCCTTGAGCAGCGCCTCTTTCTCACCCTCGAGGTCGAGATCGATCAGCATCTGCTTGACAGCCTCGGCGCCGATCCCGGCGGAAAAGGCGTCCTCGCCATACTCATCCTGTGCGGACAGGAGCTCGTCCTCGGTCAGGAGCTGGTACTTCTCGAGCGCGGTCAGGCCCGGCTCGATCACCACATAGCTCTCGAAATAGAGGATGCGCTCCAGCTGCTTGAGCTGCATGTCGAGCAGCAGGCCGATGCGGCTCGGAAGGCTCTTCAGGAACCAGATGTGCGCGACCGGCGCTGCCAGCTCGATGTGGCCCATGCGCTCACGGCGGACCTTCGAGACGGTAACCTCGACGCCGCACTTTTCGCAGACGATTCCCTTGTACTTCATGCGCTTATACTTGCCGCACAAGCACTCGTAATCCTTGATCGGGCCGAAGATGCGCGCGCAGAACAGACCGTCACGCTCCGGCTTGAAGGTGCGGTAGTTGATCGTCTCCGGCTTCTTGATCTCGCCGAAGGACCAGCTGCGGATCTTGTCGGGCGACGCGATGCCAATGCGGATCTCGTCGAAGGTTTCCGGCTTGGCGATCGGGTTCGCGAAATTGGTCAGTTCGTTCATTTCAAACTCCTGACCCCTCCCCACCTGGAGAGGGGTTGTGGATCCTATTGGTTACTCGGCAGCGAGGGCGGTCGGTGCTTCGCCTTCTTCATCCTCGACGCTGTCCAACTCGACGTTCAGGCCAAGCGAGCGCATTTCCTTGACGAGCACGTTGAAGCTCTCCGGAATGCCCGCCTCAAACGTGTCGTCGCCCTTGACGATCGCCTCGTAGACTTTGGTGCGCCCGATCACGTCGTCGGACTTCACCGTCAGCATCTCCTGAAGCGTGTAGGCAGCGCCGTAGGCCTGCAGCGCCCACACTTCCATTTCGCCGAAGCGCTGTCCGCCGAACTGCGCCTTTCCGCCCAGCGGCTGCTGGGTGACGAGGCTGTACGGCCCGATCGAGCGCGCGTGGATCTTGTCGTCCACGAGGTGGTGGAGCTTCAGCATGTAGATGTAGCCGACGGTCACCTTACGGTCGAAGGGATCGCCGGTGCGGCCGTCGAACAGTGTCACCTGGCCCGAAGTGTCGAGGCCCGCCTTCTCGAGCATCGCGGAAACGTCCGGCTCCCGCGCACCGTCAAACACCGGGGTACCCATCGGGACGCCGGCGGTGAGGTTGGAGGCAAGCTCCATCACTCCGTCGTCGTCACGGGCGTCGATGTCCTTGGCATAACTGTCGCCGTATACGTCCTTGAGCTTGGCGCGGATCGCCTTCACGTCCTTGCCGGCAACCTCCTTGCCACGCTCGTGCATGCCCTCGAGCATCTCCTGGATCTGGCGACCCAAGCCGCGCGAAGCCCAGCCGAGGTGCGTCTCGAAAATCTGCCCGACGTTCATGCGGCTCGGCACGCCCAGCGGGTTGAGGACGATGTCGACCTGAGTCCCGTCCTCGAGGAACGGCATGTCCTCGATCGGCAGAATGCGGCTGATGACGCCCTTGTTGCCGTGACGGCCGGCCATCTTGTCGCCCGGCTGAAGCTTGCGCTTTACCGCGACAAAGACCTTGACCATCTTGAGCACGCCCGGCGGCAGCTCGTCGCCGCGCTCCAGCTTTTCGACACGGTCCTCGAAACGACGATTGATGACGTTCGCCGCCTCGTCATACTGCGCCTTCAGCGCCTCGATGTCCGCCTGACGCTTGTCGTCCTTGACGGCGATCTTCCACCAATCATGGCGTTCGGCAGCCTCGAGGGTCTCCTCGTCTAGCGTCGCACCTTTCTTGATGCCCTTCGGAGCCGCGGTCGCGACTTGCTTCAGGAGCATTTCCTTGAGGCGCGAGAAAGTGGCGCGGTTGAGGATAGCGCGCTCGTCGTCGGCGTCCTTCTTGAGCCGCTCCTTCTCTTCCGTCTGGATAGCGCGAGTACGGTCGTCGATGTCGATGCCGTGCCGGTTGAACACCCGCACCTCCACCACCGTGCCGCTGACGCCCGGCGGGAGCCGGAGCGACGTATCGCGGACGTCGGAAGCCTTCTCGCCAAAGATGGCGCGGAGGAGCTTCTCCTCCGGAGTCATCGGGCTTTCGCCCTTCGGCGTGATCTTGCCGACGAGGATGTCGCCCGGCTCGACCTCGGCGCCGATGTAGACGATCCCTGCCTCGTCGAGGTTGCGAAGCGCTTCCTCGCCGACGTTGGGGATGTCGCGGGTGATGTCCTCGGGCCCGAGCTTGGTGTCGCGGGCCATGACCTCGAACTCTTCGATGTGGATCGAGGTGAAGACGTCGTCCTTCACGATCCGCTCGGAGATCAGGATAGAGTCCTCGTAGTTGTACCCATTCCACGGCATGAACGCGACGAGCACGTTCCGGCCGAGCGCGAGTTCGCCGTACTCCGTCGATGGACCGTCCGCGATGATCTCGCCGGCCTCGACCGTGTCACCGACCTTCACCAACGGGCGCTGGTTGATGCAGGTGTTCTGGTTCGAGCGCTGGAACTTCATCAGCGTGTAGATATCAACGCCCGATTCACCCGGTTTCAGCTCGCCGGTAACGCGAACGACGATACGCGTCGCATCGACCTGATCGACCACGCCCGAGCGGCGGGCCGCGATGGCGGCGCCTGAATCGCGTGCGACCGTCTCCTCCATGCCGGTGCCGACCAGGGGCGCTTCGGCCTGAATCAGCGGCACCGCCTGGCGCTGCATGTTCGAGCCCATGAGCGCACGGTTCGCGTCGTCATTCTCGAGGAACGGAATGAGCGATGCCGCGACCGACACCAACTGCTTCGGCGACACGTCCATCAAGGTGATCTGGTCGCGCGGAGCCACCAGGAACTCGCCGTTGCGGCGCACTGAGATGATGTCCTCGACGAAGCTGCCGTCCTTGTTCAGCTCGGCGTTTGCCTGGGCGATGGTGTGCTTCGCCTCTTCCATCGCCGACAGATAGACGACCTCGTTAGTCACCTTGCCGTCGACAACCTTGCGGTACGGAGTTTCGATGAAGCCGTACTTGTTCACGCGGCTGAAGCTGGCGAGCGAGTTGATGAGGCCGATGTTCGGCCCTTCAGGCGTCTCGATCGGACAGATACGGCCGTAGTGGGTTGGGTGAACGTCGCGCACTTCAAAGCCGGCGCGCTCGCGGGTGAGTCCGCCCGGGCCAAGCGCCGAAACGCGACGCTTGTGTGTCACTTCCGACAATGGGTTGGTCTGGTCCATGAACTGCGAGAGCTGCGAGGAGCCGAAGAACTCGCGCACCGCCGCAACTGCCGGCTTCGCGTTGATGAGATCGTTCGGCATGACCGTCGAGACGTCGACGCTGCTCATGCGCTCCTTTACGGCGCGCTCCATGCGCAGCAGGCCGACGCGGTACTGGTTCTCCAGCAGCTCGCCGACCGAGCGGACGCGCCTGTTGGCGAGATTGTCGATGTCGTCGATTTCGCCCTTGCCGTCCTTGAGGTTCACCAGCTCCTGAACCACCGCGAGGATGTCTTCCTTGCGGAGCGTTGTGACTGTGTCCTCGGCGTCGAGGCCAAGGCGCATGTTGAGCTTCACGCGGCCAACCGCGGAGAGGTCATAGCGCTCGGGGTCGAAGAACAGGCCGTAGAAAAGCGCATCCGCGGTTTCACGCGTCGGCGGCTCGCCGGGGCGCATGACGCGGTAGATATCGGCCAGAGCGCTGTCGCCGTCCTCGCTCTTGTCGGCCTTCAGCGTGTTACGGATCCAGGGACCGGTGTTGACGAAGTCGATGTCGAGCAGCTCGAGCGTCTTCACGCCGGCCTCGTCGAGCTTCTCCAGGTTTTCCGGGGTCACTTCGTCACCGGCTTCGATGTAGATCTCGCCGGTCTTAGCGTTGATGAGGTCGTAGGCCGAGTAGCGGCCGAAGATCTCCTCGGTCGGGATGATCAGGTTCTTCACGCCATCTTTGGCGGCCTGGTTGGCCCGGCGCGGAGTGATCTTCTCATTGGCTTTGAAGATGACCTCGCCGGTGTCGGCGTCGATCACGTCATGGTTCGGCTTCTGCCCGCGCCACGCGTCGGCGGAATAGGGGATCTGCCAGCCGTTCTTGCCGCGCACGTAGCTGACGCGGTTGTAGAAGGTGTTGAGGATCTCCTCGCTCGCCATGCCAAGGGCGTGCAGCAGGGCCGTAACTGGCAGCTTGCGCTTGCGGTCGATACGGACGTTGACAATGTCCTTGGCGTCGAACTCGAAGTCGAGCCAGCTCCCGCGGTACGGGATCACTCGCGCGGCGAAGAGATATTTGCCGCTGGCATGGGTCTTGCCACGGTCGTGGTCGAAGAGGACGCCGGGGCTGCGGTGCATCTGCGAAACGATGACCCGCTCGGTGCCGTTGATGATGAAGGTGCCGTTCATCGTCATGAGCGGCATGTCGCCCATGTAGACGTCCTGTTCCTTGATATCGATGACTGACTTGGCCTCAGTCTCCGGATCGATCTCGAAGGTGGTCAGGCGCAGGGTCACGCGCATCGGCGCGGCATAGGTTAGGCCGCGCTGGCGGCATTCGTCGGTGTCGTACTTCGGTTCCTCGAGCTCGTAATGATCGAAGTCGAGGTGGGCGGTGCCGGCGAAGTCGACGATCGGGAAGACCGAGCGGAGCGTCTTTTCGAGGCCCGAGACATAGCCCGTCTTCGGGTCTGACCGGAGGAACTGCTCGTAGCTCTCGCGTTGAACCTCGATGAGGTTCGGCATCTCGGAGATTTCGTGAATGTTGCCGAAGATCTTGCGGATGCGCCGCGCTGCAGTGTTTCGGCCGGTCTTCCGCTTGGCCGGTGCGTCGATCGCCTTGGTCGCCATGATATTCCCTGCGCTATGCAGAGCGCGCGCAGGTGCGTGCTCCGCGAATTACGCCCCGTGTGGGGCTCGAGTTTGGAGCGCCGCCCCCGTAACCCTCTCCAATGCGTTTGGTCCGTGCGCCTTTCGGACCCTGTCCCGGAGAGGACGGGAAAAGCCCCGGGCGCACGACACCGTGCGGCCAGAGCCGATATGTGTTGGATTTGCCCGATATAGGCTCCTGAATGGCGAGTTCAAGCCCTCTGAAGCACAAAAGGGCGGCTCCTTGTGGAACCGCCCTCCATCTCCCCCGCCGTAAAGGGACCTAGAAGTTGACCGCCGCGGACAGAAACACTTGTCGAGGGTTGCCGTAATATGCAGTCAGCACGCCCGTCCTGCCGAGCGTAGGGATGGGCTGGCCAGCACCGTTCAGCAAGAAATCGCCCGTGACCGGATTCTGGGCGAGGAAGTTATACCCGCCAATGATGTACTTCTTGTTGGTGATGTTCCGAGCATGGAGGCCGAACTCATATCGGTTACCCGTCGAGCGCCACACGAGGTTCGCGTCCCAGAGAGCGAAGCCAGGCTGGTCCAGGCCCGGGCTGCGGAGCTCGAACTGCTGGCTGCTGCTCCGGTAAGAGAGTGTCGTGTTGAAATCGAGGCGACCGGTCGCAAGGGGCGTGTCGTAATCGAGCGTGCCGCTAAGCGTCCATTTTGGCGTGTTCTGGATCTTGCGGTGGTCCGCCACGTCGACCGTCGCACCAGCGATAACCGTTTCGAACTGCAGGTACTTGGCGTCGAGATAACCGAGCGAGCCCGACATCGTAAACCGGTCGCCCGAAGCAGCGATATTCTCGGCAGCTCGGAAGTTCGTCTCGAGCTCTACGCCACGGAAGCGCGCCTTACCGGCGTTCGTTGTGACGCCGCAGAAAGTCTGAACGCCGCCGACATTGCAGCCCGCCGAACCCGGGACCTGCACGTCCTTATATTCGGCGTCGAAGATCGCCGAGGCCAGCTGCAGGCGGTGATTGAACAGCGCAGCCTTCCAGCCAAGCTCATAGCTGTCGACCGTCTCCGGCTTGAACGTCATGAAGTTGAAGACGTCCTCGGGAGATTGGCTCGGCGCCTGGCTCGACTGGCCGCGCGGATCAAATCCGCCGCCTTTGAAGCCGCGCGAGTAGCTCAAGTAAATGTTGTGATCCGGCGTCGGCTTGAAGTTGATCGACACACGCGGCGTGAACGCATCGTCCGTGCGCTCTCCGGTGAAGTCCGACGTCGTTGCAATCGGAATGCCTACACCGAAGGGTGGCGAACCGCCGAGGTCCGGCTGTCCGCCGAGGATGTAGGTCTGCCGGAGCACATGCGCTTGCCGGTTATCGGTCGTCCATCGACCGCCGATCGATGCGCTCCACTGCGGAGTGAAGTCATAGGTTAGGTCGCCAAAAACCGCCCAGGTCTTCGTCTGGACGTCGCCGAGCGTTGCGGCCGTCAGCCCCGGCAATGCTGGAAGGACTACCGGCGGGTTCGGCGGTACTGGCGGCAACGTCACCGGCGTCGGGCGGGTCGTATACAACCGCACGTCGAATGCATCGAAAGCGCTGGCACTCAGATAATAGAAGCCGAACACGCCCTGAAGCGGACCCTTGTCGGCAACCAGCTGAAGCTCCTGGCTGAACTGGTGGTTCTTGTAGATCGCTGGCACGTCGAGATCGACGAACTGGGTCGCGTCGAAGTCGATCGGCGTGTGGCTTGTGTCCTTGCGAAGCGCAGTAATGCTGCGGAACTTCAACCAGTCGGTGAGATCGAACTCACCGAACAAGGTCGCGCCGCCTGAACGAACGCGCTGCTTCGGATCCGTGATCCCGCCAGCGGTGTCGAAGACGTTCCCGCTGGTCGGGACGGCCCCCGTGCAGTCGAAGGCGGGGCTCGGAATCTGATTCGGACCGCAAAGGTTGGGAATCAGGCGGTGGCCGCCACGGGGGTTGCTGTCGTCCCACGTGTAATCGCCAGACAATCGGACGAAGGCATGCTCGGACGGCTGGAATTCGAGCGTTCCGCGCGCGGCCCAGATGTCCTTGTTGTAGTTGCGATCGCCGGTCGTGAGGTTCTTGCCGAAACCCGTGTTGCTCAGCCGGGCGGCTGCAACGCCGATGCGCAGCGTCTCGGTCAGCGGCGCGGAAGCGCTAGCGATCGCGTCGAACTGGCCGTGCGTACCAACGTTGGTGCGGAGGCTTAGGTGGGGCCCGTCCGTTGGAATGCGGCGGGTCACATATTTGATTGCGCCGCCGATAGTGTTGCGGCCGTATAGAGTTCCTTGCGGCCCGCGCAGGATTTCGATTCGCTCAACGTCATAAATATCGAGCACTGCCGCTTGTGGGCGGTTGAGATACACATCGTCGAGATACAGTCCCACGCCTTGCTCGAAGCCGGCGACCGGGTCTTGCTGTCCGACTCCGCGGATGAATGCGGTGAGCGTGGAGTTCGTGCCGCGTGACGGCTTGAGCGTGACGTCGGGCGTCGTCTTGGCCACGTCGGTGATGTCGAGCGCGCCGCGGCGGTTGAGTTGTTCGCCCGAGTAAGCAGTGACGGCAATCGGCACGTTGAGCAGCAGCTCGTTCCGGCGCCGTGCCGTCACCACAATCTCCTGGTCGCTGCCGGCCGCTGATTGAGTCTGGGTCTGCTGATTGTTCTGGTTCGCCGGGGCCGTGCTTGGATTTTCCTGGCCGGCAGCCGGTGTCGTGTAGAGCGCCGCGGCGGCAACCGTGCCGAACAAAGCGGCGCGTGCAGAAATGACGCGCATCAACTGATTCTCCCCCTTCCGAGCGCCGGTTGCGCCCGAAGTCACAAACAGCCATAGTGAAAGTTGAACCGACTTTCAACTTGCGAGTACGAGGACTAAACCGGTAGGGAAAGACATGGGGGGCCGTGTGGATCAGGAAGAGCAGATTAGCGCCGCGAGCGACGGCAAAGCGCCGCGCACCGCGCGCGGTGAGCGTACGCTGCGAAAGATCCTCGATGCGGCCCGCAACGAGTTCGGCGAGCGCGGCTTTTCAGATAGTTCGATTGTAGGGATCACGCAGCGTGCCGGCGTCGCGCTTGGCACATTCTATACGTACTTCGATTCCAAGGAGGTCGTGTTCCAGGCGGTTGTTCGCGACATGTCCGCCTTGGTGCGCGACCATGTCGCCCCCGCGTTCAAGGATGCGACGGATGCGATCGATGGTGAGCGGCGGGCCCTTGAATCCTTCCTGCAATTCGCTCGCGAACACCGCGATGTCTATCGCATCATCGATGAAGCGGAGTTCGTCGATGCGAGCGCCTATCGCGAACATTACGAGACAACCGCGACGCGCATCGCGGCGCGCCTGATTGCAGGGCGTGACAAGGGTGAGATCAGCGCAGACTATTCTGACGCCGAGCTCGAAATGCTGGCTTGGGCGATGATGGGTGCGAACGTTTTCCTGGGTTTGCGTTTTTCGGTCTGGGCGAGCGAGGATTCCAAATGTGTCGCCGACGTGACCAGCCGCATGCTTCGTTCGGGGCTCCAGGCATGAATGAAGCTGCCGCGGAGGACGGCGAACAGAAGCGCTATGAAGATCGGTATTTCACAGTCCGCGACGGACTGCGTCTGCATTACCGCGACTACGGGGGAAGCGTCGATAAGCCGCCTTTGCTGTGCCTGCCTGGTCTGACCCGCAACAGTCGCGACTTCGCCGATTTCGCCGAGCGATGCTCGCCGCGGTTCCGGGTCATCGCTCTGGAATTTCGCGGGCGTGGAAACAGCGCCTACGATCCGCAGCCGATGCGCTACAATCCGCTGGTCTACGCGGGCGACGTGATCGAGCTGCTCGATCAGCTAGCCATCCAGCAGGCCATATTCGTGGGCACGTCGCTCGGCGGTCTGGTCACAATGACCGTCGCCGCGATAGCGCCGCAACGGATCGCCGCGACCATCCTCAACGACATCGGTCCGGAGTTCACACAATCCGGACTTGACCGCATCCGCGGCTATGTCGGCAACGATGTGCGGTTCGGCAGTTGGGACGCCGCCGCTGAAACGATCGCGAACAACGTCGGCCGGATTCCAGCGAGCTACAGCCACGAAGACTGGGTGCGCATGGCGCATCGCGTCTGCCGCGAGGACGCTGGTGAAATCCGCTTCGACTACGACATGGCAATCGTCGTGCCGTTTGAAGCGGCGCCGACTCCGACGATTGACATGTGGCCCTTGTTCGGAGCTCTGGCAGAGAAACCGCTGCTGGTAGTGCGCGGAGAGATCAGTGACCTTCTGAGCGCCGATGCGGCGGCGAAGATGCGGACAGCTGCGCCAAACGCGAAGTTCGCCGTCGTACCGGGCGTCGGCCACGCGCCCGAACTCAACGAGCCGACAGCAACGGCGGCGATCGACGCATTCCTGGACAGTCTGGCGGTCTGATCTCGCGACAATTTACGACAATTTTCTGCTCCTCACGGGATAGTTGTGCGACATCAAGCGTATGATCGCGACGGCCAGGAAATGACGGGAACGCTCAAGGCCTGACGCTGGCCTTCGACCTAGCAGCGCCGCTTCATCAGGTGCACCGCGTCCTGCTCGTCCTGCAGCAATGCGGTGAACTTGTGAGGGACTCTCCCCGCGATCCCTGTGATCTTCAAACCGTTCCACAACCACATATTGGGCCTCAATTCTGCAATAGCCTGGAATGCAGGGCGATGGTCGGGACAGGATCGGTTCCAGTCGCTCGGCCTGTCATAACTCAGGCCTGCCACCAACGCGCCGGGTGCAGGTGCTGCTATCGATACCTTTGAGCGAATCGCCGGCCGGTCGCGCAACCTCAGCGCTTCCAACTTCGCAAGCTGACCGGTCGGATAGATCGTTGTATTCAGGCGATCGGCAGTCGCCTCAACCAGATCGACGGTGAGGCTAGGCCGCGACTGGCCGACCGCGACGACGAGTGCGGGAAATAAAAAGAGCAATCCGAAGCAAGCAAGGGCCGCGGCGAGAGGACGGATTTGGGCCAGCGCCGCACCGGCAAGCACGCACAATAAGGCCAGCGAAAGACCAAAATAGCGAGTGTTCGGCGGCAGCGAGAGAACGAACGTGTTCAAAACGTACTGAACCATCACCGTCAGGACGACGAGAATGACAAGCTCGCGCGATCTAGCTCCGCTGCGCCAGGCGATCACCCCGCCGAAGATGGCGACCCATGGCGTGAGGAGCATGCCGGGCGATGTGAACAACCTCACAATGGGCGAGATCGTCCAATGACTCTCGACCGTCGAGGGTATGCGCCATCGCGAAGCCAAGTCCCAGTTGAACAGCACCCGGGTTGAGGGAGGCGGCGTGCCGCCCGCCAAACGTTCAGGAGTGACGAATTCGATATGGCGGGAATCGACGCTCAGCCGGTGCAGCGGATCGCCGGTCATCAACCAATAATAGAAAAGCTCTGCGAGAACGGGTGTCGCATATCCCAAAGCTAAAGACGCAACGTATCGACGGCGCAGTTGAGGTGTTTGCGACCTGTCGAGCAGGATGATCGCCGCCAGAGCAATCGGCAAGGCGAGGGCCGTCTCCCGTATCGACAGGACCAGTCCTCCCACCAAACCAGCGGTGAAGAGCCACGGGATCCTACTTTCGGGCCGAACGTCACTCCGTCCGAGCACCATGGTCGCGGCAATCGCGGCCAGAAAGATCTCTAGAGCTTCAGGATAAAAGACACTTGGAAGACGGAAGAGCAGTGGCGTCGTGAAGAATACCGCCAGTCCGAACCATGCGACACGGCCCTGCTCAAAGCATGTTCGTCCGATCAGCCAGATGCATGCCGCGGCGCCCACGAAGCAGATCGAGTGCAAAAGGTAGAGAGCCGTCTCCCAGCTGCCGGTCGCGCGATAGGAAACAGCAATGGCAAGAACATATGGAATGCGGTTGGCCCAGTGATTGGCGCCCACTACCGGTCCATTCAGCCACTGCTGCGCGGCAAGCATGTAATGCAGATCGTCGCGGCCCTGGAAACCAACTGGCACAAAAACTGCGGAAATTGCCGCCACGGAGACGGCTAGTGAGACCGCCGCGATGAAGACGAGCGCATTTCGACGCTTGTCAAATGATTCAACGCGAAGATCTTTCACTATCGCGCTCCACCCGTGAGGTGACTTCGGTGTGCGGAGTTTAGAGTGCCTTTGCAATAGCACAGGCAAGTGATCGGTCGGGGACGATCACAGTATCCCAATAGAAAAGGGCGGCCCCGGAGAGCCGCCCTTCCGTTTTCAGCAAGAAGCGTAGAAGCTTACTTGAGTTCGACGGTGCCGCCAGCATCCTCGATCTGCTTCTTGATCTTCTCGGCCTCTTCCTTGTTGACGCCTTCCTTGACGGGCTTCGGAGCGCCCTCGACCAGCGCCTTCGCCTCGCCGAGACCAAGGCCGGTGATCGCGCGGACTTCCTTGATCACGTTGATCTTCTTTCCGCCGTCGCCGGTCAGGATCACGTCGAACTCGGTCTTCTCTTCGGCAGCCGGAGCAGCCGCGCCGCCGCCGGCGGCAGCCGGACCGGCAACCGCGACCGCAGCCGCGGCCGAAACGCCCCACTTCTCTTCGAGAGCCTTGGCGAGATCCGCGGCCTCGAGAACGGTCAGTTCGGAAAGCTGGTCGACCAGCTTAGTAATGTCAGCCATTTGATACTCCTTGGTGGGGCATTGCCCCCGATTGTCGTGTGTTGATGAAAAAGACTTCGCTTAGGCAGCCTGAGCTGCGTAGGCGCCGAAGACCCGGGCCAGCTGAGCGCCTGGCTCGTTGATCGTGCGGGCGATCTTGGTCGCGGGCGCCTGGATGAGGCCCACGATGGTCGCGCGCAGTTCGTCGAGCGAGGGCAGCGCAGCAAGCGCCTTGATCCCGTTCACGTCGAGGACCGTGTCGCCCATCGCTCCGCCGACGATCTCGAACTTGTCGGTCGTCTTCGCGAAATCGACCGCCACCTTGGCGGCCGCGACAGGGTCTTCGGACGTCGCAAGCGCGGTCGGGCCCTTCAGAAGGTCGCCGATCGGCTTGTAGCGCGTGTCCTCGAGCGCAATCAGGGCAAGTCGGTTCTTCGCAACTTTGAACTGGGCGCCAGCATCGCGCATCTTCAGGCGCAGCTCCGTGGACTGGGCCACGGACAGCCCGAGATTGCGGGTGACAACCACCACGCTCGTCTCGGTGAAGACGTTCTTCAGCTCGGCGACCAGATCGGCTTTTTGCGAACGATCCATGCCAACTCCAGAGTTTCGACCGAAGTCATCCTTCGATCGAGCTTCAACAAAATGCTCAGGCGGCTAGGCCTGAGCGACTAATGTCCGTGGGGGCATTGATCGGTGGCGCTGCACGGCAACGCACGACGGAGCGGGTGGACCGCTCCGAATGATTCCTGTCCCCGTCTAGGCTGCAAATTAAGGAGGAAACCTCCAGCAGCTGTCTCGGACGGTGCACCGCCGAAGCGATACGAGCGGGCGCCTATAGCGAAATCCGGGACGCGATCAAGTTTCTCGCACTCAAAAGAAAAATCCCGGGCGGAGCATCGTGCCTCGCCCGGGATTCTCTTGCTCCCCTTCGAAAGCGTTACTCGAGTTACTTCCCGCGCTCGCCACGCTCAGCCGGAGGCGGCGGAGGTGGAGGCGGCGGGGCCGGGCAGGTGC
>JBEDUM010000188.1:0-14263 GCA_040414585.1 Sphingomicrobium sp. | reverse complement strand
TTTGACCCGGACGTGGTGGGCGCCGGTCACAAGGCCCTCGACGACTTTGGCTCGGGCACTACCGGTAGCCGCGTCCTCAATGGCACCTACGTCGGCCACAAAGCGGTCGAGCAGGCACTCAAGGACTTCTACGCCATGGATCATGCCATGGTCTTCTCGACCGGCTACCAGGCGAACCTCGGCGTCATTTCGACGATTGCGGGCAAGGATGACTACATCGTCCTCGACATCGACAGTCACGCATCGATCTACGATGGCTGCGCGCTCGGCAACGCCCAGATCGTACCGTTCCGCCATAACGACATCGAAGCGCTCGAAAAGCGCCTGAAGCGTATTCCGGCGGAGGCCGGCAAGCTGGTCGTCCTCGAAGGCGTCTACTCGATGCTCGGGGATGTCGCGCCGCTGAAGGAAATGGTCGCGGTCTGCAAGGCAAATGGCGCGATGGTCCTCGTGGACGAGGCGCATTCTATGGGCTTCATCGGCGAGCATGGCCGGGGCGTCGCCGAAGCGCAGGGAGTCATTGACGACGTCGACTTCATTATCGGCACATTCTCCAAATCGGTCGGCACCGTCGGCGGCTTCTGCGTTTCGAACCACCCGAAGTTCGAGATCCTGCGGCTAGTCTGCCGCCCGTACGTCTTTACCGCCTCGCTGCCGCCTTCGGTGGTCGCCACGGCGGCGACGTCGATCCGCAAGTTGATGGACAGCGCAGGCAAGCGCGCCCACTTGTGGGAGAACAGCAAGCGCCTCCATGCTGGACTTCGCCAGCTCGGTTTCACCCTCGGGACCAATGAACCGCAGTCTGCGATCATCGCCGTCATCATGCCCGACCTCGAAACCGGCGCTGCGATGTGGGAGGCGCTTTTGAAGGAAGGTCTTTACGTGAATCTCGCGCGTCCCCCAGCCACGCCGGCAGGAATGACGCTCCTTCGCTGCTCGCTCTGCGCGCTCCACAGTGAGGAGCAAGTCGGTGAAATCTTGGCGATGTTCACTGCGGCAGGCCGTGCAACAGGTTGCATAAGCTGAGGAAACCGGACGGAACCAAACCGCGATCGTGGGTTTCGCCCAAAGGTTAACGGGGCTAAACTAACAAAATGATCGGGGTTGGGGACGAAGACGAGGTTCAGTTCGACTGGCGCCGTGGTGGCGCCGCAGCCGCCGGCCTCGTTGCAGCTCTCATCCTCGTCGCCATGGTCTTCATGGTGGCCTTCGCGAACGAGGCCCGCGAGCGGGCTCTGAGCGCCGAGCGCCACGCCTATGACGTAGCCCTCGTCGTTCGCAACGTTAGCGCCAATGTCTCGAGATCGGAGGCTGCGCTTGCCCGTTTCGTTCTCGACGAGGACGTCCACGGCAGCGGCAATATCTATGCCAGCGACTGGCAGCTTGCGGGCTTCCAGATCGACCGGCTCAGCGACCTGATGCGTAACAGCCCCGACCAGCTCCGGCGCGTTGCGGAGCTGAGACAGCTTTACCGCAAGCGCGGCGGAGAATTGTCGATTGCTGCGCGAGCCGCACTGGCAAAGCAGGGCGACGCCGGAATTAGCTATTTCTACCAGGCCGCGAAGACTGGCACCGGACAGGCCCTCGACAACAAGCTCGAGGACATCATTCGGGTCGAACGCCAATCGCTGAGGACGCGCATCGAGCAGAGCGATTTCTTCTCAGCGCAGGCGAACCAGTTCACCGATTATCTGAGCTGGCTCGGCATTCTCGTCGGCCTCGGCGCGATCTTCCTCGGCGTGGTTGCAGTCCAGGCGCTCCGTCAGAACGCGCAGGCCCGCCGTCAGATCGAGACGGAGGCGGAGCGTTCCGAGCAGCTCGAACATGCCGTTCGTGAACGCACGCACGAGCTGTGGGAGGCCAATCAGGCGCTCAAGGCCGAAGCCGCCGAGCGCGAGGCCGCCGAGGCTCAGCTCCGACAGGTCCAGAAGATGGAAGCTGTCGGGCAGCTGACAGGCGGCATTGCGCATGACTTCAACAACATGCTCGCAGTCGTCGTCGGCGGGATCGATTTGGCGCTCCGCCGTCTCAATGGTCCGCGGCGCGAGGTCATGATGCACCTCCAGAACGCGATGGAAGGCGCCACCCGGGCCGCCGCTCTGACGCGCCGCCTGCTATCCTTCGCCCGCTCCGAGCCGCTCCTGCCCGAGCGCGTCGACAGCAGTGAGCTGATCGGCGGAATGTCCGACTTGTTGGACCGCACGCTTGGCGAGCGGGTTCGTATCGAGCTGGAACTCGCGCCCGATACCTGGGCTACCTACGTCGATCCGCACCAACTCGAGAATGCGATCGTCAATCTTGCCGTCAACGCCCGCGATGCGATGGATGGCCAGGGGCTGATGCGGATCGCCACGGAAAATGTGAAGCTCGGCGCCAATCAGGTCGGCGACATTCGCGCGGGCGATTATATGAAGATCAGCGTGACCGATACGGGCTGCGGCATGCCGCCCGAAGTTCTCGAACGGGCGTTCGAGCCTTTCTTCACAACCAAGCCGGTGGGCAAGGGCACTGGTCTCGGACTCAGTCAGATCTTCGGATTTGCACACGAGTCAGGAGGCGAAGTCGGAATTGAGAGCCAGGTCGGCAAAGGCACGATTGTATCCATCTATCTGCCGCGCACCGAAGTCGCTGCTGCCGTTCGCATTCATCCGGCAGCACATCGTCCGGATGTCGAAGCCCATGTCGCCGGTGCTCGAATCCTCCTTGTGGAGGACGATCCGCGCGTTCGGACAGCAACGGTCGATGCACTCGAGGATCTCGACTATGACCCCGTTGCCTGTGGCGGCGGTGCCGAGGCCATCGAGCTATTCAACGCGCAGGAGTTCGATCTCGTCATCACCGATGTGATCATGCCCGAAATGACCGGCCCCGAGCTGATCCGCCATCTCAAGACGACTCAGCCGTGCGATTTTGCGGTGTTGTTCGTGACCGGCTACGTGGGGGAGGGAGAGAGCGACGACCTTCGCGGCCATGAACTGCTTCGCAAGCCGTTCACGGTCGGAGCGCTGGCGAGCGCCGTCTCCGCGGCTCTTGCTCGAACTGCTACCGAACCGCCCCGGACTTCAGCAAGCGGGGCAAGAGGCTGATCGCGGCGAGTAGCGGGTGGCGCCGCTGCCACGGCTTCAATTGGATCTCCGTCCCCGCATGCCGGTTGATTTTCCAGGCGATATAATCGGCGCCACCGGCGAACGTCAGGCTCGCTTTCGCGAGCCGCAGGACTGACAGAGCTTTGCCTTGGAGCCTCCGACGCCGCCAACCGGATGTGGGCGCGCGCTCGATTGCCGCAGCCGCCGGCTCCGTGAACCGGATGTATCGTTGCCGGGCGGCATCGACGACTGAGATGCTGCGGCCCTTTCGCTCCGCGCGCAGCTCGGCCGAATAAGTCAGCACGAACGCGCGGCGCCACCAGTCGAGCGGCTTCTCCCCCTCGTGTCTGCCCGCCGCCGCAAGCAAAGTAGGAGCGGCGCGGCTCACCGCGTCAACCGCGTGGCTACGAGCAGCCGCGTTTTTTGCCCAGACCAGCCGCGATGGTTGAGCGAACCTCGCCCAGACCGACACGCTCCTCGTCTCCGGGCCGTTCAGGCGACGAAAGTCGGCCTCGCTCAGCACGGCATATTTGGCGGCCAATCCGCCCTTCTCGAAGTAGAAGACATTGGGAGGAATCAGGTGGTTTGCCGCCGCCAGCCAGCGCTTTCCATAGGCGCTCCGGTAGTCGGAAACGATCAGGTAGAAATCGAGCATCAGACCTTCGAGCTTCTTCTCGCGAAGGCATGAGCCGTAGAACAAGACCGCACGGCTCGCGGGCGCGTGCCTGTCCGCGATCGCCTGCGCCATCGTAGAGACACGTGGGTCGACGGGCACGCCTAGTTCCTCGGCAACGAGGGCCCGCAATTCGTTCATGGGACCGCTGGTTAAGCCGCCAGCTTGACGAAGGATAGCGGCTGGGCCGTCCGCAAATGGATCGGCCGCCCGGTTTCGGCGCGGAACGTTTCGCCATCGAGAATCAGATGAGAGCTCTCGCCCTCGATCAGGATCTCGTCAGCCTCTTCGAAATGGACTCCCCTGACGCGAGCCCGGCCAAGCTTCTTGCTGATGCTTGCTGCGAGCGCTCCAACCACCGACCTGGGATGATCCTCGATGGCGAGAAGCCTCAACGTCCCTTCCCTACGGGCGCCGAAATCGGCAGTCAGCAACAGCTTTTCGAGCGTGGTGATCGCTAGCAGCGAGAAGCGCCCGGTCAGCTGCTGGTCGCTTTCCGACAGCGATACGCTGAGCGGCTTTGAATCGGGCGGCAGGAAGTCTGCTTTCAAGCCGAATACGGCCTTCAGGAAGGCAGCCGTGGCCGTCAACATGTGGGCCAGGCCGTTAGGCAGGCCCAGCGGATAAATCTTGTTGCGGCAATAGAGCATCGTCTCGGCAAGGCCCGCGCCGCCGAGGAACATGCCGATCACTGGCCGGTCCTCCGCTCCGGGACGGCGCAGCGCGATCAGTTCACGGGCAACCGTGTAGGGCGCAAGATCGTCGGTCCGCGCCAGCTCGATCAACCGCTCCAAGGTCTCGACCGGGTCGCCACGCGCGCCGAGATCGAGCGCGATCAGGTTGGTCTTGCCGCTCGGGAGCACCGCCACCGGAGGCCGCTCATCACCGAAATAATCGCCGTTATGCAGCTCCGTAAGCGCCGCCTGGACTGTACCATCGCCACCATTGATCGCGAGCACCTTCGGCCGCACGCGAGCGATGATCTTCATTGCCTCGCCGATCTGGCTCGCGTCCTCGACCTCGTAGTGGAAGAGATCCGGGTGATCCGAGCAATATTCACGGATGCGCGGCAGCTGCGCGATGTTGCCCGTCGATTTCGGGTTCGACAGCAGAGCAATGCGCACTCGTGAGGATCGCGCCATGCAGGAGGCTGCTGCGTGCCACGGGCACACTTCTCCCGCGGACTCCATCATTTCTGCAGAAGCGGGCGATTTCTCCATTAATTCACTGGACCAGTTGCTATAGGGCACTCGCGGACGGACGACTTCGGATCGTGAAGCTGTATCCGTCCGCTGTACAATGTCGGCTGTGTTTGCGGCCAAATCATGGTGTTGGGACGGTCAAAATTGCGGCAAGTCGGCTTGATCGACCGTTATCTGGCGCGCTCCATCGCGGTTCCGCTGGTCGGCACGCTGGTGCTTGCGGCGATGCTGCTGGTGCTCGACAAGATGCTCCGGCTTTTCCAATACGTGGTCGACGCGGGTGGGCCGGTCAGCGTCGTCTGGCGGATGCTCGCCAATCTGCTTCCTGAATATCTGTCGCTAGGGATTCCGATTGGTCTGATGCTCGGAATCCTCCTTGCTTTTCGAAAGCTCGCTTTATCATCGGAGCTGGACGCGATGCGCGGCATCGGCATCGGATACGGACGGCTGCTGCGCGTTCCCTTCGCCTTTGCGATCCCACTGATGATCATCAACCTGTTCATCGTCGGCTATCTCGAGCCTTACACCCATTATCGGTACGAAGGCCTCCGCTTCGATCTCAAGTCAGGAGCGCTCGGCGCGTCAATCAAGGTCGGGGAGTTCAACACTCTCGGTAGGCACCTGACGGTTCGGATCGAACGAAGCGAAAACAGGGGCACGCAGCTGCATGGCATCTTCGTCCAGGCGGACGAACCGAACGGCACGATGGTCGCCGCAACGGCGCAGGGCGGCAGGTTCCTGTCGACCGACAACCCGGACGTCATCCTGTTCCGGCTGACCCAGGGACGCCTCATCCAGGATTCGCCGAAGTTCTCGACTCCCAGAACGCTCGCGTTCGAAGTCTACGACCTGCCGGTCAATCTCCCCGCAATCGACCAGTTCCGCGGTCGCGGAGGCACGATCTCGGATGAGCTTTACCTGCACGAGCTGTGGCGGATCGGCTACGGGGGAGCCGCGCCGAACGTGCATCAGAAGCTGGAGGCGCAGGCCACCTTCAATTTCCGGTTGGTCGAAGTCATCATGATGCTGATGCTACCGTTCCTGGCGGTCTCCCTGGCGGTGCCGCCAAAGCGAAGCTCATCCTCGCTTGGGATCTTCCTGTCGATCCTGATCGTGGTCGCCTATCACAAGGTCAACCAATATGCGCAGGCGATGGCGACGAGTGGGGACGTGAACGCGATCGTAGCGCTCTGGGTGCCGCTCATACTTCTCACAGGCCTCATTCTTTGGATGTATCACGTGCTGGCCGCTAGGCCGGGCGGGCAGCCGATTGGCACCCTTGAATGGTTCTTTGCAAGGACGGCGAAACGGGTCCGCGCGCTCATGCCGAGGTTCGGTGAGGCATGATCAATCTCAGCTTTTTCCCGTCACGGCACCTTGCTCTGTACATGGTCCGTCTGTTTCTGACGCGCAGCCTCGCGGTGCTCGTTGCTCTGGTCCTCGTCCTGATCACCCTCGACGTCCTGGGCGAATCCGGCAAGATCCTCGCTGTTCCAGGCAATGGCGATGCGGAGCTGTGGCGCTACGTCGGCCTGAGAATCCCGCTTCTCGTCTCACGCTTCCTACCCTTTTCGGTGCTGCTGGGCACATTGATCGCCTTCGTCGGCCTCAATCAGCACAGCGAGGTCGTTGCGATGAAGGCCGCTGGCCTCTCCGCCCACCAGATTCTCGCGCCGGTTGTCGTTGCAAGCATCGGGATTGCGGCCGCGCTGTTCGCATTCAACGAAGGGGTTGTGGTCAACTCGGCGCGCGTCTTGAATGCTTGGTCCGACAATGACTACAAGCCCATTCCGCCTGACCGTGGAATCCTCGCCAATGTCTGGGTCCTGAGCGGAGACGATCTGGTCCACGCGAATATCGTCAATGGCAGAGGCGAGCGCCTAATCGCCCGGCAGGTCAGGATCTTTGATCGCTCCGGCGGCGTCCTCCAGCGGGTTATCCAGGCCGACAGCATGGCACGCCGGCCCACCGGCGATTGGTTGTTTAAGGATGTCCGTATCTATGACGCGAACATGAGCCTGATCATCAAGAAGCCGCAGATGACCGGACTTGGCGGTGTCACGCCGGACCAGCTCACGATCGCGAAGGTCGATCCCACCGAACTGGACTACTGGACGCTCAAGCGCCGCATCACCGAGCTAGAGGCTGCCGGCCGTCCGACCGATGAGGCTCGCGCTGGCCTCGCGCACAAAATTTCGAGCCCGCTCTCGACCCTGTTGATGCCGCTACTGGCCGCGGTCGCCGCATTCGGTCTCGCCCGTTCGGGGCAGGTGCTGCTGCGCGCCGTCGTCGGCATGGCTCTTGGTTTCGCTTTTTTCGTGGCTGACAATTTCAGCCTCGCGATGGGCAATGCGGGCGCTTATCCGCCGCTCGTCGCCGCCTGGGCTCCCTTCCTGTTGTTCCTGCTCATTGGCGAAACGGTGTTGGTGCGGACCGAAGAATAGCGCCGGGCGACAACAAGTTGCCTTTGGGACATTGCCTCGAACACGTGATATGGACCCGTTCTGGCTCGAATAGTGAACGGCAGGAGGGGCAACATGCCGCAGTTCGTGATCGAGAGGGAAATGCCTGGTGCAGGGCAGCTTAGCCCGGAAGATTTGAAGCTTGCTTCGCAGACGTCATGCTCGGTGCTCAAGGATCTTGGGCCGGAGATCCAGTGGGTGCACAGCTACGTCACCGACAACAAACTCTATTGCATCTATCGCGCTCCGAACGAGGACATGGTCCGCGAGCACGCGCAACGCGGCGGATTCCCCTGCAACAAGATCAATCGAGTGCGAAGCACGATCGATCCGACGACGGCCGAATAGGCGGCGGCGGGCTCGGCCGCATGTCCCACGTCTTCATCTCCTACGCTCGTTCCGACGAGCCGCTCGCGACGGACATCGCCGACGCCCTGCGCGAGGCGGGGTATGAGGTCTGGCGTGACGACGAGCTCCCCGCCCATCGCGCCTATGCCGAGATCATCGAAGAGCGGCTGAAGGGCGCCAAGGCGGTCGTCGTGCTGTGGTCCGCCGAAGCGGTAAAGTCGCAATGGGTGCGCGCGGAGGCCGATACGGCGCGCGCGGCCCTGACGTTGGTGCAGGCGACCCTCGACGGGGTCATCCCGCCCCTTCCGTTCAATCAAATCCAGTGCGCTGACCTCAAGAATTGGGACGGCCAAAGGACGGGGCGCGGCTGGAGCAAATTGCTCGCGAGCGTCGCCGAGCTGGCGGGTCCGAAGGAAAGCAAGACAAGCCGCAGGCCGTCGTCGCGCGAGGTTTCGATCTGCGTCCTGCCCTTCCAGAACATGAGCGGCGACGTGGAGCAGGAATATTTCAGCGACGGGATCAGCGAGGACATCACGACCGACCTGTCCAAGGTCTCAGCGCTCGAGGTGATCGCCCGCAACACCGCCTTCACGTTCAAGGGCCAGTCGGTGAATGTATGCGAGGTCGCGGCAACGCTAGGCGTCACCCATGTACTTGAAGGCAGCGTGCGCAAGGCTGGCAACCAGGTCCGTATCAGCGCGCAGTTGATCGACGGGCGGACCGGCGGTCACGTCTGGGCGGACCGCTTCCACCGGGACCTCACCGACATCTTCACGATCCAGGACGAGATTTCCAAGGCGATCGTCGCCGCTCTCAAGCTCAGGCTGCATCCCGAAGAGAAGAAGGCGATCGAGCAGCGCGGCACTCAGAGCGCGGAGGCCTACAACCTATACCTGCTCGCCCGCCAATATTGGCTCACCGGCAATATCGGCGATCTTCGCCGCGAGGAGCGCGTGATGCGCATTTGCGGCCGGGCGGTGGAGGTCGACCCCTATTACGGCCGCGCCTGGGCACTCCTCGCAATGGCTCAGTCCAACCTCCGCTATGCCTTTCGCTGCCAGGTCGACGACGGCTTTGCGGCGGCACACACCGCCCTCACCGTCGACGCGTCAATCGCCGAGGCGCATCTGCCGATGATCCGCCGGCACGAGGAACGTCAGCAATATGCCGAGGCCGACGCCGAGATGGAGACCGCCCTCCGGCTCGATCCGGAGTCATGGGAGGTCAACAAGGAAGCGGCGCGGGTCTACATGCGTCAGGGAAGGCTGGAGGACGCAGCCCGGCACTTGGAGAAAGCGGTCGCGCTAATGGACTCTGATGTGCACGCCTGGGCGCGGCTGGTGACCCTTCATCATGCACTGGGCAACAACGCGGCAAAGAAAGCTGCCGCGGAAACGACCATCGCACAGGCCGAGCAGGTGCTCGCCCAGGATCCGAGCAACGGTGCGGCGATGAGCTTCGGTGCCGGCGCGTATGCGGTGCTGGGGCAGGCCGACCGTTCCCGCGAATGGATGGAACGGGCGATGCTGGTCGATCCCGACAACCGCAGCATGCGCTACAATTTCGCCTGCGCGCTCGCGGCTTTCATCGGTGACAAGGACGGCGCGCTCCGGCACCTCGAGCGCTCGCTCGCCACCGCCGGCGCCTTTCATATCAACCTCATCGAAGCCGATCCCGACCTCGAATCGTTGCGCGACGACCCAAGGTTCGAAGCGATGCTGGCCCGGGCGCGGAAGCGACTCGGGATTGAAAAATCCGTCACTCGCGGAGCGGCGACGTCTCCAATCATTGAAAACCAGGCACCCGCCCAACCGTCCTGAATTCGCGGGCGCACCAACCGATACGGTTAGCCCGGAAAGCACATTCGGACACTTTGCCGGTGGCCCTCTGCCCCGCCGGTCATGGCCCCGGAAGAGCCAGTCGTTCGTTGTGCGCTCGTTGACCAGAAGGAGAGACGAGATGGTCACCCACTCCAAAGGAGGGACAGCAGCCGTTCTGGCCGGGCTCGCGTCGTCGTTTGTCTTCGCCGGTCTGCCCGCGTCCGCGCAGATCTACATCGAGGCCCCGTCCAATTACCGCGCCGAGCGCGTCCCCTACTGGGATCTCAACCTCGCGACCCGCGCCGGCGAGGAGGCCCTGCAGTTGCGCATTAATCACGCTGCGGAGCGCATTTGCCTTTACGACCAGGATCGCGCGTACGGCTTCACCGAACCAGCCTACAATTATTGCTACTGGGGCGCGTGGCAGCGCGCTCGGCCGCAGTTCATTGGCGCGGTCTACCGGGCCCGGCAGGCGGCCTACTACCGGGCAGGCTACCGCGGCTATTAGCGACCTCTGGGCCGAACGATTTCGGCAACGCTGAACGTGAAGGTGCTTTGAGGAGCGCCCGTTCAATCCGTTCTACCGGTCCGATATTTCACTTACGCCCACATGCGCCAAGATCGCGAGTTCTCATGCTGGTGCTGAGGCGAACCGGCACAGGTTACGAGATTGCAACCGCTCAGCTTATGTCGCTGCAACCAAGGCTCGCGAGCCAGTGCGCCTAGTGGCAGGAATGGGCGGGACGTTGGGAAATCATTCACATCCATTGGTCGTCCGCAACCAACCCATCGAGCTAATGTCTGCAATGGGTGGAAAGCGGGACGCTAGGACGTTGATCCGGGGGCCTGGCGTGGGCACATCACATGCGGTCGTAATTCGTTCTTAAGCAAACAATTCTAAGCAGTCTGGATGGCGTCCGCTCAACAAGATCGGCGCAAAGCGCCTCGGCCAGACGATCCTGAGCAGCGCGGGAGACGAACCAGCCCGCGCGCCCATATCGTCTTGCCCGCGACGGTCGACGCGCTCAGCGGTCATCGCCGCACCAGCCTTCTCGATATATCGCAGACCGGGGCCCGGCTGGAAGGCTCGGACCTGCCCGCAGTCGGGAAGGACGTTATCCTGAAGTGCGGTGAGATCGACACGTTCGGCACAGTGGTCTGGTCGGTTTCCGGCCGCTGCGGCCTGCTGTTCGATGAACCGATCAGTACGAAGGAATTGATCGCCCTTCGCCACGTCGCCGTCGCCGCCGAGCAATCCGGCATTACGCCCGAGGAACTTCAGGCAACGGCGGACTGGATGAACGGCCTGGCGCGCTAGCGCCCCGCCCAGGTTCAAAAGCGCGCTCGACGATGTTCATCGTTCCCTCACACTCCAAGGAGCCGCGATCTGCTGTAATCGCCTAGGCCGGTTCTAGGCGCTCGCGAACTATGTCGACGCAGTTGGCGACAGTGCGTTCTTGTTGGAGAGCGTCGTCGTTGACCTCAACGCCGAAGACCTCCTCCAGGCGCATGGCAATCTTCATGAGGTCTAGATCATCAACACCGTGGTCGGTTGTGAGGTCGTCTGCGAGCCCGATAGCAGCGCCCTCCAGACCAGCTTCGTCAACTACAACATTGTGAACGCGATTTTCGATGTCAGTCATTCCGGTGCCTCCTACGTGGCTCGCCGTGACGAGGTCGCGTAGGCTAGCTACCGCCGAACAACTGTCGAGGATCGCTAATTCGACATGACCTGGGTCTAATTCATCCAACCGTAAACACCGGACCGTTTAAGACGCATATTACCAAACGTCGGACAGCCGACGATCAAAGGTCAGGACCCGAGTAGGCTATTGAAAACTGGCCTCAATTTTGCGACCTATATGTGACTCGTGTTTGTTTTTGCGGGGTGGAAATGTCTGCGTTCGATGTTGAGTACTACAAGCGTCGGTTGGGAGAAGAGCGGAAGCAGGCGGCAGCGGCGGCGGATGCCAAGATCGCGGCGCTCCACGAAGAACTAGCAACCCTCTACGAGAAGATGATCGAGGCTCTGGAAGGCCCGACCACCGAAGCCGCCTGAGGAGGGGGCCTAATGTCCGCAATGGGTCGAAAGCTGCCGTTAGCATCTAACGAAAAAGGGCCGCCCCAACGGAGCGGCCCCTCCTTGTTCCTGAACCGAAGTTCGGCCGATCGGGGTGTCTCTTAGCCCAGCATCTCCTGATCGAGCTTCTTGGCCATCTCTTCGTCTCGCGGTCACGCCTGTCCCCCGGACAGGCGCCCTGCGCTCGATCTACGAACATCGAAGAGATGGTAGATATGAAAAGGGCCACCGCAGGGGGTGGCCCTTTGTTGGAAATCGTTGGGTTAGCCCAACATTTCCTGTTCCAATTTCTTCGCCATCTCTTCGATGTTCTCCGGCGGCCATCCGGGGATGTCCATGCCGAGGCGGAGGCCCATGCTCGCGAGCACTTCCTTGATCTCGTTCAGGGACTTCCGCCCGAAGTTCGGGGTTCGGAGCATCTCGGCTTCGGTCTTCTGGACCAGGTCGCCGATGTAGATGATGTTGTCGTTCTTGAGGCAGTTCGCGCTCCTCACCGACAGCTCCAGCTCGTCCACCTTCTTGAGCAGGTAGCGGTTGAGCTGGTTGGTGTCGGCCTGCGTCTCGACCGGCATCGCCGCGGTCGGCTGACCGATCATCGCCGATGGCGCCATGCGGACCTGGCTCTCATCGAAGTGGACGAACAGCTGCAGCTGGTCCTGAAGGATCCGCGCCGCATAGCCCAGCGCGTCCTCCGGGTTCACCGTCCCGTCGGTCTCGATGGTGAGCGTCAGCTTGTCATAGTCGAGCTCCTGGCCGACGCGGGTATTCTCGACCTTGTAGGCGACCTGGCGAACCGGGCTGTAGAGTGCGTCGACCGGTATGAGCCCGATCGGCGCGTCGGCCGGGCGATTGGCGACCGCCGGCTGGTAGCCCTTGCCGATGTCCGCGGTCAGCTCGATGTTGAGGGTCGCGCCCTCGTCCAGGTGGCAGATCACGAGATCGGGGTTGGTGACCTCGATGTCGCCGCTCGTTGCGATCATGCCCGCGGTGACTTCTGCCGGCCCGGTCGCGCTGAGGTGAAGCCGCTTGGGCCCTTCGCCTTCCATGCGCAGAGCGATCTGCTTCACGTTGAGCACGATGTCGGTAACATCCTCGCGGACGCCCGCGAGGCTCGAGAACTCGTGAAGCACGCCGTCGATCTTGATCGACGTGACGGCGGCGCCCTGAAGCGAGCTCAGCAGCACCCGGCGGAGCGAGTTGCCCAGAGTCATTCCAAAGCCGCGCTCCAGCGGCTCGGCGACGAACACGGCGCGACGGCGGCTGTCGCCACCGGCCTGCTTCTTCTCGAGCGCGTTGGGCTTCTTGAGTTCCTGCCAGTTCTTTGCGTTGACGGCCATTTGTCTTCCTGCCCTCTGGCGGGACGTCTCCCGCCTAAACCAAACTCAAATTCGCCGCGGGATTCCCACGACAGCGATGCGTGGCGTCGTCAGACCCTGCGCCGCTTGGAAGGACGCACCCCGTTGTGCGGAATGGGGGTGACGTCGCGAATGCTGGTGATCGTGAAGCCGACCGCCTGGAGTGCCCGAAGAGCGCTCTCGCGGCCTGAGCCGGGACCCTTGACCTCGACCTCGAGGGTGCGGACTCCGTGCTCGGCGGCCTTGCGGCCCGCGTCCTCCGCCGCGACCTGAGCGGCGTAGGGGGTCGACTTGCGGCTTCCCTTGAAGCCCATCATCCCGGCGCTCGACCAGGCAATCGCGTTGCCCTGCGCATCGGTGATGGTGATCATGGTATTGTTGAAGCTGGCGTTCACGTGGGCGACGCCGGCCGTGATGTTCTTGCGCTCCCTTCTGCGGACGCGCTGCGGTGCCTGAGCCATTCTGGTTCCTACAATCTCTTAAGCTGGTGACGGACGGTCGAAGAGCAAGCCAAAAGCCTACTTCTTCTTCCCAGCGATCGGCCGAGCCTTGCCCTTGCGGGTGCGCGCATTGGTGTGCGTGCGCTGGCCGCGGACCGGCAGGCCCTTGCGGTGCCTCAGGCCCCGGTAGCTCGCGAGGTCCATCAGCCGCTTGATGTTCATCGCGGTCTCGCGGCGGAGGTCGCCCTCGACCTGATAATCCTTGTCGATCGCCTCGCGGATGTGCAGCACCTCCTGGTCGGTGAGGTCCTGGACGCGTTTGTCGGGCGAAATGCCGAGCTTGGCGATGATGCCCTTGGCCGTGGTGCGGCCAATTCCGTGGATGTAGGTAAGCGCGACTTCGACGCGCTTGTTGGTGGGGATGTTCACCCCGGCAATACGAGCCATTCAGTTCCTCTCTTCAGCTCCACAGGGCGCCATCCGCCCCATCTCGTCGCTAGAAAGTCCCGAATTCCTAAACGAAAAACCGACGCGCGCACGAATGCGCCGCCGGGCAACTGGTGGATCGGGATGATCGCGAGATAGGATTCGCCTCTGAGAGAGTCAAGGGCGCGAATGCTCACAATCTTCGCAGTGACGCCCGCATTTCCCAATACCGCCGGCAAGGATCTGTCCGCACCAGATCCACGTGGCTTGCGAAAGCCTACTTTTCCAGGGCTGCGTCGTTATGAACCCGACAATGCGGGAAAAGCGCATCCACCAGATCTTCGTCGTCAGCGTCCTTGCCAAGGGCGCCC
>JBEDUM010000187.1:0-3364 GCA_040414585.1 Sphingomicrobium sp. | reverse complement strand
CCGACCCGAGGCACATCGAGTTCCAGATCTTCGGTGACGGCAAGGGTCATGCCATTCATCTCGGCGAGCGGGATTGTTCGCTCCAGCGGCGCCACCAGAAAGTGCTCGAAGAGGCCCCTTCCCCGGTTATCACGGCCGAGCAGCGCTTCGCCATGGGCACGCTGGTTGCAAATGCGATGGCCGAGATGCGCTACCGCGGCGCCGGCACGATCGAGTTCCTCTACGAGGACGGCGAGTTCTACTTTATCGAGATGAACACCCGGCTGCAGGTCGAGCACCCCGTGACCGAAATGATCACCGGCATCGACCTGGTACGCGAGCAAATCCGCGTCGCCTCCGGCGAAGGGCTGTCCTGCGTTCAGGAGCAGGTGAATCTTCACGGCCATGCGATCGAATGCCGCATCAACGCCGAGGACCCGGAGACCTTCGCGCCATCACCCGGTCTTGTGAAGAATTATGTCGCGCCCGGCGGCATGCACGTGCGCGTCGATAGCGGACTCTACACCGGCTATAAGGTGCCTCCTTACTACGACAGCATGATCGGCAAGCTGATCGTCTACGGTTCGACGCGAGAACGCTGCATCATGCGCCTCCGCCGCGCGCTCGAGGAGTTTGTGGTCGAAGGCATGAGGACGACCATCCCGCTCCACCAGAAGCTGGTCCGAGAGCCGGATTTCTTGGCAGGCGACTACACGATCAAATGGCTGGAGCGCTGGCTGGAACGCAAGGCGGACTAGCTTCTTCCGGTCGCCAAAGTTCGTCTTGGTGGCATCCGGACGCCGCTCATTGTAATTTCAGATCATGGACGCGACGCTTGCAGCCTTGCTCGGCGCAATCATCGGTGGAGTCTTGTCCGTCATTGCATCGTGGCTCGCTCAGCGCGTGCAGTCCAAGGGCCAGTGGCTTGCGCAGGAAGTCCAGCGAAGACAGCAAATCTACAGCAGTTTCGTCGAGGCAGCCGCGCTCTGTTTCGCCGATGCGTTGCAGGAAAATGAGCTGAACACCGGCAGGTTGGCCAAACTTTATGGGGAAATCGGCCGGATGCGCGTCCAATCCTCGCTTGAGGTGATCAAAGAGGCCAACGCGATCGCCCACAAGATTCTGGCGACGTACGCGGCGTCCAATCGGACGAAGGCAGAGATCCGAGAATTCCTCGCGCGCGATTCCATCGACCTTTTCTCGGATTTCGGGGACGCCTGCCGCGCCGAGCTGATGCGATTGCAACCACATCGCATCCGCGATTTGCGGCCGCTGGACTATCGACTCACGCCCCTCGCCGACACGGCGGCTTCGGACAATTAGTTAATAAAGTCTTAAAAAATCACCTTCAAAAATCCTATTTTAGAACAGAACCAAGTATTAATCCGGATAAGTAACTCAGTTGATCTTTGGATAGACCTCGCGGCTTCGAAAATTTACCATGTAACCCTGCTTAAATAACGGGTTGGGAGCTGAAACATGGTATATTATCGGCTCTACCATCTGCGTGGTTCGACTTTCGAAGTTGAGTCGTTCCACGAATTTGAAGCTAAGGACGACACGGACGCCATCGCCCAAAGCGAGGGAAGACGCGGAGTTAACCCAATGGAGCTCTGGTCGGGCCACCGCAAGGTGATGCGCTGGGACGGGTTGCTTCCGGCGTCCAGCGCAGGCACGAGAATCTAATGTTGGTCAGCTTACTGCGCGCTGCCGCAGGCTGCGGCGGCCTTCGCTGGGAGTCTGGTTGAAGCGGGCGCGATACCAGGCGCTGAAGGATGCGAGGCCTGAGTAGCCGAGCAGGTGCGCCACGTCGGTGAGCCTCAGCTGCCGGTTCGCAAAATGCTGGCTGACCTGCTGGATCCGCACTCGATCGAGCAGCTCGCTGAAGCTGATTTCCTCCTCCTCCAACCTTCGCTGAAGCGTCCGTACATTCGTATCCAGCGAATGAGCGACTTCGCCGATCGTCGCCCGCCCGGCCGGCATCAGCAGGCGGATCGATTGCTCGACCTCTTCCGCCACGCTTCGCTGCCCGGGGTTCATGACGGCGCTGACGAGGTCCCTGGCGTGGCGCGCCAAGGCGGCGTCTGCTCCCGGAAGCGGCCGGTCGAAATCGTTCCGCGCAATTACGATTCCGTCAAAATCAGACCCGAATTGCAGCGGACAGTCGAACAGCCGCTGGTAGATCGCCCGGTCCGTTGTGGGCCGCTCGTAGCTGAAGCAGACGCATTGCGGGCGCCAGCTTTCAAGCATGATCGACCTGCACACTTTGTAGAGGACGCCGAGTGCGAGATCGCTGACCTGGCGGATGATGAGCGGGCGATTGAGCGCAATATGTTCGCGCAGGAACGAGACGTCGCCGTGATCTTCCAATTGCAGCGTCAGCGTCGAATTGATCCGGTTCCGAAACTCGGCGACGATACCTATCGCCTCCCTCAGGGTCGGCTGATGGAGGATCAGCAGGCTAACCATTCCGATGTCGGAAAGCTTGCGCTGCTCGGCCATCCTCAAACCAAACGTAATGCACCCGGAGACGCGCGCGCTCTCCTCAAGCAGGCCAATGACCGATTTCGCGGGCAGCATCTGCTCCGGATTGCTGATCATCGAACGGGTGAGGCCCGCTTTCCTGAGCAACGGCACGACATCGATGCCGAGACTTCGGGCGGCGTCGAAATAACCCGTGAGTGCTGCCGCCCGAACCAGTTCCATCCGCCCCACCTTGTCACCAAGTGACCAGCGCGTGTCGCGATCTCGATAATTCGTTCCGGTCGCTGGTGATAGTGCGCCCGCTGAATTTCAATCGGGAACTCCATTGGCAAAAGTCGTTCGCTTTTATGAGCCGGGCGGTCCGGACGTGCTTCGAGTCGAAGAGCAGCCTGTCGGCGATCCGGGCGAAGGCGAAGTGCGCGTCCGGCACATCGCGGTCGGCATGAACTTCGCGGACACCTATTTCCGCCAGGGCTATTATCCTGTGCCTCTTCCGAACGGCATGGGAGTCGAAGCTTCGGGCGTGATCGAAGCTGTGGGCTCGAACGTCAACGGCTATCGCATCGGCGACCGCGTCACCTACACCGGCAGTCCGTTGGGAGCCTATTCGACCGAGCGCGTCATGGGCATAGCGCCGTTGATCAAGCTGCCAGTCGACATCGACCACCAGACCGCGGCCGCAATGACCATGCGTGGTCTCAGCGCCGCTTACTGGCTGCTCAAGACCAACCCGTGGATGAAGAGCGGCGACACGATCCTGATTCACGCAGCCGCCGGCGGCGTTGGATTGATCGCGGTTCAATGGGCAAAGCTGCTCGGCCTGCGTGTCATCGGCACTGTGTCCACCGAAGAGAAGGCCGTGATCGCCAAGGCTCACGGCTGCGACGAGATCATCTTCTAT
>JBEDUM010000186.1:0-12625 GCA_040414585.1 Sphingomicrobium sp. | reverse complement strand
CGGACGAGCTGAGTTCAATTTCAAGCACGCTCACCCAGTATCTGGGACCTATCGCGCCAGTGGTCGCCAAGCGGGAGAGCCGCACATGCGCATCCGCCGCCGACCTGCGCCAGCGGCTCGCCGACCTGATTCCGGTCGAGCGGGACCGAACCGACTTCTTGCGGCGCGTGTCCGGCTAGTCCTTCAGACCGAAGTCCACATCATCCATGATCCCGGCTAAACCTCGGGAATAGTCGGTAGAGCATCCGTTAGATCATTGGCCCACAATGGCGCACGCTCGTCATTGGAGGTGCAACATGACGACGAAGAAAAATCCCCTGGCATGGATCCTGATGTTCCTTTCGCTGCTCAGCCTTGCTGTGGAGGCGCCCGCTCGTGGCGGCCGAGGGGGTGGTGGCGGTCAGCGTGGCGGCGGACATCACGCGCAGTCGCGCGGCGGTGGACATCACGCACAGTCGCGCAGCCGCAGCCATCAGCAGTCGGCCAACCGGCAGTCGGGCCGAAGTGCGTACAACGGCGGCTCAAATCGCGGCGCACATAGGAACAACGGTAATCGCAGCGCACAGGCGCGCAGCTCCAACCGAAGCGGACAACACGCTGGTAACCGCTCGGCGAACAATCGCCGCTCGAACGCCAACCGCTCCGCAAACTACAATCGCAATGCGAACGCGAACCGAAACGTCAATCGAAACGTGAACCGCAATGTGAACGTGAACCGCAACGTTAGCTGGAATGGCAATTATTGGGGCGGCGCGAGAGTAGCCGCCGGACGCTATTATTGGCCGCGCGGATACGGCTATGTCCGCCGTTCGGTTGGCTGGGTTATGCCCGGTGCGTTCCTGACTTCAGCCTATTACTACAGCGGCTGGGCGACGTTGGGCCTGACGGCGCCGATGGCGGGATATCAATGGGTTCGCTACGGCCCAGACCTCTTGCTTGTCGATGTCGCAACGGGACAGGTCGTTGACGCGCGCTACGGCGTGTTCGCCTATTGAAGCGGCATTCCGCTAAGGGCGTGCGATGCATCGCCTGTTCGTCGCCATCCGCCCACCCGAGCACGTTCGCGACCTGTTGATCGACGCGATGGACGACAGTCCCGATTTCCGGTGGCAGGATGACGGACAACTGCATGTCACTCTGCGCTTCGTCGGCGAGGTGGACCGGCCGAAAGCCGATGACCTCGCCGATGCACTCGGGCGCGTACGCTCGCCCGGCTTTGAACTGCGCATCAAGGGCGTCGGCCGTTTCGAACAGCGCAGTGCCGGCGCATTATGGGTGGGTGTCGAGCCGAAGGAGAAGATCGCCGCGCTGGCTGCGAAGGTGGAACGAGTTTGTCAGCAAGTCGGCCTCGAACCCGAGCGCCGCGCCTTCCACCCGCATATCACACTGGCGCGATGGAAGGGCCGCCGAACGCGCGAGGTCGCCGGATTCCTCGAACGAACGCGTGGCATCTCCTCGGAGCCGTTCGAGGTGGATGCGTTCATCCTTTTCGAAAGCCGACTTTCTAGGCACGGAGCGCATTACGAGCCAGTGGCGAGCTACGCTTTAGGGTAGTGTCAGGCGCTGGGGCGAGCGACGGCGTTCAGACATTTTGGGTCGCTTCGCGGTTCCAGACGGTCTCGTTCTTGGTAAGCGGCCGCGCCCAGAAACTGATCGAAATGATGTAAGCCAGCAGCAACAGGATCAGGAACATCGCGTCACGCAGGCCAATATTATCTCCGAGCCAGCCAATCGCCAGGGGCACCAGCGCTCCGCCCAAAATGCCGGTGCATAAGATGCCGGTGAAGGAGCCGTGGTGCTCCGCCACCGAGTTGAGGGCCAACGAGAAGATGATCGACCACATTACTGAGAGCGCGAAACCGCAGAGGGGGAATGCGATCAGCGCGACTTTAGCCGGGCCCAGCAGAGCGGCCAGTACGCAGCCCACCGCGCCAAAGCCGAACAGCCGCAAAACAAGCTGTGAATCGAGCAGCCGAAGCAGCACCAGGCCCAGCATGCAGCCGATCACCATCAATCCCCAGAACAGGCTGACGGTATAAGCCCCGGTCGTTTCGGCGGGGACGCCGTGATAGACCAGTAGGAACTGGCCCATCCAATCGGCGAGCCCCTGCTCGGTGCCGACATAGGCGATGATCCCGAGGAAGAAGAGCAGCACATATTTGTTGCGAAGTAATTCCCGATAGGTGCCGAGCGATCCCACTCGCTCATCATCCGCGAGCTCCGCCTTGGGCATGCGCATCATCGCGGTCAGCGCGATGAAGCACGCAAAGACCAGGCCGGCGCCCGCGTAAAAAGGCACCCAGGGCGGGCCGAACGAGGCGAACGCCTGTGCATTGGTTTGCAGCAGGCTGAGCGCGAAAGGGCTCAGAAACGAGGCCACGCCGAAAACAAGCTGGCCCAGCACCGCGTAGAATGCGAAATGCTCTTCACCAACCGTCGATCGGGTGAGCGGATTGATGACCACCTGCAACATCGCCATGCCAAGGCCGATGACGAATAGACCGGCGACGACCGCCAGGTATGAGGCAGAACTGGCGATCAGCACGCAGCCCAGGACATTCAGGCTGAAAGCGCCCAGTAATGTTACGCTCTGTCCGCGCCTTTCCAGCAAGAATCCGGCAGGAATAGAAATAATGCCATAGGCCAAAAAGAAGGAGAACGGCAGGAACCCAGCCAACACGTAATTGATGTTGTACCATTTGATGATGATCGGAATCAGCGGACCAATAATGTTGGTCACAAAAGAAATCAGAAAAAAGACCGCCATAATATAGACGACAATCTTATAATTCTTCTTGTTCATACATTATTTCTCTTGAAGAGCGTCTGACCTTATGAACGATGCGATGACGACTACCATGTATCGCGAGGCCGCCGAAGCCCCGGATTGCGTTGAAAATCAGTTGGAGCGCAATGCGGCTACGCTTGCAACCTTAGCCGATCGCCTGCGCAGGAATCCGCCCGCCGCAATGGTGACGATCGGGCGGGGCAGCTCCGATCATGCCGCGACCTATGCCCGCTATCTCGCGGAGACCCGGCTGGGCATTTTGTCATCGTCGCTTTCGCCCTCGATATTCTCGGTTTTCAATGCGCCGCTCTCGCTCCGCGACATGCTCTGTCTCGTGATATCGCAGTCGGGCCGCAGTCCGGACCTGCTCGCGGCCGCGGCCGCTGCGCGCGATTCGGGGGCTATCGTCGTCGCCCTGGTCAACGACCCGGACTCGCCTCTGGCCGAGATTGCCTCGGTCGTGCTGCCGCAAAGCGCCGGGCCCGAGAAGAGTGCGGCGGCGACGAAGAGCTTCATCACCTCGCTTTCGGCGATCGCGCAGATGGTGGCGCTATGGTCGGGCGACGAAACAATGCAGGGGGCGCTACCGCAACTCCCTTCGGCCTTGGCGCAAGCGTGGCAAGAAGATTGGTCGCCGTGCCGCGACATGCTCCAGACCGCCGATCATCTCTATACGGTCGGGCGTGGGCTGCATTTGGGAATCGCGCAGGAAGCCGCGCACAAGCTTAAGGAAACCTGCATGATTCACGCGGAAGCCTTCAGCAGTGCCGAAGTGCTGCACGGGCCAAACGAACTGGCCGGTGAGGGATTTCCGGTGCTCCTCTTCCGCTCCGAGGACGCAACCGACGCGAGCGTGCGAGAAGCCGCGCGACTGCTAAGCGCACAAGGCGCATCTGTAATGATGGCCGGCGGAGGCGGTCCGGACACTCTGCCCGTGCCGCGCGCGCCGCACCCGGCGCTCTCCCCCATCCTTCAGATTCAGGCTTTCTACCGCATGGCTAACGCACTGGCTTGTGACCGGGGCCACAATCCCGATCAGCCGCGGCACGTGCAAAAAGTCACGCATACGGTCTGAATGATTACCGAGCTTGTCGCGGCTGACATCGGCGGAACCCACGCCCGTTTCGCTCTTGCGCAAGTCGAGGACGGTCGCGTGCTTCAATTGGGTGAAGCGCTCACGCTAAAGACCGCCGAACATGCCGGCCTCGCCGAGGCGTGGCAGTCTTTTGCTCGTCGTTTGGGCCGCCCTTTGCCGAGCGCCGCCGCGCTGGCCTTCGCCTATCCAGTGGAAAATGATCTGCCGCAGCTGACCAACATGCCCTGGACGATCGATGCGCGGACGCTCGCGGAGGATTTGAGCCTCGACCGGCATTTGGTCCTCAATGACTTTTCCGCCATCGGCCACGCAGTTGCGACGCTTGGTCGGTCGCATTTCCTACACGTTGCCGGGCCGGATATTCCACTTCCGACAAGCGGAGTGATCAGCATCGTCGGCCCCGGAACCGGTCTTGGCGTCGGCTTGGTGATCCGCAGTGATGGCCAATACGAGGTGATCGCCAGCGAGGGCGGGAATATGGATTTTTCGCCGCACGACGATCTGGACGATCGCCTCATGGCGGCACTGCGCAGGCGATATGGCCATGTATCGGCCGAACGCCTGGTCTCCGGTCCGGCGTTACGGGACATTTATGCGGTGATCGCGGACACAGAGGTGCCTTATGCGGATGATCGCGACCTGTGGCAGGCGGCGCTTGGAGGCGGCGATCCTGTCGCGGCAGCAGCTCTTGAACGTTTTTGCCTGTGCCTCGGGGCCTTCGCGGGGAACATCGCGCTCGCGCACGGGGCTAATGCGTTGGTCCTGGCTGGCGGGCTGGGGCTGCGGCTACGTGAGCATTTGCCGGCCTCTGGGTTTGCCGAAAGCCTGGCCGCCAAGGGTGAATACCGGTCAATCCTGGAGCAATTGCCGGTAAAACTGATCACCCATGCCGACCCTGGTTTGTATGGAGCGACCGCCGCTTTTGCCGCTCGGTTCGCGGGTTCGCCACGGCGCAACTAGGCCGTCACGGCGCTGCGGCACTGGATTGTCTGCTAATGCTGGATCCGGCGCCAAGTATAGATCCCGGAATCCATTTTGAGCGCGAGGTTCAACGTATCGGCCACGAGCTTGTATGTAACGACGAATTCGAGGTCGCGCGCAACCCTGGTGTCCATCGATCCTTCGCCGCAAAAGGCGCGGGTCATCGCCGGCGCGCTTAAGGTGATGTGCCCGTCCGTCGGACTTGCCGGCTGTGCTTCCCACCGGCCGACCGCGCGATTGCAGTCGAGGCGCATGACCAGCTGGCCATCGGGCATCAGCTCCATTGTGTAGACGGCAGGATCGGTCGGCTTGATCGTCCCGATCGCGTCGTCCATCGACTGGAACTGCACCAGCTCCCACTTCGTGCCCGCGAGAGTCGTCGCCGGTGCAGCCGCGCCGCCCCCCGATGGCGGCGCAGCCGCTTCGTTCGCTGGCGGTGGCGGGGTTGCGCAGCCTGCAAGAAGACCAAAAAGCACGCCAAATACGGCGAGAAGACGGAATATGCGCATCGGGAAGTTCCCCAAAACAAGTTTCGCGGCTTCAGGAGACAATTATACGCTCAGCCGCAATTGCCGGCCATGACAAAGGCATCGTTCTGAACTTTTGCTGCTATGATTTGTTTCGGGGACTCGGACTTGCTCGATGGAGGTTGCAATGCGTGCAGCCATTTCCTCACTTGTTCTTACGGCTGCCCTACTCATCCCCGCTCCGAGTGAGAGCCGACCCATGCCGATGCCGCAGGGCGAGATCATCATCTACAGAGACCGGAACTTCAGTGGCCCGGCGGTCAGCATCCGCCAGGACGAGTCGAACCTGGGTTTACGGTGGACAGTCAGTTCGGCGCGTGTCCGTGGCGGGACATGGCAGCTCTGCGAGCGGACCAATCATCGAACCCCGTGCATGACCCTGTCGTCGAGCAGCAACAACCTGAACCATAAGAGGGTGCAGAGTGCGCAACAGATTCGGGCGGGTAGCTGGCGCGCACTCGGCGATGCGGAAGTCAGCCGCTTCGGCTGGGATCACCGGGTAATCAACGTGCGGGGGAATCCCAGCCTGTCGGCACTGCGTCTGTGCGCCGAGCGCAACCGGGTCCGGCTGCACGACGCTCGGGCGCGCTTCTCGAACGGAAGATTCCAGACGCTTCGTGTCCCGTTGTCGGTCAACAGCGGTAGCTGCACGGCTTCGCTTTCCCTCAACAATTCCCGATGGAACCTGTCGTCGGTTGACGTCACGGTCTCTACAGTGTCGCTGGCCGCAAGGGCGCGAATCCGGTTGGAAGGTCGGTAAGACACGAAAGCAACATTGAAGGGGGATCTCAGTGGCTCGATCAATGACTGCAGATCGGACGGCTTTTGCAGGGCGCCGATCGCTGAAAGATTGGCCGGGCTGGTACTATGTCCCGGGCATCTCGTTCCTGGTGATCGGGGTTCTTGCGCTGGCTGAGCCGCCGCTGGCGAGCCTCGCCGCCAGCTTCTACGTCGGAGCGATGCTCTGCGTCGCCGGAGCTTTCATGCTTGTCGGCGGCATCGCGAACATCACCCACAAAGGCGGCTGGATCGGGGTGGTTCTGGGCGTCCTCAGTCTCGTTACGGGTTTCGTTATACTGGAAAACCCGATCGCGAGTGTCGTCTCGCTCGTTTGGGTGCTGGGTGCATGGCTGATCGCCGGCGGCATATTGGAGCTCGCGATAGGCTTCAAACTTCCGGTCGGCCGGGGATGGCTGATCTTGGTCAGTCTCGTGAACATCGTGCTCGGCATATTCGTGATCATGATGAGGTCCGGCGCTGCCTTCGCTTTCCTGGGCTACGTCGTGGGGATCTGCCTGGTGCTCCAGGGAATGTGGTCGCTGGTCTTCACCGCGGATCTGCACAAGGCACGACAATCGACGGACAACGCCATCGGTTGAAAGAATAGTTTGCCTCTCCACAGGTAAAGCTAGGGGCTGAAGATGGCCGATAAAGCGGTCGACAAGCTGTCTTTGGCCTCCCTCACCGCGATGGTGATCGGCTCCATGGTCGGGGCCGGAATCTTCAACCTGCCGGGAAGATTCGCGAGCGCTACCGGTCCCTTCGGCGCGCTGATCGCGTGGGCCATCGCCGGGTTCGGCATGTTCGCACTGGCGCGTGTCTTCCAGGCGCTTTCCGAGAAGCGGCCAGACCTCGATTCAGGTGTCTTCGCGTATGCCAAGGCGGGCTTCGGCGACTACACGGGGTTTTTGTCGGCGTTCGGCTACTGGCTCGGCAGCTGCCTCGGAAACGTCTTCTACTGGGTGCTGATCGGTTCGACGCTTGGGCGTTTCTTTCCGGACATTTTCGGAGATGGAAGCACCGTCACGGCGATCATCGTGTCGCTGGTCGGCGTCTGGCTATTCCACTTCATCATCCTGCGCGGGATTGAGCAGGCGGCGGTCATCAATACGATCGTCACCATCGCCAAGGTCGTACCACTTCTCGTGGCGGTCGCTCTCTTCCTTTTCTTTTTCAACTACCGCCAGTTCGCCGAGAATTTTTTCGGCGGCATCGGCATGCCTGAAAAGACGCTCGTGGCGCAGGTGCGCGACACGATGCTGATCACCGTGTTCGTCTTCATCGGAATCGAGGGCGCGAGCGTTTATTCGCGCTATGCGAAGACGCGGGCCGATGTCGGTGCGGCCACGATCATGGGCTTTCTCAGTGTCACCGGGCTCATGGTGGCAATCACTCTTCTGCCCTACGCTACTCAGCCTCGATCCTCGATTGCAGGCGTCGCAAACCCGTCGCTCGCCGGAGCACTGGAACTGGTCGTGGGGCATTGGGGCGGGGTCTTCATCTCCGTCGGAGTGCTGGTGTCTGTCCTCGGCGCATATCTGGCTTGGTCGCTCATCTGCGCGGAGGTGCTGTTCGCGGCCGCGAAGTCGCAGGACATGCCGATGATCTTCGCCGCGCAGAACGGCAATCGCGTGCCGGCCAATGCCTTATGGCTGACCAACAGCGTCGTCTCGCTGTTCATCGTCTCGACCTATTGGTCGCGCGACGCATTCAACATCATGCTCGATATGACCAGCGTCGCGGCACTTCTGCCTTACCTTCTGGTCGCCGGTTATGGCGCGCTGGTTGCCCGTCAGGACAGCGCGCCGGACGGACGTGCCGGCATCCTGGCCTTTTCCTGGATCGCCATCGTCTACACGCTCTTCATGTTCGTCGCGGCGGGGCTCAAATACGTGCTGCTGCTGGCGATCCTCTTCGCACCCGGGACGGTGCTCTACCTGTGGGCGCGACATGAGCAGCAAGCGCGCTTCTTCACGCCTATCGAAGTCGGCATCCTCGCACTCATCATCCTCGCTGCCCTGGCCGGCGCGTACGGCCTTGCGACCGGTTTGATCGAACCCTGAAGGAGGCAAGCCATGGACAACAGCTTCGGCGTCCATTCAGAGGTTGGCCAATTGCGCAAGGTGCTGGTCTGCGCGCCGGGCCGGGCGCACCAGCGATTGACGCCCACCAATTGCGATGCCTTGCTGTTCGACGACGTCCTGTGGGTCGAAGTCGCGAAGCGCGATCATTTCGACTTCATCAACAAGATGCGCGATCGCGGGATCGAGGTGCTCGAACTCCACGACCTCCTCGCTGAAACGGTTGCCATTCCCGAGGCGAAGAAGTGGATCCTCGACAACCAGGTCGTGCCGAACCAGGTCGGACTTGGCTTGGTCGGCGAGGTCCGTTCCTACCTGGATGGCTTGTCGGATCGCGATCTTGCCGAAACGTTGCTCGGCGGGCTTTCGACGTTCGAGTTCTCCGAGCACATCGGCAGCGAAACGCTGCAGATGATCCGCGATGCGACAGGCGTGAATGAGTATCTCCTACCGCCGCTACCCAACACGCTCTACACTCGCGACACGACCTGCTGGATTTACAGCGGCGTGACTCTGAACCCGCTCTTCTGGCCGGCACGGCACGAAGAGACGATCCTCACGAGCGCGATTTACAGATTCCATCCCGATTTCGCCGGCAAGGTGAACGTTTGGTGGGGTGATCCCACCAAGGATTGGGGCATGGCCACGCTCGAAGGCGGCGACGTCATGCCGATCGGCAACGAGTGCGTGCTGATCGGCATGAGCGAGCGCACCTCACGCCAGGCGATCAGCCAACTAGCCGCCGCGCTATTCGAGCGGGGTGGCGCGAAGCGCGTGATCCTTGCCGCGATGCCGAAGCTGCGCGCGGCCATGCATCTCGATACGGTGTTCACCTTCGCCGATCGCGACTGCGTGTTGCTCTATCCGGACATCGCAAACGGCATCGAATGCTTCTCATACCGGCCGGACGGGAATGGCGGCGTCGAGCTTCACCGGGACGGGATATTGATCGAAACGGTCACGGAGGCGCTCGGCCTCAAGCGTCTTCGGGTCATCGAGACCGGCGGCAACGACTACACGCGTGAACGCACGCAGTGGGATTCCGGTGCAAACCTCGTCTGCGCCTCTCCCGGCGTGGTGTTCGCCTACGACCGGAATACATATGCGAACACACTCCTGCGCAAGGCAGGCATCGAGGTGATCACAATCAGCGGGTCGGAGCTGGGCCGCGGTCGAGGCGGCGGCCACTGCATGACCTGTCCGATTTCCCGCGACGCGGTGGATTTCTAGCCGATAATTCCGACCGCTCTGCCGAGGAAGATCAGCACCATTGCGCCGACGATCGCCTCTATGAAACCAGCGGGATGGAACGGTTGGTCCCGCGTCGATGGATGGAGCATCCGCCCCACCAGGCCCGCCAGGAATGCACCGGCGATGCCGAGCAGCGCACTTGCGATCAGTCCCATGTGAACCGCGCCAGGGTAAAAGAACCTCGCCAGGATACCGACGATCAAACCGACGACGATCATCACGACATAATGCATCGTTCACTCCCTTGGCTGTGCAGGTGAACACGCAAATTGGGGCAGCGCGGCACGGCTGCTGCCCCAACGACAATAGCACAGATCAATGCGTCAGTTCAGCGGGCACCTTGCCGCCGTGCGCTGCAAGCTGGCGCATCCCTCCTTTTGCAGCCAGATGTTCATTTCGGCACTTCCATCCTTGGCACCCTGGTAGCCCAGCTCGGTCGCTAGCTCCTTGCGGTTCTCGAGGCTCGAATCGAGGCCGAGCAACTTCATGAGATCGACGATCGACGAACGATAATTGAGATCGGGAAGCGCTCTACGGCTGGCAATTTGACGGACCGAACCCATATTGTTGAAGCCGCGTTGACCCCGCGCGCTACCTCACGCTAAACTGGAACATAAACGGAACGAAGCCGACCGATGCTGACCCATATATCCGTCCGCGGCGCGCGCGAGCACAACCTCAAGGGCATCGATGTCGATATCCCGCGCGAGAGCCTGACGGTCATCACCGGCCTCTCCGGCTCGGGCAAATCCAGCCTAGCCTTCGACACGATCTATGCCGAAGGCCAGCGCCGGTACGTCGAGAGTTTGAGCGCCTACGCGCGTCAGTTCCTCGAGATGATGCAGAAGCCGGACGTCGAGCATATCGACGGCCTCTCCCCCGCCATCTCCATTGAGCAGAAGACCACGAGCCGGAACCCGCGCTCGACTGTCGCCACCGTCACCGAGATTTACGACTATCTGCGCTTGCTCTGGGCGCGCGTCGGCATCCCCTACTCGCCCGCGACCGGTCTCCCGATCGAGGCGCAGCAGGTCAGCCAGATGGTCGACCGCACGATGGCTTTGCCGGAGGGCAGCCGCCATTACCTGCTCGCCCCCGTCGTCCGCGGCCGCAAGGGCGAGTACCGCAAGGAGCTCGCCGAATGGCAGAAGGCGGGCTTCACGCGCGTCCGGATAGACGGCCGGTTCTACGCGATCGAGGACGCGCCGGCGCTCGACAAGAAGTACAAGCACGACATTGAGGTCGTGGTCGACCGGATCGTGGTGCGCGAAGGGATCGAGGCGCGGCTCGCCGACAGCTTCGAGACCGCGCTGAAGCTCGCCGAAGGACTCGCCTATCTCGATCCGGCAGACCCACCGGAAGAGTCGCCGGGGACGGAAAATGTAGGAGTCGCGGCGGCGCTGCAGAAGGCGGCGGACCGGCAGGTGCTGGCCGACAACGCGCCGCCCGGCCGCATCATCTTCTCCGAGAAGTTCGCCTGCCCTGTCAGCGGCTTCACGATCGCCGAGATCGAGCCCCGCCTCTTCTCCTTCAACGCTCCGCAGGGCGCCTGCCCGGCATGCGACGGCCTGGGCGAGAAGCTGGTGTTCGACGAGGACCTCGTCGTCCCCAACCACAACCTCAGCGTCGCCAAGGGCGCGGTGGTCCCCTGGGCCAAGTCGCAGCCGCCGAGCCCCTATTACATGCAGGTGCTGTCGAGCCTCGCCCGTGCATATGATTTCGACCTCCACGTGCCCTGGAAGGACCTCCCGGAGGAGGCGCGGCACGTCATCCTCCACGGCACCGGCGGCAGGCCGGTCACGCTTCGCTTCATCGACGGCAAGCGCAGCTACGAGGTGAAGAAGCCCTTCGAAGGCGTCATCGGCAACCTCAACCGTCGCATGCAGACGACAGAGTCCGCATGGATGCGCGAGGAGCTGAGCCGCTACCAGGGCAGCCGCCCGTGCGAGGTGTGCCACGGCGCCCGCCTCCGCCCCGAAGCGCTGGCGGTGAAGATCGCGGGCGAGGACATCTCCATGTCCACGCGCCGAAGCGTCGCCGACGCCTACGCCTGGTTCGCGAAGCTCCACGAAAAGCTCAACTCGACGCACAACGAGATCGCAAAGGCCATCCTCAAGGAGATCAACGAGCGCCTCGGCTTCCTCCACAATGTCGGCCTCGACTATCTCCACCTCGACCGCACCAGCGGCACGCTCTCCGGCGGCGAGAGTCAGCGCATCCGCCTTGCCAGCCAGATCGGCTCCGGCCTCTCCGGCGTCCTCTACGTCCTCGACGAACCCTCGATCGGCCTCCACCAGAAGGACAACGACCGGCTTCTCGAAACCCTCAAGCGCCTGAAGTCGCTCGGCAACACCGTGCTCGTCGTCGAGCATGACGAGGACGCGATCCGCCACGCCGATCACATCATCGACATGGGCCCTGGAGCTGGCGTCCACGGCGGCGAGGTCGTGTGCCAGGGAACGCTCGACGAGCTGCTCGCCTGCAAGAACAGCATCACCGCGGATTACCTCTCCGGCCGCCGCGAGATCCCGCTCCTCGCCACCCGTCGCAAGGGCAGCGGCAAGTTCGTCACCGTCCACGGCGCGACGGCCAACAACCTCCAGAACATTACGGTTAGGTTCCCGCTCGGCACCTTCACCTGCGTCACGGGCGTCAGCGGCAGCGGCAAGTCCTCGCTCACCATCGACACGCTTTATGCCGGCGCTGCCCGGGCGCTGAACGGCGCCCGCATCGTCTGCGGACCGTGCGAGAAGATCACCGGGCTCGAGCAGCTCGACAAGGTCATCGACATCGACCAGTCGCCGATCGGCCGCACCCCGCGCTCCAACCCCGCGACCTACACCGGCGCCTTCACCCAGATCCGCGACTGGTTCGCCGGCCTGCCCGAGGCCAAGGCGCGCGGCTACAAGCCCGGCCGCTTCAGCTTCAACGTCAAGGGCGGGCGGTGCGAGGCGTGCCAGGGTGACGGCCTCATCAAGATCGAGATGCACTTCCTGCCCGACGTCTACGTCACCTGCGACGTCTGCCACGGCGCCCGCTACAACCGCGAGACGCTGGAGGTGAAGTTCAAGGGCCACTCGATCGCCGACGTGCTCGACATGAACGTCGAGGAGGCGGCCGA
>JBEDUM010000185.1:0-21259 GCA_040414585.1 Sphingomicrobium sp. | reverse complement strand
TCGACGATACGACTATTGATCCATGACGCGTAAGCCATGGGCGCCGCGATCGAAGCGAAGACGAGACCAATGAAGCGAGCCTCGTGGAAGGCATCGAACACGATTTGCTGGATCGAGGAGATATAGGCAACGAGTGCCGCGAAGATGATCGTCACCGCGATCGTGTAGCCACGCGACTGCGGCTCGCGTACGGTCTGGAAGATCGCGCTCACCATTTCGCGCGGGTTGAGCGAACGTCGATATTCCGGGTGCAAGGTCTCGGGCAGCCGCCACGAGGACCAGGTCAGCATGAAGAGGGCGTAGGCAGCGAGCACGAGGAAGATCGCCCGCCACGACGCGACGAGCAGGATCAGCTGGCCGATGTTGGGAGCGAGCACCGGAACCAGCATGAAGACCATGAAGACGAGGCTCATCACGCGCGCCATGGCTTCGCGTTCGAACAGGTCGCGCACCATCGCGACGACGAGCACGCGGGTCACGGCGGCCGAGGCGCCCATCGCGGCCCTTCCGACGATCAGGAGGGGGAAGCTGCTTGCGAATGCGCACAGCAAACCGAAGAAGCCGTAGAGAATGATGCCGGTCGCGAGGATTGGCTTGCGTCCAAAACGGTCGGCGAGCGGTCCCCAGAACAGTTGGGTCGAGGCAAAGCCCACGAAGTAAGCGATGATCACCAGTTGCCGCTCATTCTCCTGCGCGACGCTCAGAGAGCGGCCGATGTCAGGGAGGGCGGGCACCATGGCATCGATCGCGAGCGAGTTGAGCGCCATGAGACCGGCGAGCATGGCCGTCATCTCACGCGTGCCGGGGCGCTTCACGCCGTCCTGGAATGCCGATTCGAACATGTCGGGAGCCTGTCGACGTCTTGCTGGCCGATTGCACTCAGCCGTGCAACAGTGGGCTGGAGGAGGGGACTGCGAATGATCCACGCGCGTATCGACCGGCGGAAGCTATTGGCAGGGGGCGGTGCGTTGGCCGCCAGCATGACATTGCCGCTCGGCCGGGTGATGGCTCAAGCTGCGGCCGAGCTGCCAACAATCCCTATCCCGCCGCCGATCACCAGCGCGGAGCGCCTTCAGCGCCTCGCGAAAGCACGGACGCTGATGCAGCAGAACGGCATCGGCTCCGTCATCGTCGAATCTGGCCCAAGTCTGGATTATCTGACGGGGGTGCAGTGGTGGCGCTCTGAGCGGCTGACCGCCGCCATCATTCCGGCGCGGGGCGATCCCATCATCGTCACGCCTTTCTTTGAGCGGCCGTCGGTCGCGGAAAGTTTATCGGTTCCCGCCGAGATCCGGACCTGGAACGAAGACGAGGAGCCGCTCAAGCTCGTCGCCGATTTCCTTCGCGAACGAGGCGTTGCCGGCGAGCCGGTCGGGTTCGAGGAGACGGACCGCTTCTTCATTCTCGATCGATTGCGCCAGCAGCTTCCCGGAGTACGCGCGATCAGCGGCAATCCCGTTGTGCGCGCCTCTCGGATGATCAAGACGGACCACGAACTCGCGCTAATGCAGGCGGCCAACGATATCATGCTGTCGTCGCTCCGCTATGCCGGCGAGCGCACCCGTGAAGGAATGACCCCGGCGGACATCGACGCAATGATCGCCGCCGCGCAAAAGAAGCTCGGCGGAGCTTACGATGGCGGTCTCATCCTGCTCGGTGAGGCCTCCGCCTACCCGCACGGGAGCCACAAGCCACAGCTGGTGCGACGAGGTGAGATCGTCCTGATGGACTGCACGTGCTCGGTCCACGGCTACCAGGCGGATATCACGCGCACGTTTGTCTACGGTGCTGACCCCACGCCTGAGCAGCGGAAGGTCTGGGACCAGGTTCATCGCGGCCAGCAAATCACGATGGCCGCAGCCAAGATCGGAGTTCCCGCGGGCAGCGTCGATGACGCAGTCCGCCGAACCTATGAGAGCTGGGGCTACGGGCCGGGCTACAAGTTGCCAGGCCTTTCCCACCGCACAGGCCACGGGATCGGCATGGAAGTCCATGAGCCCGTCTATCTTGTCCACGGCGAGACGACGCCGCTGGCGCCCGGAATGTGCTTCTCCAACGAACCCGGGATATACATTCCCGGCAAGTTCGGTGTGCGCCTCGAAGATTGCTGGCACATGGCGGACGCCGGGCCGAAGTTCTTTACCCAGCCGCCCCCAAGCATCGACCGGCCCTTCGGCTGATCTGTTAAAAGTGGTCCTCGACCGGTCCAGTACGCTTCACGTGTGCAGGCGCGTGCGGCGGCTCGATGTCGACGGGCTCCTCTGGGTCCAGTTCGCCTTCCCACCGCGCCACGACACTCGCGGCGACCGCATTGCCGACCACATTGGTGGCCGACCGACCCATGTCCAGGAAATGGTCGACGGCCAGGATCAGAAGCAGGCCCGCCTCCGGAATTCGAAACATCGGCATGATTGCGGCGATCACGACGAGACTTGCACGCGGGACGCCGGCCATGCCCTTCGAGGTGACCATCAGGACCAGGAGCATGGTGACTTCCTGGCTGAGGCTGAGATGGATGCCGTACGCCTGTGCGATGAAGATCGTTGCGAAGGTCATGTACATCATCGAGCCGTCGAGATTGAACGAATAGCCGAGCGGCAGGACGAAGCTCGCAATGCGCGGCGGCACGCCGAAGCGGTCAAGCGCCTCGAGGGTTCGCGGATAGGCGGCTTCACTCGATGCCGTTGAGAAGGCGAGCACCACCGGGTCACGGATATAGCGAACGAGATGGCGCGTCCTCGGGCCCACGATCAAGAAGCAGACACCAATTAGAAGCGCCCAGAGGATGATCAGTCCCAGGTAGAAGCTCCCGACAAACTTGCCCAAGGTCGCGATGATCTGCGGACCGCGTTCGGCGAGGGCGCTCGCGACGGCGGTGAAGACCGCGAACGGGGCGACCCGCATTACATAATCGGTGACCTGAAGCATCACCCGGACCAGCGCCTCGACACCGCGCACGATCGGACGACCCTTCTCGCCGACGGCGGTCAGGGCTACACCGAAGAAGAGCGAGAAGATGACGATCGGGAGTATCTCATTGGTGCTCATCGCCTCGAAGATCGACTGAGGCACCAGGTGAGACACGAAGTCCTTGAGGTTGAAGGCGGTGGTCTCGACGCCGCTTCCCGCAGCGGTTGGCGGAATTGGAAGGTGTAGGCCGGCGCCGGGATGCAGCGCCGTGACGATGATGAGGCCGAGCGTCAGCGAGACCAGGCTCGCGAGGATGAACCAGCCAATCGAGCGCACACCGACCCGCCCGAGCGCGGCAACATCCCCCATGTGGGCGATGCCGGCGACGAGCGTCGAGAAAACCAGAGGCGCGATGATCATCTTGATCAGGCGCAGGAAGAGCGCCGTGACGATGCTGAGATAGTCCGCGATGGACTTGAGCTGCGCGGCCGCCGCCGGCGTACCGTCATCGATCGCGGCATTGATCGACCATCCCGCGATGATGCCGAGCACCAGAGCGATGAGGATGTAACGGGTCAGTCGCTTGGCCATGGGTCGCCTTTCGTGGGCGCGACCCAAGCCGGTGGTTCGGTCGCCGTCAAGCGCTTCACAGCCGCACGGCGTCTGGGCTACGGCGTTGCGCATGGCGGCCGACAGCGAGAACAATCCGAGCGTGCTCGAATTCGGGCGCGAGATCCTGCACGATGAGGCGCGGGCGCTCGATGCCCTGGCCGATAGCCTGGGAGAGCCATTCGAGCGGGCAATCGGCCTGATCCTCGGCTGCAACGGCAAGCTGATCGTGAGCGGCCTTGGAAAGTCGGGGCATGTCGCGCGCAAGATTGCCGCGACTTTCGCGTCGACGGGGACAACGGCGACATTCCTCCACTTGGCCGAGGCAATCCATGGCGATCTGGGAATGGCGGCGAAGGGCGATGTTGCGATTCTGATTTCCCAGAGCGGAGAAACGGTGGAGCTCGACCCGGTGATCGATCATTTCCGGCGGGTCGAAATCCCAATCATTGCGATCACAGGCAATTCGGGATCGATCCTGGCCGTTTCTGCTTCGGCGGCATTGGTGCTTCCGCATTGGCGGGAGGTCGGTCCCGAGGCGGTTGCCCCCACGACCTCAACCACCATGACTCTGGCGCTGGGCGATGCTTTGGCCATGACGGTGATGCGCCAAAAGGGATTCACTCGGACCGATTTCGGACGGCTTCACCCAGGAGGATCTCTCGGAGCGCGGCTTAAGCCTGTAAGCAGCTTGATGCATTCGGGCGATGCCCTCCCGCTCACGAGTTCCAATAGCTCAATGCACGACACGGTGGTCGAAATGTCGGCCAAGCGCCTCGGGATCATCGGAGTGATCGACGACACTGGTTACTTGCTGGGCGCGATTACGGACGGGGACCTTCGAAGGCATATTGAGCAGGGCCTGGATCATTCCGCAGCGGAATTCATGACCCCGAATCCGAAGACCATCGCGCCCGATGCCTTGATCGACGAGGCGCTGACCTTGTTCGAGGAAAACAAGATTACGGCCCTGTTCGTCGTCGACTTCGACGGACGCGGCAAAAGGCCCGTAGGAGTCCTCCACATCCACGACTGCCCGCCGGCAAGATGAACACCGTCATCCTTATCCCGGCGCGCTACCAATCCTCGCGCTACCCCGGAAAACCTCTGATCGAGCTGAAGGGCGCCGGAGGAGCGGCCAAGCCGCTGATCCAGCGCAGCGTGGAAGCGGCCCGGCGAGTCACGGGAGTTTCGGGCGTCTTTGTGGTCACGGATGACGAGCGGATCGCAGAAGCTTGCATGCCTGCGCGGGTCGGAGTCATCATGACCTCGCCTGAATGCCGGAATGGGACCGAGCGCTGCGCGGAAGCGCTTGCGCAGCTCCACGAGCCGGAGCTTGTCATCAACTTCCAGGGTGACGCTCTTCTAACTCCGCCCGGTTTTGTCGAGGCACTGATCGAGCGGATGCGTGACGATCGCGACGCAATGGTCGCCACCCCGGCAATGCGTTTGCGAGCCAGTGAGGTGCGGGCGCTTCAGGCAGAGGAAGCTGCGGGGCGCGTTGGTGGAACCACCGTCGTCATGAATGACCAAGGCCGTGCGCTTTATTTTTCCAAGCGCCTGATCCCCCATCTACCAGCCGGAGCGCTCGACGGTGAGATGTCGCCCGTGCGCTTGCACGTCGGAGTCTATGCGTACCGCCCTGAAGCGCTGGAGCAATACGTTGCAGTTCCCGTGAGCGAACTCGAGACGCTGGAGGGGCTGGAGCAGCTGCGATTCCTCGTCGCGGGGGTTCCAGTGGCGGTCGTCGAGGTCGCAACTCCGCCGTTCGCCTTGCGCGAGCTCAACAATCCTGAAGACGTCGCGCCGATCGAGGAGGCGCTTGCCGCCGCGGGGTTAGAATGACGCCATGTTCTTTCAACCAATTGTGATGGTCGAAACGTGACGTTCTGGGAGACGCTCGACCCCAAATACCGGCTGATACTCTGCGATGTTTGGGGCGTCGTTCATGACGGCGTGCACCTTTATCCCGGCGCGTCGGAGCGACTTCGACAATGGCGGGATCAGGGACGCTGCGTGATCCTGCTCACCAATGCTCCGAGGACTGCCGATGCTGTCGAGCAGCAGCTTGAGCGCATTGGATTGCCGCGCGATGCGTATGACTTTGTCGCTACGAGCGGCGAGGCGGGGATCGAGGCCCTGCTTGCACTCGCCGAGCCGGTTGGCTTTGTCGGCACCGCCGGCGATCGTGACGTCCTGGAGGGCAGGGGTCTTCAGATTGCGGACGATGAGGATTTTACGGACCTCGCCTGCACGGGAGTTACCGAGCAGCAGCCGCGACCCGAAGATTATCGCGCCGACCTGGAGCGATGGGCTGAGCGCGATGTCCACATGCATTGCCTCAATCCGGACCGCCTCGTGGTGCGGGGCGGCGTACCCGAAGCGTGCGCCGGCGCGATTGCCGATCTCTATGCGATGTTGGGCGGCAGGGTGACCTGGTACGGCAAGCCGCACGAGACCATCTACCGCCATGCGCTTCATCTTGCCGGCAATCCGCCAAACGACGAGGTGCTTGCGGTGGGCGACGGGCTACAAACCGACATTCTGGGCGCGGCTCGCATGGGTTTTGATACCGTATTCGTGACGGGCGGCATACATGCGGGGGAGCCGTTTCCCGAGGACTTCGCCGAACGATACGGACTCGGCGACTGGGAGCCAGTGGCGGTTGTCGACGGGCTCGCCTAGATAGGCGCGATGAACCTACTCGGCCGCATTGTAGGGCTCGACCAGCCCCTGTTCCTGATCGCCGGACCTTGCGTGGTCGAAAGCGAGGAGCTTCAGCTTCGCACAGCCGAGACGTTGAAGCGCATCACTGACAAACTCGGCGTCTTTTTGATTTTCAAATCGAGCTTCGACAAGGCGAACCGCTCATCGGACAAGAGCTTTCGCGGACCCGGCATGGAAGAGGGCCTGCGCATTCTTGGAAAGGTGCGCGACGAATTTGGAGTGCCGGTTCTGACCGACGTGCACGACATCCCGCAGATCGAGCCGGTCGCCGAGGTTGTCGATGTGCTGCAGACTCCGGCGTTTCTCGCGCGCCAGACAGACTTCATCCACGCGGTCGCCGCATCGGGAAAGCCGGTGAATATAAAGAAAGCGCAGTTCATGGCGCCGCACGACATGAAAAACGTCGTCGATAAGGCGCGCAACGCAGCTCAGATGGCCGGCGTCAATGAAGAGACGATCATGGTTTGCGAGCGCGGCGTTTCGTTCGGCTACAACAACCTCGTCTCGGACATGCGCAGTCTCTCGATCATGCGTGAGACCGGTTGCCCTGTAGTGTTCGACGCCACCCACTCAGTCCAGCTGCCCGGCGGGCAGGGCACCAGCTCAGGCGGACAGCGCGAGTTCGTCCCGGTATTGGCGCGGGCGGCTGTTGCGACCGGTGTCGCGGGCCTGTTCATGGAGACGCATCCGGATCCAGCCAACGCCAAGTCGGATGGCCCGAACGCCTGGCCGCTCGACCGAATGGAAGGCCTGCTGACCACGCTGATCGAGCTCGACAAGCTGGTGAAGGAGCGGGGATTTGAGGAAGCGGGGCTCTAGCCCGCGCTTGCAGGCTTCGGCGGGCGCACGCGCCGGTACTCCCGCTGCAATTGCCACATCATCACTGCCGCAGTGGCGAGCGAGCCGAACACCAGGGCGATTGCCGCGCCGTCGACGCCCCATTTCCAGGACAAAGGTGCGATGCTGAGAAAGAAAACTGCGCTTCCGGTCAGGCGCGCCTTCACCGGGCCGTCCGGCCGATCGAGGGCATAAAGCATCGGAGGCAGTGGGAAGCTGAAGACATTGATGAACGGGACGACCATCAGGATGATCAAGGCCTCATAGGCTCCAAGGAACTCGCTGCCGAAGAGTAGCCGTATGAGGTCTCTGCCGCCAACGAGCAGGATCAGAATTGCCAGGATCGCGAGGCCGCTCGCCAGGGCGGTGCCACGAAGCATCAGCTTCCACGGCTTCTTGGAGCTGAGGTCCATGCGGACGACCTCGGGATAGAAGGCCTTCGCCAACAGGTCTGCGGGCTTCGAGGCACTGTCTGACAGGCTTGATGCGACCCGGAAAAGGGCCGCGCCTGCCGGGCCGAGCAGCCCGCCCACTACCAGCCTCGCGATGGGTCCCCACGCGGCTTGCACACTGGCATTCAAGTTTACGTGGACGGCGAAGCGCCATGCGCCGGGAAGAGTCTCAGGCCGAAGCGTCGGACGGATGCCCTTCAGAAGGCCGCGCCGCCTCAGCTCCCTCCACGCAAGGAACCACGAATAAAGGTCGCCGCCCAAATCGGTGATGTACCAAATTCCGACATAAGCCGCGAAGGGCGCGTCGAACCCGTAGGCGATAGCGATGAGAATTACGCGGCTAATGGGGGTCGCAGTGCCTTGCCAGCTGATTTGGTCAAACCGATCGAGCGCGCGCAACACTCCATCTGGAGTGGCGGCAGCATAGGTCGGAAGCAGCGTGCAATAGAGCATCGCAAGCCACAGCTGTTCTGGCTTGATGCCCACCCAGCCAGCAACGAAGGGGAGCAGCGCTACCGCAACGATCATTCCGCCGACGCCGCTCACGGCGTCGAGCGCAAAGGCGAAGCCGGTAGAGGTCTGAAAATCTTCGACCTGACCATGAAGCGCGCGGCCGCCGTAACGGACGATGAGCTGCCAGGATTGAAATTTGGCGATGCCGCTGACCGCCCGCGCGTAGCTCGTGATCAGGATGAGGGCGCCGAACAGCATCAACCCCAGGCCATGCGCCGCAAGTGAGAGAGTAGCGAGCTGAGCAACTGCCGCAACGACGCGCGAGATCGCCAGATAGCTGCTGTTCTTCAGCAGCGATCGGAAATGCTGGTCTTTGAGCCAGTGCTTCATTGCCGCCTCGCCTAGCCGAGACGGCAACGGCTGTCAGTCAATTTGGCTCGCGTCAGGCAGGCTCAGGCACCCTCTGCTGGATCACCTTGTCAGCGAGCGGACCATTGAGTTCGGCTAGATGGTCGAACTCGGCTTCGTAAGTCGCGAGACCCTGGCTCTGCGACCGTAGCTCCGCCTCCAGTCCTGAAAGCTCGGCTTCCGGAATCAAGGCTTCGATCCGGTCCCAGCCGATCCAGCCATCACGTGGCCCCATGCCGAGCATCTGTCCGCGCCGCCCGGCGACCGCGGACGTGATGCGGCTGGTAGCGCTCGACGGGCAGACGACGGTGAGTTTGTGCATCGGTTCGAGCAGGTGAGGGTTCGCAGCAGCGAGCGCATCCTGCATGGCGATGCGCCCTGCCAGCCGAAACGCGAGTTCCGAGCTGTCGACGCTATGATAGCTGCCGTCCACCAAGGTCACCGCGCAATCCACGACCTGGAAGCCGAGCGGGCCCTTCACCATCGCCTCGACGACGCCTTCCTCGACCGCGGGAATCCACTGTTTCGGTACCGCGCCGCCGTGGATCTTTTCCTCAAAGACGAAGCCGTCCCCGCGGCTTAGCGGCCGGATCTCGATGATCACGTCGCCGAACTGTCCATGGCCCCCGGACTGCTTCTTGTGCCGGCCGTGCTGGCGGACGGGCTTCCGGATGGATTCACGATAACCAACTGTCGGTGCATTGCACTTCACCTCGACGCCGTAGCGGCGCTTCAAGCGCGCGAGCACCGTATTGAGATGCTCGTCATTTACGCCCCTGAGGCGAATCTCATGATTGGCGTCGTCATGCTCGACGATAAGACCACCATCTTCCTCAGTGAGCCGGTGGAGTGCGCCTGAGAGCTTGACGTCGTCCTTGCGATCCGCTGGCTCGATCGCGATGGCGCAGTTGCGCGCCGGGTATTCGACCTCCACGGCTGGCGGCAGCTTACCTGCACCAAGCCACTCGCCCGCGTTGACGGTGTCGATCTTGGCCACGGCGACGACGTCTCCCGCGGACCCCTCTGTGATCTTCTGAGTCTTTTCGCCCTGAACCTTGAACAGCGATCCTACGCGCGCGTGATCGCCGGCTTCGGTTTTGAGATCCGATCCTTCCCGGATGCTGCCACCGAGCACGCGGGATAGCGCGAGACGTCCAATGGATCCGTGGAGGATCTTGAAAACGTAGAGCGCGGGATCGGTGACACCGAGCCGGTCCGCTGCGGCCTGCTGCGTAGGTGCTTCATGGCGCAGAGCCTTGAGCAGCCGACGCACGCCCCACGAACTGCTCGCCGACCCAAACAGCACGGAGACACCTAGGCTCTCGCCCGTTTCGCGCGCCAAATCCTGGAAGACCTTCTGCGCTGTGGGAGTTTCATCCATCAGCAGTTGCTCGAGCAGCTCGTCGTCATGGTCCGCCAGTTGTTCGAGCATGTGTGTGCGAGCCTCGATCTCGCGGCTTTGCAGCTCCGCCGGAATTTCGATCCGCTCGGATTGCTGCCCAGCGCGATATTTGAAGGCTCGCTCGAGAGCCAAGTCGACGAAACCGCTGACCTTCTCACCATCCCAGATCGGGATTTGGCGCGCGATCAACGGCGACACGCTTATCGGTTGGAGCGCCGAAAGAAGGTCGCGGACGCGCCCGTGGGCCTGATCGATCCGGTTCACGAAGACGAGGTGCGGGATGCCAAGCTCGTCGAGCGCTCGAAGCGCTGGCGCGGCAAGCGGAGCCCGTGCTGGATCGGGATCGACCACCACGATCGCGACATCGGCGATAGCCAGGGCGCGCGCGCCATCGGCCGCGAATCCAATTGAGCCGGGGCAGTCTAGAATGGCGAACTGGTCACCGAGATATTCGAAATTGTAGAGGTTGAGCTCAGTCGAGCCGCCGCGCTGGCGCGACTCCGGACTTGAATCGCCGATGCTGGAGCCGTTGGCCGTGGACCCCAATCGGTCGACGGCGCCGGCTGCAAACAGCATGCCCTCGGCTAGGCTGGTCTTTCCTGCGCCGGCGGGTCCCACCAGCGCAATTACTCGGGTGCCTTTGGATGGTTGTCCGGCCATGCGACTCTCCCTTCGTCCGGTTACGGGCGCGCGAGTCGCACAGAGGAGGCGCTCGGGCGCCTATGTAGAAACGTCCACCGTCCGACTGTTTTTGATCGTTGGCAAGAGGCAACGTCTCGCCTCCGGCGTCTCATCGCGGAACACGGGCCGCTGGCCTAAGGTTGTTGCCGCCATGGTCGATCCGAAAGGTCATGAAGCGAGGTCTCCGGCCGAAATGCCGAGACCTGCGTGGAAGGACATCATTAGGCGTACCTACAAGCGCGTGTGGGACGACAATGTCGCGCTCGTTGCGGCAGGAGTGGCTTTCTACAGCTTCTTTGCCCTGCTCTCGCTGCTCGGCCTGATCGTCCTCGTCTACAGCTTCTTCGCGGATCCAATGACTGTCATTGAGCATATGCGGGCCCTGACGGTCGTGCTGCCGGCGGACGTCGCGACCATAATCGGCGATCAGCTGATGACGGCAGTGAAGGCGTCCGAAGGCACGAAGGGCTTTGGAATTCTAGTCGCCTTCCTGGTCGCGATCTATGGCGGCACAAACGGATCGGCCGCCGTGATCACCGCCCTCAACATTGCTTATGAGGAGAAGGAGGATCGAAGCCTCTGGATCTTTTACCTGCTTGCACTGGGTATGACGCTAAGCGCCCTCGTGGTTGCACTCGTGGCACTCGCCGGCACCGCCGCGCTCGCCTTCTTGCAGACACTTCTGCCCGATGCCGCTCCTGCCGCAGTGATCGCCGCCAGGTTTCTTGGCTACGTGATGCTGGTCTTTTTCGCAGCTTTGGTTGCATCAATCCTTTACCGGTTTGGACCCTCGCGCGAGGAAGCGAGGTGGAAATGGATCACGCCAGGTTCAACCTTCGCCGCCGTTACGTGGCTGCTCCTAACGGCGGCGTTCGGCTTCTATGTGAGTCACTTCACCAATTACCGCGCGAGCTACGGCTCTTTGGGCGCAGTCGTGGCCTTGCTGACCTGGATGTATTTGTCCGCCTACACATTCATTGTCGGGGCGGAGCTCAACAGCGAAATCGAGCATCAGACCGCAATCGACAGCACAACCGGCTCGCCGAAGCCCCTCGGTGATCGCGGTGCATGGGCTGCCGACAATGTCGCGACCGACGATGCGGTTCAGGACCGCCCGGAAAAGCAAAGGGAGGGCGAGAAGCTCACCCAGGGCGCGCCGAAAGTCGCGGACGAGAAGGGCTAGGCGGCTGGAAGCAAGCGCCGCTCGCCGGCGAGCCTCAGCAGGGCCGCCTGGAGCTTCTCGAATGCGCGGACCTCAATCTGCCGGATACGCTCGCGGCTGACGCCGTATACCTGGCTAAGTTCCTCGAGTGTCTTCGGCTCGTCAGCGAGGCGGCGCTCCATGAGGATGTGCTTCTCGCGGTCGTTCAGGCTTTCGAGCGCCGTCATCAGCAGGTCGTGCCGGACGCGGCTCTCCTGGTCTTCTGCGATCGCTTCGTCCTGCAGCGGCCCACTGTCCACCAGGAAATCCTGCCACTGGTTTTCGCCTTCGCTGTCCTTGAGCGGAGCGTTGAGGCTCGTGTCGCCGCCCATCGCCATGCGGCGGTTCATTGAGACGACTTCTTCTTCACTGACTCCGAGGTCGGTCGCGATCTTGGCGACGTCCTGTGGCTTTAGGTCGCCCTCCTCGAACGCGTCGATTTGGTTTTTCATGCGTCGGAGGTTGAAGAAGAGCTTCTTCTGCGCCGCGGTGGTGCCCATCTTCACGAGGCTCCAAGAGCGCAGGATGAATTCCTGGATCGAGGCGCGGATCCACCACATGGCGTAGGTCGCGAGGCGGAAGCCCCGGTCCGGCTCGAACTTCTTAACGCCTTGCATCAGGCCGATATTGCCTTCGCTGATCAGCTCGCTGACCGGCAGCCCGTAACCGCGGTAACCCATGGCGATCTTCGACACGAGCCTCAGATGTGAATTGACCAGCTTGGCCGCTGCCTCGGTGTCGCCATGCTCACGCCAGCGCTTGGCAAGCATGTACTCTTCCTCAGGGCTGAGGATCGGGAATTTCTTGATCTCCGCGAGATAGCGGTTGAGTCCGGCCTCCCCGCCGGACGCGGGGAGCGAGACGATCCCTTTTTTGTCAGCCATCTTTCTACGTCTACTCCCTTTTACGAAGGGCCGGCCCGTAAGAGTTGGCACCGGCCCTAGCGAGTTAATTCCTATACACCAAGCGCGTTGAACAGTTCCTGCATGTCAGGCGGCATGGGACTTGAGAACGACAGCCTGTGCTTTGTTGCGGGATGCGTGAATCCAAGTTCAGTGGCGTGTAGCGCCTGCCGATGAAACTGCAGCTCTTTCAACAATTTGCCATGCGTCTTTCCTGGCCGGCCATATACCGGATCACCGACCAAGGGATGCCCAATGGATGCCATGTGGACACGCACCTGGTGCGTCCTGCCTGTCTCAAGGCGGCACTCGACGAGAGCTGCGCCCTTCAGCAGGTTCAATCTCTTCCAGTGCGTTACCGCCCTCTTGCCTCGGCTGCCCTCGACGATGGCGATCTTCTTGCGGTTGGCCGCCGAGCGGGCAAGCGGCGCATCGACGGTCCCCTCACTTGCCAACGGAATGCCCGAGACGATCGCAAGGTAGAGCCGGTCGATGGAGTGGGCTGCGAACTGCTTCGCCAGACCCTCATGTGCGACATCCGTCTTGGCAATAACGAGCAGTCCGGAAGTGTCCTTGTCGATGCGGTGGACGATCCCCGGGCGGGCCACGCCACCGATGCCGGACAGTGATCCGCCGCAATGATGCAGCAGGGCATTCACCAGCGTCCCATCGAGATTGCCGGCGGCCGGATGAACAACCAAGCCGGCAGGTTTGTCGACGACCAGCAGGTGCTCATCCTCGAAAACGATCTTGAGAGGAATGTCCTGGGGTTCGTTATGTGCCGGTCTTGGCTCGGGCACGACAAGCCGGAGGATTTCCTTCCCATCGACCTTGCTCGCAGGATCGCGGACGGGCTTGCCTTCAGCTTCAACGGCACCGCCGCGGATCAGCGCCTTCAGGCGCTCGCGCGAAAACGTCGGCATTGCATTCGCGAGCGCACGATCCAGGCGCCAGCCCGCGTGGGCGGGCTGCAGGCGAACCTCGATCGTCTGATGACCCCCCACCCAACAGAATATGGGTTTGGAACGGCTCCGGTTCAATGCCGTTACAGTCGTGACCTTGCTTCAACTCTTGGACTGCCGCATCACAGGGCCGCGATGAATGCCGTAGATCTCGCCAGTCTGCTATGCTCCAGGCTTTGCCACGACCTCATGTCCCCCGTTGGCGCGCTGAACAACGGTATTGAGCTGCTTGCCGACGAGCAGGACCCGGACATGCGCGAGAAATGCCTCGAGCTCCTCGAGGACAGCGCTCGAGCTTCCGCGAACAAGCTCAAGTTCTTCCGGCTGGCGTTCGGCGCAGCGGGAGGTTTCGGCGAAGAGATCGACACGCTCGAAGCCCAGGCGGCGCTCGAAGGCGTATTCGGGCCGGAGCGCCGCATCGAAGTCGGCTGGGTCGTCAGCGAAGACAAGCTGCCTAAGGGCGCGGTGAAGCTGCTGCTCAACCTCGCTCTGCTCGCGGGCGACGCTCTGGTGCGCGGAGGTCGCCTCGATGTTGGAGCGGAAACCCGCGACGGCGAGGTCGAAATCGCGATCCGCGCTGAGGGGCCTCGTATCCTGCTCGATCCGGTCCTTCGCGATACGCTCGCCACCGGTGGAAGTGGCGGCAGCGTGGAGCCTCGTGCAGCCGGCGCATGGCTTGCACATAGCCTCGCCGCTGAAGCGGACGGCACGATCCAGCTATCGGACGCGTCCAGCTCTTACCTGTTGATTGGCGCCGTTCTTCCCAGACAGGGATAACGCAGCGTTAACTCCTGCCCGGCATAAGCCCTTGCGTTACAGCGCTGGGGGCTTTCCAAGCTGATGGACGACCTGATTGCCGATTTCGTAGCCGAATGCCGCGAAATGCTCGAAGCCCTGGGCGGCGAGATCGTCGCCTGGGAGGCCGAGCCTGACGATCGTGCGCGGCTCGATAGCATCTTCCGCTTCGTCCATACCGTGAAGGGCAATTGCGGCTTCTTCGAATTCCCCCGGCTTGAGGCACTCAGCCACGCGGCAGAGGACGCACTGGCGGACGTTCGGGCGGGCCGGCGTATGGCCGACGCGCAGCTGGTCAGTGCTGTTCTCGCTATCATCGATCGTATTGCCGAGATGATCGCCGCTATCGAAGCGGGCGAGGGGTTACCGACCGGAGACGATAGCGCGCTGATCCATGCGCTGGCGCCTGGAGCGGAAACTCCCTCGGTTCACGTGGTTGCCGCTGTTGCGGAAGCGCAGGGCAGGGCGTCTGCCGCCCCCCGGACGATCCGCCTATCGATCGAGCTCCTCGACCGCGTGATGAGTACCGTGTCCGACATGGTGCTGGCTCGCAACGAGCTTGCCCGGCGTTTGCGCGAATCAGCGACCGACGTGCCGGTGGACGGCGCTTTCGAGCGGCTCTCGTCGATCATCGCCGAGATGCGCGACGCAATCACGCGCACGCGCATGCAGAGGATCGAAAATCTGTTCGTTGGGCTGCCAAGGATGGTTCGAGATCTTTCTGCCGAACTCGGCAAGCAGGTCCTCGTCGATATCGAGGGTGGCGACGTGGAGCTTGATCGCGAGATGATCGAAATGATCCGCGATCCCTTGACCCACATCATTCGCAACGCGGTCGATCATGGGATCGAAAGTCCGGCGGACCGCTTAAAGGCCGGTAAGCGCGAGATCGGTATCCTGTCGGTATCGGCGCGTCAGTCGGGCAACCAGATCCTCATCGATATTCACGACGATGGGCGCGGCATCGACGGCAAGAAGCTCGTCGAGAAAGCAATTGCCAATGGCGTGATCAGCAAATCGGATGCCGCGGCGCTCAGTCCCCGCGAGCAGCTTGCGCTGATCTTCGAGGCAGGTCTTTCGACAGCGAAAGAGGTCACCGCAATCTCGGGTCGCGGGGTCGGCATGGATGTCGTCCGCTCAAACGTCGAGCGCATCGGAGGCATCGTCGAGGTCGACAGCAGGCTCGGCGAAGGCACGCGCATGACCCTTCGCGTACCTCTGACACTGACAATTATTCCAGCGCTCACCGTTTCGATCGGTGCGCAGCATTTTGCGATTCCGCGTTCCGCGATCGACGAGATCGTCCGCGCAAACGGGGAGTCTGTGACGCTCGAGCATCTCGGAGGTGCAGGCGTGGCCACGATCCGCGGTCGCCGTGTTCCCGAAGTCTCACTCGCGGATATTCTCGGGTTGCGCAGCGAAGTGGCCGAAAAAGATCGTACGTTGATCGTGCTGCGCCCCGCTGGCGGTGACGTTTATGCGCTCTCGGTGGACCGCATCCACGATCATGAAGAGCTCGTCGTGAAGCCCGCCGCTCCGGCGGTAATGGCGACCGGCCTCTACGCGGGCACGACGCTCGCTGACGATGGCAGTCCGATCCTTCTGTTCGATCCCGCCGGTCTGGCCGAGGTAGGCGGCGTCAAGCTCGAGGCGCACGAGCGCACCGCTCGGATCGCTGAGGCGGCAGTCGCTTCTGAATCGAAGGTAACACCGGTGCTGCTCTTCCGTAGTCTCGACGGCAGCCGCCGCGCTCTGCGGCTTGCGGTGGTTGATCGGATCGAGGAGGTGCCAGCAAGCGCTGTCAAGCCGGCCGCTGGGCAACTGCGGGCCCAGGTTGGCGACGCGATCTTGCCGTTGGCGGGAGCGACCGCCGACCAAATTGGGGGCGACAAGGTACGGCTGTTTCGCCTCAGCGATGGTGCGCACGAGATCGGTTATGCCTTCGCTGAAGTCCTCGATTTCGCAGCAATTGAAAACGACGTCATTCATGCCGATCGGTTGGGCGAAATCAGCGGCGTCTCGCTGATCAATGGCGAACCCGCCGAGCTGGTGGATGCCCACTGGCTTTTCTCGAGTCATGTGGGCGCCGCGACCCGTGCGACGGAGCAGCTTGTTTGCCTCATCCCAACCTGGGACCCGTGGATGCAAAACATGCTTCGGCCGCTCATCGAAGCTGCCGGATATCGCATCATCGACGATACCGAGGACGATGAGACAGCGGACGTGGTCATCGCATGCCTTGGCGAAGAATTGCCGGAGGACGCTGACGACAGGACGATCTGGCTCCGTACCGAGCCAGAGGCGGCCGGCAAGACCGACAACAGCATTTATCGCTACGACCGCGCCGGACTGCTTACGGCTCTGAAGTCGGTCTCCTCGGGGAGGAACAGGTGAACGAGCTTCTGCTGGTCGTGACGATTGCGGGCGAGCGCGTTGCGCTACCCGCGGCGGCCGTTGAATCGGTCGTCGAATTGGACACCCTGATTCCGGTTCCGCGCGCCGCGCCGCACGTCGCGGGCCTGTCCGCATTGCGCAGCCGGGTGCTCACGGTAATCGATTGCATGCGCTCGCTCGAGCTTGGCGACACCGACTGTTCCGACGGCATTCGCGAGGCAGCCGTCGTCGAGCTCGACGGCCACCATTATGCGCTCATCGTCGACCTGGTCGAAGACGTCGTCGAGGCCACGTCTGATCCGGCGCCGATGCGAGCTGCCATGGGAGAAGGCTGGGAACGCGTCTCGCGGGGTATGGTGGAGACCGAGACGGGACCGCTTCTGCTGATCGATGTCGCCGCGCTCATCGCGGGCGTCGAAACGAAGGCGGCAGCTTAAGCTCTTCGTTACCCTTAGCGTTTAATGACACCCCTCAGTCGTAGCTGGAAGTTACACGCATGAAGAGCTGTTTGATCGTCGATGACTCGAAGGTGATCCGAAAGGTCGCTCGACACATTCTCGAGACGCTTGAGTTCGAGGTCGACGAGGCTGGTGACGGCCAGGAGGCCTTGTCCCGCTGCGAAGCCAAGATGCCGGACGTCGTGCTTCTCGATTGGAACATGCCGGTGATGAGCGGCATGGAATTTTTGAGGCTGCTTCGCCAGCGCGGACACAGCGACCAGCCCAAGGTCGTCTTTTGCACCACCGAAAACGACATGGCGCACATCCGCGCTGCGCTCGAAGCCGGCGCGGACGAATATGTGATGAAGCCATTCGACCGCGAGACGCTTCACATCAAGCTTCAGCTCGTCGGCGTAGCCTGAGTTCGTAGCCGTGGAGCGGGCGCTCGCCAGATCGCGGGACCGCCACCAGGACGCGCGGCCCACACGCCGCCGTATCCGCTTGATGATCGTCGATGATTCGACGGTCGCCCGGGCGGTTCTCTCGCGCATGGTCGAAAGCGATCCTGCTTTCGAGATTCTAGCCGTTGCCGGGACCGCAGAGGACGCGATCGAAGCGCTTAACCAGGTGCGCGTGGATATCATCATCCTCGATCTCGAGATGCCGGGGGCGGGCGGACTCAAGTCCATTCCGCGGATCATAGCCGCCGCAGCCGGCGCGAAGATCATGATCGTCTCTTCGCTTGCCGAGGAAGGGGCAGAGCAGACAGTCGCAGCGCTGGCTCTTGGAGCCGCCGACACCATGCCGAAGCCGGGCACGGGCCGCTTCAATGGCAAGTTCTCTGAGATACTGCTGGGCAAGCTCAAGGCGCTTGGTTACGCCGCGCTTCCGCCCCCTGTTCCGCTACCGGCAAAGGCAAGCGTGCAGCCGCTACGCGCGATGCCGAGCGATCCAATGGATGTCCTCGCGATTGGCGCGTCAACTGGAGGAATCCATGCGCTCGGCGTGCTCTTCCATTCGCTTCCCAAGCGGATCGGAGTGCCCATTCTGGTGACCCAGCATCTTCCCGCACCCTTTATGCCAGTCTTCGCGCGTCAGCTCGGCGCCGTCGCGCACCGCGAATGCCTCGTGGCCGCGGACGGGATGGCGCTGCTGCCGGACCGCATCCTGCTCGCGCCCGGGGATGCGCACCTGACGCTCGAACCCGATGACGACCAGGCGATTGTGAAGCTGACCAGCGGGCGCAGCTCCAGCGGCTGTATGCCTTCCGTCGATCCCATGCTTTCATCCGTCGCCGCCATCTACGGCCGTGGTGCGGTAGGGGTGGTTCTCACAGGCATGGGCCGCGACGGAGTGGAAGGGGCCATGAGGCTCGTCGCCACTGGTGGGTCCGTGATCGCTCAGGATGAGGCGAGTTGCGCGGTCTGGGGGATGCCCAAAGCGGTGCTCGATGCCGGATTGGCCTGCGCAGTCCTGCCGCCCGACAAGATCGCACGTCGTATCGCTTCGCGTACCGAGGAGTAGCCGTAAGTGCAGATAAGCGACAGCTCTAGCCGCATTCTCGCCGGCCTTCTCGAGGCGCGGACCGGACAACAACTGACGATGAGCCGCCGCTGGCGGATCGAGACGGCACTTTCGGCACTGATGCGCGAGAGGGGCATCGGCACGCTCGACGAGCTGATTACCATTCTCGTCATGGGCAAGGAGCCAAACCTGTCGCAACAGGTCGTCGAGGCGCTGCTCAACAACGAGACCTACTTCTTCCGCGACCGGGCGCCGTTCGACCTTCTCCAACGTTACGCGCTACCCGAACTCGCCCAACGCCGAGAGAAGTCGAAGCGACTCAGAATCTGGTCCGCTGGATGCTCGACGGGGCAGGAAGTCTATTCGCTGGCCATGCTGTTTGCGGAAGAGCCGCAGAAATGGCTCGGCTGGACTATCGACATCCTGGGCACAGACGTGTCGACGTCGTGCATCGATCGCGCCCGTCACGGGATCTACAGCCAGTTCGAAGTGCAGCGTGGTCTGGGTATCAATCAGACGATCAAATGGTTCGAGGAGTGCCCGGACGGCTGGCGGGCCGTTGAACCATTGCGCAAGCCGGTCCGATTCCAAGTTCACAATTTGCTCGAGCCCGCGCCCCACCCGGGCGGGTTCGACATCGTGCTTTGCCGCAACGTGCTCCTGTACCTCAACCCGGAGAAGAAGACGCTCGCGTTCGAACGGATCGCCGGGGCCCTGGCGGAGGACGGATGGCTGATGCTGGGCGCCGGGGAGACGGTGATCGGCCAAACGAGCAAGCTCGGAGCAGATATCAACGCGCGTGGTCTCTACCGGATCATTGGAGACGGCAGCCGGGTAGAGAAACGTCAGGGCGACCGAAGAGCCTCTTCGGGGGCTTGACCCGAACGGCAGTCTCATGCGCCATATCGCGCGTGGAATTCGAATTTGTAGAACGGCCATCACCGAACTTTGACGAGCGGCAGCTGCCGGTCTCGATGATCGTGCTCCACTATACGGGGATGCCGGACGCAGAAGGAGCCCTCGATCGGCTCACGTCGCCCGAAGCGAAGGTCTCTTGCCACTATCTCGTTGACGAGCAGGGCACGATTTACCGCCTGGTCGATGAGTCGAAACGCGCTTGGCACGCGGGCAAGTCGCGTTGGCGCGGCGTCACCGACGTTAACTCAGCTAGCGTTGGGATCGAGATCGTAAATCCCGGTCATGAATTCGGCTATCGCGAGTTTCCCGACGAGCAAATGGCCTCGGTGATCCCGCTCGTGGCCGACATCAAGGAACGGCACGGTATCGGCCGTGGCGATGTCGTGGGCCATTCCGACGTCGCTCCCGCGCGCAAGGAAGATCCGGGTGAGCTCTTCCCCTGGGACGCACTTGCCAAGCGCCGGCTCGCGCTTCCAAGTCCGACGCGCGATCTGATCGACCCCTATTGGACAGACGCGGGCTTCCTGCTCGCGCTAGAGCGTTTCGGCTATGACGTCACCGATCCGCAAAAAGCGGTGATCGCCTTTCAGCGAAGGTTCCGGCCCGATCTCATCGACGGGGTCGTCGACGGCGAATGCCGGGCGAAGCTGCTCGCGCTCCTCCTGCCTCGGCCGCAGTGAACCGAATTTTCGAGACCTCGTAGCGTCTGCTTTCGACCCAAAGCGGACATTTCGAACGAACTCACCTGCGGTGCGTTTACGCGCGAACGGCAGTTTTCGTTGTGACAGAATGCGCAAGAGGAAGAGACGTGCGGCCTGGGACCATTTTGCCGACGGGGGTCGAGCGGCGCTTATTGGCTCGGCTATCTTGCTCTCGCGACGGTCGAGGACGAGTCCCGGCCGCCTGAGCGCAGGCGGATGCTTTCTCGCAATCAAGCTTATTGCAGATGCGTTGAAGAGAGCGGTCCCGGAGCGGCGACCCGATGGAGAGGACGAGAAGAGCTTTCCGTCAGAGCACGCAGCCGAGTGCACTGCGGCCGCGATGATTATCGAGCGGGAACATCCCGGAAAGATTGGTGCTCTCGCCTCTGCGTTGGCAGCCGCAGTCTCCATGGCCAGAATTGAAAGCAGGAAGCATCACCCGCGCGACGTCGTCGCCGGCGCGCTGATCGGCTGGGCCGCCGTATGCTTGTCGTCTTCCCTGTGGCGAGCGGTACAACGCGAAGTCCCTGACTAGTTCCGCTTTCCACCCATTTCGAGGCTGACTCGAAACGGCGAAGCCTTTCGCCTATATCCAGCCCTGCCAGAGGGCCGGGCGGCCGCGGGGGAGCTTGCTCTCACGAGGAAAGTCCGGGCTCCACGGAACTGCGGTGCCGGGTAACGCCCGGCGGGGAGCCTAGCCTAGGCGAACGCTCTTCAGGGAGAGTGCCACAGAAAGGACACCGCCCGGCTTCGGCCGGGTAAGGTCGAAAGGGTGCGGCAAGAGCGCACCGCGGTCCTGGCAACAGGATCGGCACGGTAAACCCCACCGGGTGCAAGACCGAATAGGGGCGGCATATGGGCCTGGTTCCGGCTCGCCGCCCGGGTTGGTTGCTTGAGGGGCGGGGCGACCCGTCTCCTAGAGGAATGGCCGCACAGTCACGTC
>JBEDUM010000184.1:0-5741 GCA_040414585.1 Sphingomicrobium sp. | reverse complement strand
CTCCAAGAGCTGTGGTTTCAGCAACCTTTGGTCTTTGCACCGGGACACCAAGGACATCGGCCTGGAACTGCATAAGCAGGTTATTGACCACAGCTCCACCGTCCACGCGCAGGGTCGTTACATGTACACCGCTATCAGCGGTCATCGCCTCCAGAACATCGCGGGTTTGATAACACATGGACTCAAGCGTTGCACGAGCAATATGGGCAACTTCCGAACCACGTGTCAGGCCAACGATTGTGCCACGAGCATAGGGATCCCAGTAGGGAGCACCAAGGCCAACGAAGGCTGGGACCATGTAGACACCGTGACTATCGGAAACGCGGGACGCCAAGTGCTCGGTCTCGGAAACGTCTGCGATCACGTCCAGGCCATCGCGCAACCATTTAACGGCCGCTCCGGCGACGAAGATCGAACCTTCGATGGCGTATGTGGTCTTGCCGTTCAGCCGGTAAGCCGGAGTGGTCAGCAGCCGATGACGCGAGGTCACCGCCTCCGCTGCCGTATTCACCAGCATGAAGCAGCCGGTGCCATAGGTGGATTTGACCATGCCGGGTTCGAAACATGCCTGACCAAAGAGCGCTGCCTGCTGGTCGCCGGCCATGCCGGCGATCGGCAGCTGCGCACCGAGAAGCCCTGGCGCAGTCACTCCAAAGGTCCGGCTATTGTCGTGGACTTCGGGGAGCAGCGTGTCCGGCACTCGGAACAGTCGACACAGTTCGGCGTCCCAGTGTTGCTCGCGGATGTCGAAGAGCGACGTGCGGCTGGCATTTGTGGCGTCCGTCGCATGAATGGCTCCGCCTGTAAGCCGCCAGAGCAGGAAAGAATCGATGGTCCCGCAGGCGAGTTCTCCACGCTCGGCCCGACCCCGTGCCCCAGTCACATTGTCGAGAATCCATGCGATCTTGGTTGCCGAGAAATAGGGATCGAGCAGCAGGCCGGTGCGGTACTGCACCATCGGCTCAGCGCCGTCTCGCTTGAGCGTCGCGCACTCTTCGGCAGTGCGCCGGTCCTGCCAGACGATAGCGCGGTGGATCGGTTCACCGGTAGCCTTGTCCCAGACGACGACTGTCTCGCGCTGATTCGTGATTCCGACACCGGCGACGCGTTCAAAATCGATACCCCCTAGCGCCTCGCGGATTACTGAGAGCGTGTCCTGCCAGATCTGCTCGGGATCATGCTCGACCCAGCCGCGCGCCGGATAATGCTGCGCGAGTTCGCGCTGAGCGACCGCAACCGCGCAGGCTTCGGAATCGAACAAGATTGCACGGGTCGAGGTCGTGCCCTGATCGATCGCCAAGACATGATCGGCTTGCCCCACGGGCCAACCATAAGGAGGCCCGGTCCAACCCGGAAGGGGTTCTCACGTTCGGGCCGCCGCCCTATCCGGCACCATGCTTTCGTTTGACGTCGACGCCGTCGAGCAAGGCGACGGATTCACGATCAGCGTCCGCCGATCGGACGGAGCCTCAAAGACCTATTTCGTGCCCACCGGTACGCAGCAGGACTTCTCGCAATTCTTCCGTGAGCTTGCCCATGACTTCGGCACGCGAATGCCCGACATTTTCGGCGAAGAGATCGAACGTCCCGAGCCGACGATAAGATGGCATCCACTGCTCACCGAGAACGTCCATCCCCAGATCCTCGTCGGCTATGGCGATCCCGCGGTCCTCAAGGACGGTGAGGATTACTGGCTCGTGGCGACCTCCAACGATGCGCCCGACGCATTCCCGGTCCTCCACTCCATCGACCTCGAACATTGGGAGGCGAAAGGCTTCATCTTTCCCGAGGGTCAGCAGCCGGCCTGGGCCGCGAAGGGCCGCAAGGTTGCCGACTATTGGGCGCCGGAAATGGAGAGGGTCGGCAACGAATATTGGCTTTGCTTCACCGCCAGGCAGTTGAACAATGCCCTCGCAATCGGTCTCGCGCGCAGCAAGAGCCCATTCGGTCCGTGGATCGACAATGGCGCGCCGCTGATCACGGGGAGGCCGGTGAATACCACTGGCCTCGGCTTCGACTCGAGTCAGCCGCTGACGAGTGGCGGAGTCATCGACTCCCATCTCTTCGTCGATGACGACGGCGCCACATATTTGTTTTGGAAGGACGATACCAACAGCATCTGGCCGCGCCCCCTGGCCATGCTGCTACGCAGTCATCCTGAGCTGATTGTGCGGCTGTTCGAGAATGAAGAGGACCGGCGGACTGCCGCGTTCGCCGCGGCGATTGTTGCTTGGGCCAATCAGCAGCGGCCGATGATCCGCTTCTTCGTCATGCATCCGCTGATCGAGGCCGCGTTGGCGAACTGGCAGCGGGTTAGAGGCGCGCTTGTGGACTTCGGCCTCGCTCCCGCGATCCTCGAAGCCATGTCCACTCCCATCCGGGCGCAGGGCCTCGCCGAAGACGGCCGCGCGCTCATTGGCGAGAACAGGATCGTCCTGTGCAATGATCTCGACTGGGAGGGACATTTGATCGAGGGCCCGTTCGTCACTCGGCAGAACGGCCGGTATTGGCTCTTCTACGCGGGCAATGACTTCTCGACACCCTCCTATGGCATTGGCGTCGCTTTCGCCGACCATGTGCTGGGACCGTACAGGAAGCAGGGCGATCCCGTCCTCAAGTCGACGCGCGAGTGGACGGCCCCCGGACATGCGTCGGTCGCGCCTGGACTGACCGGAGAGCCGCAGCTCTTCTTCCATGCCTTCCACCCAGGGACCGGCGGCTACAATGCTTTCCGCGCCCTACTGACCGTCGGATTGAGGTTCCGCCGGGATCGCGTGGAGGTGGTGGAACTAGCGCAATCCGCCTAAAGCCCAAGCATGGTCCGCATCATCGGCAGCTTCGTCAGTCCCTATGTGAGGAAGGTGCTAGCGTGCCTGAACCTCAAGGGCGTCGACTATGAAATAGACCCGATCACGCCCTTCTTCGGGGATGACGAGTTCGAGCGGCTGAGTCCACTCCGCCGTATCCCGATACTCGTCGACGGCGATTTCTCGGTCAGCGATTCTTCGGTCATCTGCATGTATCTTGATGAGGCTTATTCCGGCCATCCACTGTTTCCTGAGGACCCGAAGGAACGCGCGCGCGCGCGCTGGCTCGAAGAGTTCGCCGACACTCGTCTCGGCGATCTCTTCATCTGGGCTCTGTTCTATCAAAAGGTCGTTCGGCCAGCGGTTTGGGGCGAAGCCACGGACGAAGAGCGTGTCGCCAGGGCTGTGAACGAGGAAATACCAGGTGCCCTTGATTATCTCGAACGTGAGCTGCCCGCAGACGGTTTCCTATTCATCGACATCGGCGCAGCGGACATCTCGATCGCGAGCTTCTTCCGTAACGGTGCTTACGCCGGCTTCGAAACGAATCCCGATCGCTGGCCACGGACTGCTGCGTTCGTGCATCGCGTACTAGCTCATCCTTGCGTCGCTTCGCTGCTCCCGTTCGAGGATGTGCAACGGGGCGCGTCGATCAAGGGTCGCCGCCAAGCGCTGCTTGATGCCGGCGCCAAACTGACCCAGGAAACTCTGGGGCTGCGCGAGCCGCGCAAGGGCATGATGCGGCTTTAGGGCGTCAATGTTGCTGGCGCGAAATCCAATGTTCGAGCCGCGTCCTCAACGATAACCTCGTCGGTATGAAAGCGGGCTCCGGCGTTCCAGCCGGGGCTTCGTTAGGATCGTAAAGCCTGAGGTTTTGCGGCGGCTTTGCCCGGACTGCCTGTCGCCCTCGTAGAAGATCCTCGGCAGCTGCAAGGGAGCGGTGCACGTCCTCCGCGGTAACGGGCTTCATCAGACATCCGAGTGCGAGATCCGGCATCGAAAAGCTCGGTGCCTTGCCGCTCACAAACAGGCATGGAATGCCGCGCTCGTTGAGCCGGACGGCAACCGGGAAACCGGTGCTCCCATGTGCCAGATGAAGATCCAGCAGAACGAGATCCGGATCATACTCCTCGGCCGCCGCCATCGCGCCGTCGGCGTCCTCGGCGGTCGCGACAACGCGGTAACGCGGATTGTCCTCAATCAAATATTTGAGCGTGGTTGCGAGCTGTGTGTCGTCTTCAACGACCAGGATTCTAAGCACCTTCGAGTCTCCCCGATGAACTCGACGGAAGTTTCCCCCGGGAAATCCGCAAGTTGATGCTCGCGCGGAATGATTCGCCTGCGAATCCCCCTTGAACGAAGTTATCGCCGAGGCGACTCCTCGGCGCGCCAGAACGAAGAAGGACGCCCCGAACCGAAAGGTCGGAGTGTCCTCCAGTTCCCCAATCGCGTAACGATCAGGCTCGATAGAAGATGTGTGCGCCGATCCTCTCGACCACGTTGAGGCGTTGCCCCCAGCTCGGCGCAACATAATTGGCATGATACCAGAGCACGTCGTTGCCGACGCTCGGGACGACGTTGGCGATGGCGAGACGGGCAACGCCCTGTGCCCTCGCCCAAGCCGCCGATGTCGTGTCGATCCACGGAAACTGGCCGTGGCGTACGAAGGAGAATTGCGCGGGCTGCCTGACGACGCTGCAATAGTCGGGCGGATACCGCCCTGACGCGGCGCGGTTCATCACCACCCGGGCGACCGCGAGTTGCCCTTCGACGGACTCGCCGCGCGCTTCAAAATAAACCGCCGTTGCAAGGCAGTTACCCTGTTCATCGAGCGCCGCCCCGGTGCTGTAGCGGTCCACGAGCGCGTACAGCGGCCAACCGCTCCTGTAGAGCCAGGCGGCCTCCGCCGCGACCGGCGGCGTGAGCTTGAGAGTGACCGATTGAGCAGGCTGGGTCTGAAGGACAGCGCCGCTCAACGTCGTTACGGCAGTCGTTGCCATAACTGCCGGCCGCGCCAGCGTGCTCGCAACGTCTTGCACGACCGTGCCGAGCGGCTGGGCCGCCACGTTGACGTCCAGTGCCCTGACTGCCGCAGGCACGCTCAGAGCAGGCGCGTTCTGCGCAGTTGCGCTCGAACCCGCCGCAAGCATGAAAACCCCCATGACCGCGGAAGCACCGCGGCTACCCAACAGCTTTATCACTTTTATCCTTTGCCTCTGGCGGACGATCGCTGGGGCGCTCAAGCGCGCACTTAAGACCCAGCGGGAAGTTCGTCCGTCTTGCCCTGGAGCCCGACGTCTAAGCGCCTTCGGCTCACTCGCTCTCAATCGCTAAAGGTCAGATATGTTAACTTTCGGCCGAGTCCAACGATCTGTCGGTGAGTCGTTCGCGACTCGGGACGGAATTCGGAACACTTTCAAATTGTTCAGTTTTCTCAAGTTATCCACAGGCGAAGCTGATCGTTTCATCGCCCATTTCACTCAGCTCGTCGACCATGTAACGAAACACGACAGGGAGGTGTCGCATTATGGGTCATTGGTTGATGAAGTCCGAGCCGGAAAGCTACAGTTGGTCGGACCTCGTCCGCGACGACGGCACGGAATGGGATGGCGTGCGCAACAATGCAGCGCGCCTTCATTTGAAAGCCATGAAGAAGGGCGATGAGGCTTTCTTCTATCACAGCATGTCCGACAAAGCCGTGGTGGGCATCATGCGGATCACGCGGGAGGCCAAACCCGATCCCAAGGACGCCGATTGGGTCTCGGTGCGGGTAGAGCCGGTGAAAGCGCTCGCGCGCCCGGTAACGCTAGCCGAGATCAAGTCCGAGCCGAGGCTCGCGAAGATGGAACTGATCCGCCAATCGCGACTGTCGGTGGCCCCCGTCCGCGACGATGAATGGAAGGTTGTGCTAGAACTCGCGGCGAAATGATGCTG
>JBEDUM010000183.1:0-12262 GCA_040414585.1 Sphingomicrobium sp. | reverse complement strand
TTTGTCGTGCATGTAGTGGATGACGTTCATCGCGCTGGCGTAGGTTTGGGCGAGCCAGTCCATCAGCTTGTCGAACCGGTCGACGACGTCGTCGAAGTCGAGATAGTCGCCCTGCACCGGCTCGCTCGGCGGTGCGACCTGCTTGCCGCTGACTTCGTCGCGGCCGCCATTGATCGCGTAGAGCATCGCCTTCGCTAGGTTCGCCCGGGCGCCGAAGAACTGCATCTGCTTCCCCATCGCCATGGGTGAGACGCAGCAGGCGATCGCGCCGTCGTCGCCCCATGTCATGCGCATGATCTCATCGCTCTCGAACTGAATGGAGCTGGTGTCGATCGCGACCTTTGCAGCGAACCGGCGGAAGCCCTCCGGCAACTGAGGCGTGTACCAGATCGTCAGGTTCGGCTCCGGCGCCGGCCCTAGATTGTAGAGCGTCTGAAGGAAGCGAAAGCTGGTCTTGGTGACTAGCGGCCGCCCGTCGTCGGCCATTCCGGCGATGGATTCCGTCACCCACGTCGGGTCGCCAGCAAACAAATCGTCATATTCCGGCGTGCGCAGAAAGCGGACGATGCGCAGCTTGATGACGAAGTCGTCGACGATCTCCTGCGCCTGCTCTTCGGTCAGCGTGCCGTTTGCGAGATCGCGCTCGAAATAAATGTCGAGAAAGGTCGAAACACGGCCCAGCGACATGGCCGCGCCGTTCTGCTCCTTCACGGCAGCCAGATAGCCAAAATAGAGCCATTGGACGGCCTCCTTGGCGGTGCCTGCAGGACCCGAGATGTCGAAGCCGTATTTGGCGGCCATTTCCTTGAGCTCTTCGAGCGCGCGGATTTGCTCGCTCAGTTCCTCGCGATCGCGGATGATGTCGTCCGTGGACCATTGGTCGTCGAGCGAAAGCTTCTCCGCCTTCTTCGCTTCGATCAGGCGGTCGACCCCATACAAAGCTACCCGTCGATAGTCTCCGATGATGCGCCCACGGCCGTAGGCATCCGGAAGGCCGGTCAGTACGTGTGAGCTTCGGCACCGTCGGACGTCTTGCGTATAGGCGTCGAAGACGCCTTCATTGTGCGTCTTGCGGTATTTGGTGAAAATCTCGACGACCTTGGGATCCGGCTTGTAGCCGTAGGCCTCCAGGCCGTTCGTCACCATCTTCAGGCCGCCGTTCGGCATGATGGCCCGCTTCAGCGGCGCCTCGGTCTGCAGGCCAACGATCACCTCGTTCTTCTTGTCGATATAGCCGGCGTCGTGCGCGGTGATGGAGCTGGGGATCTGCGAAACGTCGAGAACGCCCTTCTTGCGCTCCTCGACGAACATATCGGTCAGCTTCTTCCAGATGCCCAGCGTGCGCTTCGTCGGGCCTGCGAGGAAGCTCTCGTCGCCGTAATAGGGCTCGTAATTGTGCTGCATGAAATTGCGGACGTTGATTTCCTTCGTCCACAGCCCGGGCTTGAACGCGCCTTTCTTCTCAGCGGCCAGCTTCTGCTCGGGCTCCATGATCAAGGTCGACATTTAGTCCTCCGTTGAAATTCATTCGGCAGGAAGTCCGACGCCTTGCGGCGGAGCTTCGACCGTCTTGCGTGCCTTCGGTCCGGTTTCGCGCAGCAGCAGCGTCAACAGAATGGCCAGGGCCACTCCGTAGAGGAGCGGGGTGAAGCTGGCCTGGTAATGACCGAGCTCGCGCTCGCCGCCCTGGCTCGCCGCGATGAGCCTGCTTGCGAATATCGGTCCCAGAAGGGCCGTCATTGCGAAGTTCAGGAAATTGATCACGCCGGTTGCGGTGCCCGCATACTCTGGTCGATTGGCTTCCTTGATCACCGTGTAGGGGATCATCGCGGCGCCCGACGCAATACCAGTCAGCAGACCGAGGCTGTACTGCGGGAAGGTGCCCGCTGGCACGAACAGGATCAGCGCGAGGCAGCCGAGCAAAACAATGCCCGCGCCGACAATCACTGGTTTGCGGCGACCGATCCGGTCCGTGAGCCAACCGAGCAGAGGGCAGCCGATGATCCAGCCAAACGGCACCGATGCGGACCGCAGCACGGCAAGCGAATAGGGAACGTCGTGCGCCTCCTGCAGGTAGCGCACGCCCCAGACCATGTCGAAGATGGTCGTCGGAATGAAGAATAGCCCGGCGATCAGTCCGCAGAGGATCGATTGGGGATTCATGAATACCGCTCCCATCGCGCGGATCGCGGGAGTAAGCCCGGCGGTCTTGCCGGACGATGGCTGGGGACGAGGAATCAGCAGAAACAGGAAGAAGGCAATCGGAAGTCCGATGATGCCCATAACCAGCCAGAAACGGTCCCAATGAACACCGTTCGCAATGACCGGTCCGACCACGAACTGCCCAGCTGAGCCTCCCGCCATGCCGAACATCTGCGTTGCGCCGACGAGCGTCGCGGCGCGCGAAACCGGCATGTAGGTCGTCACCAGGTAGACCGCGCCGATCAGCGCGAAGACGCCGCCGGCGCCCTGCAGGAAGCGGCCGATGCTGCCGATCGTGGGGTCGCCGGTCGAAAACAAGATCGCGCCGATAGCCACGCATGCAGCGCCGAGCGGAACGACTTTTCGCGGCCCGACCTGGTCCATCGCAACGCCTGCGACGAGGCTGAATGGCGCATAGGCCCAGTAGAAGAGCCCGACGAGCGAGGCCACGCCGACTGCAGTGAGGCCGAACGCCTCCGAAAGCTCCGGCACCATGACTGCCGGCGCGGAGCGCATCATATATTGGTAGAAATAGAAGACCGCGGTCAGCAGCCATGCAGCGGTGACGGCTTTGGCCGCCGTCGAAGCTTCCGGCCGCTGAACCGAGTCAGCCATCTGCAGCTTGCCTCAGCAGAGGACGAGGGACTGGGCGAGACCCGCTTCGGACGTCTCCTTGTACTTCGGGTTCATGTCCTTGGCGGTCTGGGCCATCGCCGTGATCACCGCGTCGAGATCGACCCTGTGATTGGCCGGAATCTCGTTGCTGGCGATCAGATATCCGGTCCACGACTTCACGGCACCGAACGCGCAACGCTCGATGCACGGCACCTGGACGAAGCCAGCGACCGGGTCGCAGGTCATTCCAAGATGGTGCTCGAGAGCAGCCGATGCGCCGTTCGCCGCAATGATCGCGGAGGCATCGTGTGCCTGAGCAATCGCCGCCGCACCCATGGCGGAAGCCACTCCTATCTCGGCCTGGCAGCCACCCTCAGCGGCGGCCAGCGTCGCGTTGTGCTTGCACAAATAACCTACGATTGCGCCCGCAAGTAGCGCTTCGCGAAGCTTCTGGTCGGACATTTTGGCGCCTTCGGCGTCCAGCGAATAAATGACAGCGGGCATAACTCCGGCCGACCCGCCGGTGGGCGCGGTGATAACGAGATGCCCGCGCGCATTCTCCTCGGATCCGGCGAGCGCCGCTGCCGAGACCAGGCCGATAGCCTTGCGCGCCGGTTCCTGGATCGATTGGGCGTTTCGATAGACTTCCCCGGCCTTGGTCTTGAGCTTGATCGGTCCGGGCAGTGTACCCTCGGGAGCGTTCAGGCCGGTTTTCACGGTCGCGCGCATCGCTCCCAGGATCTTGTCGAGGAAGGCATCGATCTCAGCCTTGTCCCGCCCGGAGATCGAGAGCTCGTTCGCATAGGCAAGCTGTGCGAGCGTAATCTTGTCGCGATCGAGATGCTCGAGGACCTGCGACATGTTCGAATAAGGATATTTCGGCGGATTCTTCTTGGGCGGCTGATAGCCCTTCCATTCGATGAATCCCCCGCCGACCGAATAATATTCCTGCTCGAGCAGAACCTTGTCGCCTGCGAGCAACGACACCGTCATTGTGTTCGCGTGGTGGAAGTCGCCCTTGGTCTTATCGTAGATGACGTCTTTGAGCGAGGCATTGATCGTCTTGTTGCCGAGCTTGACCGGATAAACCTTGTCCGGCTCCTTCGCCATGTTGTCGAGGATGGCGGGATCTATCGTCGCCGGCTCGTACCCAATGAGTCCAGCCAAAGCCGCGCGCTCGGTGCCATGACCTTTGCCCGTGGCGCTAAGGCTTCCGAACAGGTTCACCCTCATCGCCGTAGCTTGCGCGAGCTGGTCCGCCGGCAGCTTCGATGCGCGCTGGTAAAAATCGTAGGTGATCCGCATTGGGCCGATCGTGTGCGACGAGGATGGTCCGGGTCCCACTTTGTAGAACTCATCGACCAAGGTCATGACCGGACCTTTGGAGTCCTTGATCACCTGAAGGTTGGGATCCGGAGGCGTGGAGCCTAACGGAGCACCCGCGGCCGTTTGCGCCCAGAGCGGATTGGCCCGGCCGCCGAGCGCCACGACGGCCGCAGCCATCGCGCTCCGCATCATGAACGTGCGGCGGTCTGAACCCGCTGGCGGTTCGGAATAATCGAGTTCAGGAAGAACGAATGGTTCTTGGTCGTAGGTGTCCATCTCCAGCCTCCATGTCGACGCGGGAATTCGGCCGACGCTGAAGCGTCCCGGGCAAGCAGACCTATTCGCCCGTCGGATTCCGTTGGCGAGAATAAGGAGAAGGATAGAAAGTCGGAGCTAGGGCGAAATCGGGGCTAACCCGCAAGACTCCCTCAGACATTGGCTGAGGACCCCTATGGGTGAGCCCGGCGTAGCCCCGCGGCTGAAGTCCGGAAATATACGGATTCACTGCCGACCCTTGGTGTCCGATGATTCCGGCTCAACTCCGGAGAATCGAATGACCAGCGAGCAAGGCTTTGGCCCCGCGCAAGAGTATCTGCGCGATGCCTGGCAGCGATCGATCCTGTTTCTCGATGTCCTGCGCGAACGTGGGAACATCTTCCGCGAGCGGCAGAAGATGGAGGCGCCGCATGTCCTTCAGTTCGGGACAGAGCTGATCCTCGATGGACGTACACTGACGCGGCCGGTGAACTATGGTCTCGTCCGGATCTTGCCGGCCGAGGGCGTCCCGACCGATCCCGCGAAGAGGCCGTTTGTCGTCGTCGATCCGAGGGCTGGGCACGGCCCTGGCATCGGCGGAATGAAGAAGGACAGCGAAATCGGTGTCGCGCTGGAAGACGGTCATCCCTGCTATTTCATCGGCTTCCTCCCAGAACCGATCGAGGGCCAGACGATCGAGGATGTGTGGAACGCCGAAGCCTCATTCATAAGCGAGGTCGCCCGCCGCCACCCGGACGCCGATAAGCCCGCCGTCATCGCCAACTGCCAGGCCGGATGGCAGACGATGATCATGGCCGCGACCCACCCGGACATTCCGGGTCCGCTAATGCTCGCAGGTGCGCCCTTGTCTTATTGGGCCGGGGAGCGCGGCAAGAACCCCATGCGCTATCTCGGAGGAATGCTTGGCGGGACCTGGCTGACGAACCTGGCCGGCGACCTGGGCGGCGGCAAGTTCGACGGAGCGAACCTCGTCGCCAACTTCGAGTCCCTCGACCCCGCAAACACCTATTTCGAGAAGCCGTACAACGTCTATTCGAAGGTCGACACGGAGGCCGAACGCTTCCTCGACTTCGAGACGTGGTGGGGCAGCCCGGTGCTGATGAACGCCGGCGAGATCCAGTGGATCGTCGATAATCTCTTCGTCGGCAACAGGCTGACCTGCGGGGAGCTGCGCACGGCCGATGGCGTCCAGATCGACCTTCGCAACATTCAGTCGCCCATTATCGTCTTCTGCTCCCGCGGCGACAACATCACGTCGCCACAACAGGCGCTTGGCTGGATCACGGACCTCTACGGCTCCGATGAAGAGCTCATCTCGAACGGCCAGACGATCGTCTATTCGGTCCATGATTCCGTTGGTCACCTCGGCATCTTCGTGTCAGGCAAGGTTGCGACCCGCGAGCATGAAGAATTCGCAAGCGCGATGGACATGGTCGATGTCATGCCACCCGGACTCTATGAAGCGGTAATCGAGGATATTGGCGAGGACACCGCAAATCGCGAGCTGATCCAAGGCCAATATCTCTTCCGTCTCGAGCGCAGGACGCTCGACGATATCCGGGCGCTGGGTGGGACCAGCCCCGCTGACGAGTTGAAGTTCCGCGCGGTGGATCACGTCTCCACGATCAATCGCCGCCTCTACGAAAGCTACCTGCAGCCATGGGTTCGGTCGATGACTCTACCCGCCTTTGGCGAGTGGTCGCGCATGATGCACCCGAACCGCATGCGCTTCGCGGTCTTTTCCGACGCAAACCCGGCCATGCGCTGGGTCGCGCAGGCTGCGGAGGACGCGCGAGAGGATCGGCAGCCGGTTGTCGAAGACAATATGTTCGCCGCCTGCGAAAAGATGATGGCCTCGACGATCAGTGCGAGCTTGAACGCCATGGGCGCCGCGCGCGACGCGTTCACGGAGCAGTTGTTCCAACTTACCTATGGATCGCCGGTCGTGCAGGCGTTGGCCGGCCTTGATCCCAAGCAAGCCGATGAGCGGCGGCTCGGGCGGGATGCGCTTCGCGAGCGCGCGCAGGCGAAGAAGCGGACGGAACTCGAAGACCGCTTCGAAAAGGGTGCGGCGCTCGAAGCCGCGCTGCGCGCGATCGCCTACGTGCGCACGGCGGAGGGCGGCTCGGACGAGCGCAGCTTCGCGGTGGTGAAGCAGATACATGACGCGCAACCCCCGGGGCGGCCGCGAAGCATGGCGGAGGTCAAGACAATCCTTCGGGATCAGGCGATGCTCCTGCGTCTCGACGAAGAGCGCGCGATCAAGGCGATTCCCAAGCTGCTTCCGCGCGACCAAGAGGATCGGGCGCGCACCTTGAGGGCCGTGCAGCGGGTGGTCTCCGCTCAAGGCGCGCTGTCCTCCGAAGGCAAGCGTCGTCTCGCCCGGATCGAGCATCTGTTCGGATTGAAAACCGCGGCTGCCGCGGCCGTCAGCATGAAGGAGGAAAGCGATGCCAGTGCTTGAGGCGGAGCCGCAAGTGAGCCGCAATACGCATGCCAAGCTCAAGACACTTATTGAGAGGGCGCAAAAGCATCCACCGATGAAGGTCGCGGTTGCGCATCCATGCGACCAAGTGTCGCTCGAAAGCGTCGTTGAAGGCGCAAAGCTGAAGTTGATTGAGCCGATCCTCGTTGGTCCAGAGCAGCGAATTCGCGCCGTTGCGGCTGAGCATGGCCTCGACGTCACCGGCTTCGAAATCGTCGACTCGGAATATAGTCAGGACTCTGCCGCGAAGGCCGTCGATCTCGTCCGCGAGGGTCGCGCCGAAGCGTTGATGAAGGGCAGCCTGCATACCGACGAAATCATGGCCGCAGTCGTGAAGCGCGACACGGGCCTTCGAACGGCGAGGCGTATCAGCCACTGTTTCGTCATGGACGTGCCCGACCACGATCAGCCGCTGATTATCACCGATGCAGCGGTCAACATCGCGCCCGATCTCAAGGCGAAAGTCGACATCACCCAGAACGCAATCGATCTCGCCCATGCGCTCGGCCAGAAGGAGGTTCGTGTGGCGATCCTGAGCGCGATGGAGAGCGTGAATCCGGACGTGCCGTCTACGCTCGAAGCTGCGGCCTTGTGCAAGATGGCCGATCGCGGCCAGATCACCGGCGCGCAACTCGACGGTCCGCTCGCGCTCGACAATGCGATCAGCCCAGAGGCCGCGGCGATCAAGAAGATATCGTCCCCGGTCGCGGGCCGCGCCTCTGTCCTAGTCGTGCCCGACCTCGAGGCAGGCAACATGCTCGCCAAGAGCCTGTCGTTCCTCGCCGACGCCGATGCCGCTGGAATCGTCCTCGGTGCCAAGGTGCCGATCATCCTGACCAGCAGGGCCGACGAGGAAACGGCGAGACTCGCGTCATGCGCCGTTGCTCAGCTGCTGGTCGCCGCCCGCCGGGCCGACGCCACCTCCGCGATCCGCTAGGGCGCTCATGGGCGAGGTCCGGCCAATCCTTACCGGGCACAAGTCGCTGATCGTCGGCATCGCGAACGACCAGTCAATTGCTTACGGCTGTGCGGAGGCGTTCCGTGCGGCCGGCGCCGAGATCGCCATTACCTGGCTCAACGAAAAGGCCCGCACCTATGTCGAGCCGCTCGGCACCTCGCTCGGCGCCGAAATCATGGTTCCGCTCAACGTCGAGAATCCGGGCGAGCTGGAGGCTGTCTTTGAAGAGATCGGAGTGCGTTGGGGCAAGCTCGACAGCCTGGTTCATTCGATTGCGTTTGCGCCGAAGGAGGATCTGCAGGGCGGACTGCTCGACTGCTCGGCCGCGGGATTTGCCCGTGCGATGGATGTCTCCTGCCACTCTTTCGTCAGAATGGCGAAGCTGGCGGCTCCCTTGATGAAGGACGGCGGATCGATGTTCGCGATGAGCTATCTGGGCGCGACCCGCGTCGTCGCCAATTACAACGTCATGGGACCGGTGAAGGCGGCGCTGGAGGCGGCCTGCCGCTACCTCGCCTATGAACTTGGGCCGCAAAACATCCGCGTGCACGCGATTTCGCCCGGGCCGCTCAAGACCCGCGCCGCTTCGGGGATCAAGGAATTCGACCGGCTGCTCAACGACGCCGTCGAGCATTCGCCGCTGGGCGAACTGGTCGACATCGAGGACGTCGGTTTTGCCTGCGCCTATCTTGCCACCGAGTTCAGCAGGCGAATTACCGGAGGGACGATTTACATCGATGGCGGCGCCAACGTCGTCGCTTGAGGAGGAAGAACATGTCTCGGCAAATCGCGGTTATCAACGCAGGCTCTTCCAGCATCAAGTTCGCGGTGTTCGACGTTGACCAGGATCAGTCCCTGCGCTTCCGCGGCCAAATCGAGAATATAGGCGTCGGACCGCGGATGAAGGTCGAGAGTCCCGATGGATCGACGCTCGCCGAGAATGAATGGGGACCCAAGGACCTCGATCACCGCTCTGCGACGAAGGTCATCCTTCAGACTTCTATTGCTGCACTCGGTGGCGAGGCTGTTGAAGGAATCGGCCACCGCGTCGTGCACGGTGGATCGAAATTCACCGCTCCGACGCCGATCACCAAGGAGGTGCTGGCGTCACTTCGGGCGTTGACCCCGCTCGCGCCGCTCCACCAGCCGCATAACCTCGCCCCCATCGAAGCTATCCTGGCCGAAGCGCCGCATATTCCGCAGGTCGCCTGTTTCGACACCGCCTTCCACCAGACACAACCGCATCTCGCCCAAGCGTTCGCTCTCCCGCGTGAGATCACGGATTCGGGTGTGCGGCGCTATGGCTTCCACGGCCTGTCGTACGAATATGTGAGCGTCAAACTTCGAGAGGTTGCACCGGATTATGCGGACAAGAAGATCATCATCGCACACCTCGGAAATGGCGCGAGCGTCTGTGCGATCGATCAGGGCCGCAGCGTTGCGACAACGATGGGTTTCACTGCTGTCGAAGGGCTGATGATGGGTACGCGCTGCGGATCGATCGATCCGGGCGTGCTCATCTATCTCATGGACGAGCGGAAAATGGATGCGCGGACGCTCGAAAGCCTGATCTACAAGAAGTCCGGATTGCTGGGTGTCTCCGGCATCTCGTCCGATATGCGAACCCTTCGCTCGTCAGACGATCCGAAAGCGCGCGAGGCGATCGACCTCTTCGTCTATCGGATCGTCCGTGAGATCGGCTCGCTTTCCGCGGCGCTGGGAGGGCTGGACGGACTCGTCTTCACAGGCGGTATCGGCCAGCGCGACGCGAAGACCCGGCGCGAGGTGGTTGCCGGTTGCAGCTGGCTCGGAGCCGCCCTCGATGAGGAAGCGAATGGACGCGCCGAAGTCCGCATCGATGCGGGATCATCGAAACTCCCGATCTGGGTATTGCCGACCGACGAGGAGCGAGTCATCGCCCGGCATACGGCGGCGCTTCTCGATACTGCTCCTGCTAGTGAACGCGCGGATGCGAAGGTTGAGGCTCCGATGCCTCCGGTCCATAGTTGAGAGACCGCCGCGCGACATAGCGATCGGCGAGCTCGATATATTGGACAAGCGCTTCCAGCTCCTGCTCCAGCTCGATTCGCCAGCGCAGCGTCATCCGAGGAGACAATAGAGCGTCCGACGTGTCTCGGATGGCCAGCAACACCGTCTGCCTGAACGCCTCGATGTTCTCGTCCCAGAACGCCGTGTGGTCGACGTCGCCGTCTCCAAGCAAGCGAAGACCCGCTTCCAGCTCCTCGATCGAAAGCGGCGCGACAGTGTCACCGTCCGAGACGGCGCGCAGATAGCCAACGGATGGCCTTGTGGGCATGTAGGCGAGTTAGTCCAGCCCCGAATGCCGCGATATCGCGGTTTGACCTTAGGGATGCTTCGGGACCGACCTAATAGATCTCCGGCACCAGCTTCACTTTGCTGAGGTCGAGACGGTCATTGTACTGATGCTTCTTCGATCTTTTCGGCAGCTCGGGCTTGTCGTGCTTGATTCGCTCGTACGGGATCAGTGACAGAATGTACTTGATCCCGTTCAGCCGTGCTCGCTTCTTGTCGTCGCTGTGCAGCACGTGCCATGGGGCAGCTTTGCTGCTGGTCGCTTCGAACATGGCGTCGCGGGCACGGGAATAATCATACCACTTGGTATAGGACTTGAGGTCCATCGGGCTGAGCTTCCACTGTTTCATCGGATCGTCGATCCTCGCTTCCAGACGACGGTCCTGCTCCTTCTTTCCGACCTCGAGCCACAGCTTGATCAGTCTGATGCCTCCGTCGACCAGCCATTGTTCGAACTCCGGCACGTTGCGAAGGAACTCTTCGACCTTCTTTTTGGGCGTGAATCCCATGACGCGCTCGACGCCGGCGCGGTTGTACCAACTGCGATCGAAGATCACGACTTCGCCTTCGACCGGGAATTGCTCGATATAGCGCTGCAGGAACAGCTTCTTTCGCTCATATTCTCCCTGGGCGCTGAGAGCGACGACACGGAAGGTGCGGGGACTGACCCGCTCCGTCAGCCGCCGGATCAGGCCGCCCTTGCCGGCCGTGTCGCGGCCTTCGCATACAATAATGATGCGCGCCTTGGTCTCGCGGACCCAGTCCTGCAGATGGCAGAGCTCGACCTGGAGCTTCTCCAGCTCCTCCTCATAGTCCTTCCGGCCGAGCTTCTCTTTCGGTTCCGGGCGGCGACTGGGTGAGGCCGGTTTTGCGGCAGCCTTGTTGGGCTTGCCGCGGGTCGATTGGCGAAAATTCTCGTGTTTCTGGATGTTCATGCTGCTTCTCCGCGGAGCCGAAGAAGCACAGCGCCTTTCGCGATGATATCCGGTGATGCCCCTAGAACCTCGCTGTCACAGAACTGTCACTGGGATGTTGCCTCCGGGAATCTGCGGACAAACCCGATTGTCGAGTGCGCACGGGTGGTTTCTCTGTGGCTGCGCCATGTCGGAAGAGCTGGCCCCCACTGATCTGCGTCTCGCGCCGGCAACTTCCGGCGCAGTGACCGGCAAGAATTGGGCGGCGTGGGTGCCCGGACTGCAAATGCTCCGCGAGTACCAGCTGGCTTGGCTGCGCAATGACATCATGGCAGGCATCGTGCTCTCGACGATGCTGGTGCCGGTCGGCATCGCCTATGCGGTCGCGTCCGGCGTGCCGGCGATCAACGGTCTCTATGCGACCATCGTCCCGCTCCTCGTCTACGCGCTTTTCGGGCCGAGCCGGATCCTGGTGCTCGGGCCGGACTCCTCGTTGGCGCCGATCATTCTCGGCGTGGTGCTGCCATTGTCGGCCGGTGATCCGGCCCGGGCGGTTGCACTGGCGAGCGCGATGGCTGTCGTGGCGGGCGCCGTGGGCATTGTCGGTGGGATCGCGCGGCTCGGCTTCGTCACGGAGCTTCTCTCCAAACCGATCCGCTATGGCTACATGAATGGCATCGCGCTCGCAGTGCTGATCAGCCAGCTACCCAAGTTCTTCGACATGAAGATTGAAAGCAGCGGTCCGATCCGCGACCTTTGGTCGATCGGGAAGGCGATCTTCGAGGGCAAGGCGAACTGGGTGGCAGCGGCCCTCGCTGCCGGGACGTTGCTCGCGATCCTGGTACTGAAGGCCCATAAGCGCATGGGCGCGATCCTCGTCGCCGTCATCGTTGCCACCGCCGTCGCCGGCTGGTTCCAACTGTCTCAGAAATACGGCGTGAAAGTGCTCGGTCCGGTCCCGCAAGGACTGCCAAAATTCTCGATTCCATTTGTGGGCGTTAGTGACCTTGTCCCCATCCTCGCGGGTGGTTTCGCGGTGGCGATCGTCGCGTTCGCCGATACCAGCGTTCTGTCCCGGACCTTCGCTGCGCGCGCAGGGGCGCGCGTCGATCCGAATCAGGAGATGGTCGGGCTCGGGGCTGCCAATTTGGC
>JBEDUM010000182.1:0-5038 GCA_040414585.1 Sphingomicrobium sp. | reverse complement strand
TGCTGCGCGAGGCGCTTGCGGGCACTTCCAAGGCCAAGCTCGCCTACGCTCCCGACTGGATGTTCAATCTCACCATGCGGCCGGTGCTTCAGAAGCTGGCGCAACAGATCGAGGAGGGAGCGGCGCTGGGCGATCCGATGCAAGGCTTCCAGTCGGAAGCCGAATGGGAAGCCTCCTTGCCTCCTGATCAGGAGAAACGCTTGCAGGATTGGCGACAGTACGAGGCGTCGCGGCCGATGGTCGATCCGAATGCCGATGCGCAACGCTATATGAGCGGCGGCGGAAGCGACAACGCCGTGGCGCGGTAGCTTCGCTCCAGCGCGACAGCGAAATCCGCGCGGTTGCGCTATGGTCTGATGCGTGACTCGGTCGATCATTCTGTGTTGGACGCTGATTTCGCCGCTGATGCTTGCCAGCTGCGGCCCGGCGACGGAGCCTCGCGGCGGCAACGATCGAGTCACGGCGATCTTCGCACAAGGCTTCACCGGTCCGATCATCGACGGCAGCGGAAAGGGCATTGGCTCGGTGATCGGCAGGCCCGGCGACCAAGGGCTCATCGTCGCGTTCGAGGTCAGCGGCCTGTCGCCCGGCCCGCATGGAATTCATCTTCACGCCGTCGGCCGCTGCGATCCGCCGGACTTCGCTAGCAGCGGGCTGCACTGGAATCCCTCGGGCCACAAGCACGGGACCGACAATCCACTAGGCCCGCATGACGGCGACTGGGACAATCTGGACATCGGCACGGACGGTCGCGGCAGCAGCAACCGGCTGATCCCTCGCTGGCACGGAAGAATCCCCGAGAGCGGCTTGTCGATGGTGATCCACGCGAACAAGGACGATGAAGTCACCGACCCTTCCGGCAATAGCGGGGCGCGCATCGCCTGCGCGGTAGTTATTCCGCCTGTTCGGTAAGCATGCGGGAAACCCTCAGGCGCGAACGATGACCGGCTCGACCGGCTGGGGCGCGGCGGTTTCGGCGTCATCGCCGACGAGCCCACGATCGATGTACATCACGCGCATCTCGTAAAGCCAGGCTAGCTCCTCGTGACGCCCACGCACGGCGCCGCGGCTGTGGGCCGCCGCACGCCGCTCCTCACGGGCGCGAAGCATGAAATAGTCACGGTCCCCGACTTTGAACACGTCGACGATTCTGCGCCTTCGTCGAGGCGTCTGCAATTCGTGTTCACCCGAGCGGTAATCGTACCGAGGCGAACCTGCGGGTTTGTAATGATCCCGACTATGTCCGTTACCCGACATTCTTCATCGTCTATTTGCCAGACTTGCACTAGTGTGACCGCGCGGGAGGCTTCTCGGATGCGATTGCGCTCGGAGTGCCAATGATGGCTGCGGACGATCCCGCGGCGAAGGGGCCGGCGCCTCAGCCGGATACGGAGCTGCCGAGGCGCGCCGCCCGGCGGCCCGTAACGCTCGGCGGCTATGTCACGCGTGCTGACGGCGCGACGATCGACATCAAGCTGCTCGATCTCACCTACGAAGGCTGCGGGATCGAAACGCCGGTGGAGCTTAAGCCGGGCGAGAGCATCAAGCTCTCCGTCATCGGCCGCGGGCTCATCGACTCCGAAGTGCGCTGGTACAAGGATGGCAGAGCAGGGCTGAACTTCGCGTCCGACAATTCGGCGGCGAAGGGAGAGGTTCCGCGTCAGGCCGAACGTGCCAGCGTGTCCGCCGAGGTGAAGTTGCGGCGCATCGGCCAGCCCAATTACAGCGTGCGCATGTTCGATCTTTCCCCCGAGGGCTGCAGGATCGAGGTCATCGAGCGGCCGCGCGTCGGCGAGCATCTGATGATCAAGTTTGAAGGCCTCGAGATCATCCGGGCGGAGGTTTGCTGGATCGAGGGCTTCATCGTCGGCCTGAAGTTCGAGCGGCCGCTGCACCCGGCCGTCTTCGACCTGCTGGTCGCTCGCCTGCAATAGCTATCGCTCGAATGCGCTCGGGAGTATCTGCGGCGCTTCGACGACAAGCAGCGGAGGAGCGCCATGACCGCGTACAACGCCGTGCGTTTCAAGGTGAAGCCGGGACGCAACCAGGAATTCATCGCGGCCCACGAAAAGGTCGACCGCGACTGGCCTGGCCTCAGGCACGTCAACATGATCCAGACCGGCGATCAGAATTTCTGCATCATCGGCGAGTGGGACGACATGGACGCGCTCGCCGCCGCGCGCCCCAACATGATCGCGACGCTCGACACGTTCCGCGACATGCTGGACGGCGACACGGATCCCGTGTCCGGACCGGTCGTGCTGTCGCTGAAGTAGCGCCTAGTACGAGCGGTAGTAGTTCCGGTCCAACCGCACGTCGTAGACGTAGCCGCGGTAATCGACGTCGCAGCGGAAGGTGAGGTCGCCGGCACCGGCGTAGCCGTACCCGCCGCCGCCATAGCCGTAGCGCGGGTCATAGGGGTGGTTGCCGTATCCGCTGTCGAGCAGGCCGCGCACGCGCACGCCGTTCGGGCGGCGCTCAACGTTGGTGATCGCGGTCACGCGGACGTTGTTGTAGCGCCCGTAGCCGTAGCCCGGATATCCGGGATATCCGCCACCGTACGGCGAGTAGGGCCGATACTGGTTGTGGGCGCGCTGCACTGCGGCCCAGGCGCAGCTGTGGATCGCCTGCCGGTCGCTGACGGCGTAGCGGTTGCCTATGATTGAATCGACGATCGCGCCGACCGCGCCTTCGGTCGTGCCGTAGCCCTCGTTCGGATAGTTGTAGCCCTGCTGCGGATAGCCCTGCTGCGGATACTGCTGCTGCGGGTAGGTCTGCGGATATCCTTGCTGCGGATATTGCGGATTTTCCTGCGGATAGGTTTGCTGGGGATATTGCGGATATTGCTGAGGATATTGCTGATATTGCGCCACGGCGGGCGCGGCGGCCAGGCCGGCGAGCGCGGCCGCGGTCAGAAGTTTCTCCAGGATCGCCATGACATTGCTCCTTGTCTTGCCCGGCATACGCGCCGGAAGTCGCCAGGAGCGGCGGCGAGGAGAGCAATGACTCAATTCGGCTGTAACGGCAATGAACGGAAAGCCCTCGCTCCCTCTCGGGGCGGAACCCGATTTAATCGATACGGTTAAGTAACGGCGACCCGGGCATTGCACGGGACGCAGCGCACAATTCCACCAACGCAGATTAATTGTTGGATACAAACTCGCGTGATTTGTTTCTAGGAAGTTGCGAGGGAATTTGTTCGGGCTCGGCGATCCGGTTCCAGCGCGTAAATCTGGAACGAGGAGCACCGCACCCATGGGGCTGATCATTGCCGTCGCCGTCATTCTCCTGTCGCTCCTGCTGTTCGCGATGGGCGTCATCGCCTGGGGCGCGCTCCGCGACGACATCTATTATCCGGTGAAGCTGGACTTCCCCGATGAAGCGGCGCGGCGCGATGCGGCGCTCACGGTTCACATGGCGTCCGGGCCGGCCGCCGGGAAAGCGCCGGCTTCGTCAGCTCGGCCGGCCAATGAGGAGTCCGACGTTCGCCGCCGATCGGCGACGGGACGCAGAAGATGAAGTTCGCGCGCGTAGGGCGGCTTCCAATTCGCCAATCCTGAGCAGCCCTGACCCCGGCGGTGGCACGGCTGGCCGCATCCGCGTCGAACGGCTGCCGGTCGAGGCCTATTGCAGTTCCGGCTTCCGGCCGAGGTCCGGGAGTCGCACGCATGTCAGCAATCCAGCCCCAGGGAGATCGGACATGAGCAACACCGCAGCCGACCGCCGCACCGTCGCCGCCAGCGACCCCAATGAAGTGCGCTATTTCGCGAACAAGCACGGCATCACCACGGATCAGGTGCTCGAACTGATCAAGCAGCACGGCAACGACCGCAAGACGCTGGAAGAGGCGGTGACGAGGTTGAAGGTCGGATAGACGTTCGCATCGAAGGCGAAACTGGAGGCAGCGCCCCGTGCGTTGCCTTCTTTCTTGGGACTGACGCTCAGCACGTGCTCCTGCGCAGGCAATGATCAGAGTGAGCGGTGTCCGGGGGACGGCGCGTTCGGATCATCCCAGACTCTTTTTGATCGGGCTGGACCCCTGCCTCCGCAGGGGAACTTCGTTAACTTTTTGCATAACGCAATGACTTGGGGCAAGTTTGTCCGGCGCTCGTGCTCGGGGAGCGAGTCGCGTGAGATGAACGGGCAAACAGGGGGCGCCTCCATGAGGACGTTGAGCTTAGCTCTTGGTGCAGTCGCGTTAGTCGCGGCGCCCTTGGGCGCAGAGCCGCATATCGACATTCATGGTCTCGTTCGAGGTGCCGAGGGTGCGCGCTTCGTCAAAGGCATCCCCACCCTAGAATTGCCGTTGAAATATGGCGCCGTTCAAGTGCGTCCGCTTGGCTTCGATCATAACGATACCGTCTTCGCCGTCGCCGTTTTCAACGCAGGGTCTGCACCGGCGAATATCGCGCTTGAGGACATGCACGCGACGCTCAACGACCAGCCTATCCGGATATGGACCGGGCAGGATTTGGCGCGCCAGGCGAAGAACCGGGCGATGTGGGCCCAGTTGGGAATTGCGTTCCTCACCGTTGCTGGTTCCGCGGCAGCAGCAAGTCAGCGCGATTATTACCACAGCAGCTTTTCGACGCCCCACGGGGTGTACAGCTTCAACAGCTCCTACCCGAGCGTCTCGGGCCAGCTGCTCGCGAACTCGATTGCTGCGAACGGCGCACTCAGCATGGCACTTGTTCAACAGCGGCTCGACATGGCTCTCGCGAATATCGACGCGAGTGTCGTGCAGCGAACGACCGTCGATCCGGGAATGGCCTATGGCGCAATCGTGGTCGTGGACAAGGTCGACTATGGCAAAGCGCCGCTGGAGCTTCACTTTTCGGTCGACTGGAATGGCGAGCGCTACCCATTCGCGTTCCTGTTGACCAAAGCCGGCTACCCCGCGCCTTCGGAATATCAGTCTAGCTTGGCGGAAAATACTCGACCGATGGCGCTCGATCATCGCTGGATGGGGCCACCAAACCCAATGGTCGCTACGGGTGGTGCCGCAGCGCCGTCTGCAGCGGAGCCGCCGCCGCAGGGA
>JBEDUM010000181.1:0-8486 GCA_040414585.1 Sphingomicrobium sp. | reverse complement strand
ATCGCGATGCCGCAGGCGGAGGCATCGTCCACTTCGGCGCAGCCGAAATGTTCGAGGAACTTCCGGCCGACCCCTCGGTGCGCGACGATCCGAAGCGTCCGTTGGTCAACGTTGTAAAGTTCGATGTCGCCGAAATCGGCGCCCTGCAGCTCGATCGCAGCGTCGAGCACCTGTTCGAGCAGCAATGCCAGCTCGGCGTCTTCCGTATATCGCATGTCCGCCCTTCCGGCTGGCGATGCGATCATGAAGCTCCGGCCCCCCGGGGGAAGGGATATGTCGGGAAACGCCTTCAACAAGATCGGACTTTTGCAATGCGGGGGTACAGGAGATTTTCCCGAACTGCCAGTCGACAGGCGCAATATAACCCCCGCCAACATTGACGATCGTCATTCTTTTCTTCCGCGACTCGCGGTTGCGTCCCCGCCGCAATCGCCCGGGGCGATTTTTGACAACCATCAACGCATCGCGATGAGCGCCCTCGTAATACGCGTTCTCCCACAAATGAGCAGGATGGAGAGAGCCATGCGAACTGACGATGACATCAAGCGCGACGTTGAGCTCGAACTGGAATGGGAGCCTGACATCGATGCGAAGAATATCGCGGTCAAGGTGGCGGATGGAGTGGTGACCCTGGCCGGCTTCGTCTCTAGCTACTCGGACAAATATGAGGCCGAGCGGGTCGCCAAGCGAGTGCGCGGCGTCAAGGCCGTCGCCAACGACCTCGAAGTGAAACTCGCCATCGGGTCCGAGCGGCCCGACCCGGACATTGCGCGCGACGCGGTCGAAAAGCTCCAGCGGGATCTTCCCTACAGCTCCCAGAACATCAAGGTGACAGTCCGCCAGGCCTGGATCACCCTCGAGGGTGATGTCGACTGGGATTACCAGCGCCGCTCAGCGGAGGCCGCCGTGCGAAACGTCAAGGGCGCCAAGGGCGTGATCAACCTGATCCGGATCAAGGAACGGGTGAGCACGGCCGACGTCAAACAGAAAATCGAGGCGGCGCTCAAGCGCAGTGCCGAGGTCGACGCCAACCGTATAACCGTTGTTGCCGACGGCAGCACAGTCACACTGCGCGGCCGCGTGCGCTCTTGGGCCGAAAAGGAAGAAGCGGAAAACGCGGCGTGGCGCGCGCCCGGCGTCTTCGAAGTCAAGAACGAGATCCAGGTCGATCCGGCGCTGCAGGAGACGAGGGAACTGGAGGAAGCATGAGACGGCCGGCCTGAAGCAGGGTTCAGGCACCGTCGGCGGCGCCCTCACTCCCCGGGGGCGCCGCCATTTTCTCTCCACTCCTTGGAAATTGACGGTCATCAACGAGCTGCGGCCAGGGGCATGCGAGGTGGCACTGACAAATCCGGAGATTTGAAATGGCAACGATATTTGGGCCCGGAGGCGTGCATGCGCGGGCGAGGCAAGCGCTCTTGGCAAGCAATTGGTGGGCGGCCGCGCTGCGCGGCGTCTGCGCGATCCTGATCGGATCCATCGCGATTCTCGCTCCGGCGGTGACGCTCCTCGTGCTGGTGATGATCTTCGCCGCATATTCGCTCGTCGACGGCGTGTTCACCATCGTCCTCGCGATCCGCGGCGCACGGCGGCACGAGCGCTGGGGCTGGCTCGCGCTTAATGGCGTGATCTCGATCGCTGCAGCGGCGGTCGCAATATTCTATCCGGCCCTGACCGCAATCGCCTTCGGAATCCTGTTCGCGGTCTGGGCACTCATTTCCGGAGTGACGTCGATCGTCGCGGCCTTGCAGCTACGCAGCGATCATGGCCGTTGGTGGCTGCTCCTCACCGGTCTCATCGCCTTATTCTTCGGCTTGTGGGCGGTGTGGGACGTCAACCTTGGAATGCTCGCCTTGTCATATCTCGTCGGCTTCCAGGCGTTATTCGCCGGATTCGCCCTGCTCGCGCTTGCCTACAGGCTGCGCACGCGCAACGCCGACGCCCGCGCCGAGGCGGCCCCGGCCGCCGACTTTTCAGGAGTTAGCCCGAGCGAGGCGCATCATGGGTGAGATCCTGCAACCCGGAGCCAAGGCTCCCGACTTCACTGCGCCCGTCACTCCGGACCAGAAGCTTTCACTCAACGACCTCAAGGGCCGCCGAGTGATCCTCGCTTTCTACCCGGCCGACTGGAGTCCCGTCTGCGGCGACCAGATGAGCCTCTACAACATGGTGCTTCCGGAGTTTCGCAAGCATGGCGCGGAACTGCTCGGAATCTCGGTCGACGGCGCCTGGTGCCATCAGGCGTACGCCAGGGCGAACCAGTTCCATTTCCCGCTGATCGCCGATTTCCATCCCAAGGGAGAAATTGCCAAGTCATACGGCGCCTATCGCGACAGCGAGGGGGTGGCCGAGCGCGCCTTGTTCATCCTCGACGAGACGGGGCACGTCATCTGGAGCTATCTTTCGCCGATGGCGGTCAATCCCGGCGCCGACGGGATTCTCGACGCGCTCGAGCGGATGCCAAGACTCGAGACCACTGATGTCTGAACTGCGATTTCCAATCAACGAGTACGACCATGTCATCGGACCTTCCGACGCGCCCGTAACGCTCGTCGAATATGGTGACTATCAGTGCCCGCATTGCCAGGCCGCGTGGCCGGAGGTCGAGCTGGTCCTGCGTCATTTCGGCCGCGGTCTTTGCTATGCCTACCGGCATTTCCCGATCTCCACAGTGCATCCGCTGGCCAAGCCTGCTGCGGAAGCCGCGGAATTCGCGGGGGCCCATGGACTGTTCTGGGAAATGCACTCTGCGATTTATGCCAACGGCCACCAATTGTCGGCCACGACCCTGTTTGCGCTTGCGGCTCAGCTTGGGCTCGATGCCGCCGAGCTTCGGAACGCCCTCGAGCAAGGCACCTATGCGGCCAAGGTCGAGGCCGATTTCCTCGGCGGAATCCGCAGCGGAGTGAACGGCACGCCCTGCTTCTTCGTTAACGGCGAGCGGCTCGACGGCGCTTATGATGCCATGGCTCTCTCATCCGCGATCGAGACGGCGGCGAACGACGTTCCGTCCAACGTCGTCAGGATTCCGGTCGCATGATCGCCGGCCGCGAGAAAAAGGAGGTCGACTCGGTCGAGGAGGCCGACATCGAATCCTTCCCTGCAAGCGATCCGCCGGCATGGACCACCGGTGCATCCGACGCCGACGAGGAGGATGAAGATCTCGTCGTGCTCGACGAGCCGGAAATCAGCGTATCCGACGAGACGGAGTAAAAGGGGCCGGAGTTCGGCCCCTTCCACGCTCATCGATAATGGAATGCAGGGAGTTTCCCGACGGCTTGCTTGCTTGCTCCCGGAAGTACCATCCCCTTGGGTGTCATCTGCAGCGAGGAATAAGGGACGGCAATCAGCCGTCCGCCGATGCCGAGGAACCCGCCGACGTTGATGATCGTCATTAGCACCTTGTCGCGCTGGATGATGAAGTCATCGACATGGCCGATCGTCTGGCCCTGAGGATTGTAGACGGGCTTTCCGATCAACTCGCTGATGCGGAAGCCGAGCGCCACCAGTTTGACATCGACGATCGCAAGCACGACTGGCTTTTGCGCCGCAGCGGGAGTGCTGAAGGTCAACGCGCTCGCGGGCACGGCGACGGCGACGGCAAGCATCAGGGCTCGGCGGCCCAATCTTGCGCCATTCTCAATGGAAAGCATCTCTTGTCTCCTCCTTGTAAGGAGCTGGCCTCATCGCCTCGGAGCGCCCCCGGCGACATGATAAGCGTCAGTTTTCAGGGCGCGGAAATGCTGACCGGCGTCAAGGCATCAGGGTTCCGAAGCGGCCAACGTGCGCGACAGCCGCCGGCGGGCCGCCGGAGGGATTGAAGGAGATTGATGATGGCTTCCCGCTCGCTTGCACCTACTTCCCGCTCGCGCCGGACACCGGCCCTGCCATCGCTGATGGACCCATTCCGGCTGATCGATAGCCTGCTTTCCGACGTCGTCGGGACTCGCGCCGGCAACAATGGCGGCGACCTGCTCGCGCAGCCGCGCATGAACATCGAGGACAAGGGCAACGAGATTCGGGTGACCGCCGAACTGCCCGGCGTGTCCGAGGGCGACATCGAGGTCACCCTGGACGACGACATGCTGATCATCGCCGGCGAGAAAAGGCAGGAGGAGGAAGTGGACGAGGGCGGCATGCGACTGGTCGAACGCGCGTTCGGTCGGTTCCGCCGGGCGATTCAGCTGCCGTTCGCCCCGGATTCCAAGCATGTCGACGCCCAGTTCCGGGACGGCGTGCTGACGATCACCCTTCCAAAGAACGCCGAGCAGCGCGACAAGCAACGGCGGATCGAGGTGAAGCGCGATTCCGCTAGGGCGGGAAGCGGCGCGCCTTCGGGCGCAAGCGAAAGCTCGAACGCAGGCTCCGGCTCATCATCGACCGGGGGCAGGTCGGGTGAGACACAGGACGAACAGCGCGCGGGAGCACAGCGCGAGACGGCCGACACTGCGGCCTGAAAGGCGCCGTCGACCCATGCAGGGCCCGGCGACCACCGGGTGCCGGACCTCGCATTCAAATCGCCGCCAACAGGGAAGAGGTTCGACCAATGACAGCCTATATCAAACGGGCCAGTGTGCCGCCGCACCTTGTCGATGAACGCGATCCGCCCGCGATTGCCCTGCTCAAGGAAGATCATCAGATCCTGCGGGCATTGTTCGATCTTGTCGAGACCGTCGGCGAAGACGTTTTCTTTCCGATCGCGGGAGAGATCTGCGTCCGGCTCGCGATCCACTTGGCGGTCGAGGAGCATCTTCTCTATCCCGCCTTGAAGCCGGTGATCGGCGCCAGTGAGATCGACGAGGCAATCGCCGAACACGGTGTCGCCAAGAGTCTCATCTCCGACATCATGGAAATGACGGGCCGCGAAGAGCTCTTCAGAGCAAGGGTCCATGTTCTCGGCGAGCAAACCGTCCATCATATCGACGAGGAAGACCGCGTCCTTTTCCCTCACGCTCGCGAGGCATGGGAGGAGGGAAGGATCGATCTGGTCGAGCTGGGATCCGAAATGAGCAGGCACCGGCGCGAGCTGTTCGACCTGGTCGGCTCCGTCGCTGCGGACGCCCGTGGCTGCGACGTCGACCTCACCGCCAGCGCCGTCGAGCGCGTGCCCACATTACAATCTGCGGTCGACGGCGAACCCCGTTTCGCGAACGCCCACCCGGCGGGGCGGCGCTGATGCGCGGCACGCAAAGAGGCGCGAATCCAGCCGATGCCGGCTGGAGGGCGGTCGGACTGGCGTCGGGAACTCCCGTTCCGATCGCAAATCCGGCGGGACGGAGCCCGGCCGATATCGGCGTTCTGCATGAACTTCGGGGCGAAGCCCGTTCGATCTCCAAGGGGGCCCATGTCCGGCTGCGCAGGAGAGACCCCGAATTCGCGGTCTTCGTCCTGAGCGGCCTGCTGTTTCGCTACGTCCAGCTGCACAACGGTTCCCGCCAAATCGTGGCGTTCTATTTCCCGGGCGACTGGGCATCGGTGGAAGCATTGGTGGGTGCGCCGCTCGAAGGTGAGATCGCGGCCGTGACGCAAGCAAAGGTGCGGCTCATTCCTCCCGGCGAAGTCCGCGAGCTCCTCGGCAAGACCCTTCGAATATTTCGGTCGCTCACGATCGAAACGCTGTTTCAGGCCGGCGTCCAGTCCGCGTGGCTGACACGAAACAGCATAATGCCAGCGGTTGCATCGCTTGCGCACTTCCTGTGCGAGATGGTCATCCGCTCGGGAGCGGCGAGCAGCGACGGCACAGCGTCCTGCTCGTTTCCGTTCACGCAGTCGATGATTGCCGAAACGCTCGGCCTCACGCCCGTTCACGTCAATCGCACGCTTCGCGTGCTGCGCGAGCGTGGCCTCGCGGACTTGGCGCGCGGTATCCTCCAGGTGAACAGTCTGCGCGACCTCGCGGCGGTGGCTGAGTTCGATCCTCTTTACCTCAAGCTCCGCTCCGCCGCGCCGTCGGCCCCGCCGGCAACACGGGTTTCTTGACCGTTGTCATGGACCGGGGCTTCCAAAACTCGTCCGTTCACAGGAAGTCGATCTGAGGGATGCGCGATGGACAGCGACAGTCGCACGGTGGATCAAGAGGATCGCGGTGGCATCCTCCGGCGAATCGAGGAGAAGCTCGACCGACTCCTCGGCTGGCGCGAGGATGACTGGCACGAGCCTGGGTGGGCGCCGCTGGATTCGCCATTCGCTTATTATGACCTAGGCGATCCTTCGCCGCGTTTCTTCGGCGGACCGCGGGCCGATGCCCCGGGATGGGATCCAAGCCTCGCAGGCCCTCGCTTTGACCGCATCGATGTCGGCGCCGTCGGCACCCATGGTGTCGATCCCGTCTCATCATTCTATGGAGCACAGACGCCGCTGTTCACTCCACACAGCTCTGCGCGCGAATATTATCTGCTGAGGCGGGCGGCGGCGCGGACGTCCGCTACGGACGGCGCGACCCGCTATGCCAACTACCGCCGGCGCAAGAAGGCCGAGCTCGACCGCGAGTATGCCGATTACTGCCGCGATCAGCAGGCGCGCTTCGACCGCGATTTCGACGCCTGGCGCCAGAAGCGCGGACCGCCCCGACCGGTGGATGAGCCTACCCGGGATGATGAGACCGCCGGAGAGCCCGAAGCCGAGCCCCGTTGAGCGAGCCATTCTGGGACCCGGGGACTTCAGGCCGTTTCAACGGCAAAGTTCGCTGAGGCTGCCATTGACGAACCCCGCCTCCAGCTGGTTCGAGGCTGGTCGGGAGCTTAAATTCACCAAGCTACGCAAGCGAATGGCGTTGCCCATTCGCGACAACGGACTTTATGTAAAATGCCGGTTGCGGCTAGTGTCAGCTTTCGACCCAAAGCTGACTCAAGGCGAGCGTCCACTTTCGGCCCAAAGCGGACACTAGAGGCCGACTCCTGTGTTGCCGCCAGCTTCGGAATTGGGTCGCGCTTAAGCGGTGGGCAGAGTCCCTCCGTCGATGACAAACTCTGTTCCATGGATCGATCCAGTCCGAGCTGAGGCAAGGAAGGTAATCAGGCTGGCCACTTCGTCCGGTCTTGCTGGACGGCCGATTGAAATGCCGCCCAGCGAGTCCATGAGACGCTGACGAGCAGTTTGCTGATCCGTTTTCGCTTCCGTAGCGAGGCGGTCGACCAGAGCCGTTGCCGCACTGGTCTCCACCCAGGCGGGAGCGACTCGAATCACCCTCACGCCCTTGGGGCCGATCTCCTTCGACAACGCTTTACTGTAGGTCGAGAGTGCAGCTTTTGCGGCCGCGTAGGCGGTAGTCGACTCCGGCAGCGGCATCCTGCCCTGGATGGATGTGACGTGAAGGACAAGGCCCGAGCCCTGCTCGATCATCATCGGAACCAGGAGCCGGTCTATCCTGACCGCAGGGAAGAGGTTCAGATCGAGCTCTCGATTCCAATCCGCATCGTCGAGAGCGGCGAACCCGCCCGGCGGGGCCGACGAACCACCGACAACATGTACGATGACGTCGAGCCCGCCCCAACGCTCTGCGACTGCGGCAGCGATCCTTTGACATCCGGCGGCAGTGGTGGCGTCCGCTTCGACGAAGTCAGTTCCGGGAATCTCCCGCGGTCGTGTACGTGCCGTTGCCAGAACGTCTGCGCCTACCGATCTCAGTGCGCCGACCGTTGCCGCGCCAATGCCCTTAGATCCACCGGTGACCAGTGCACGACATCCTTCCAGCTCGCCAACTGCTTTGCACCCGATGCCGTCGTGCGCGACGAGGGGCACACATATGTAGGCCGCGACGCGAGCGGCGACCATCAGTGGATCTCCAGCGCATGGATCAGTCCATTTGCGTCGAGGGCAAAGTCATAGGTGAGATCGACTGGACTACCTGGAAAGTTGCCCTCAACTTTTGCAGCTACCTCCAGACCATTCACCTTGTCGGCGGAACCTAGTGGGAGGACAGACACGCCATATTTGGCAATGGTGTCCACCTTCCATTCCCGGTACCGTCTGCGTCTTGATCGTTCTGAGCTGCGAAAATAGCGGCCGACGTTGTCAGGTAATTCAAGTTCCACTCCTACCTCCATTGCTTAAGTGGTGCAGAACTGCGCAATTGGTGCTATACAATCACAATGGCAAGTACAGACAAAAAAGTAGGGTACTCACCTACGGGTAAGTTGAGTGATGTGACGCCAGACATGGCAGCGACGGGCGTCGAAGAGGCATTCCGAATGCTCGAAGGCCGATGGAAAATGGTAATCATCTTCCATCTGTTCGATCGTGGGATGCTGCGCTTTTCCGAGCTGGAACGGGCTATCCCTGGCGTGTCGCAGAAGATGCTTATTCAGCAGCTACGCGATCTCGAGGGAGATGGTATCGTTCTCCGCACGGTGCACCCGCAGGTGCCGCCAAAGGTGGAGTATGAGCTGACGCAGTGGGGCAAAGCGATGTGCCCGGCGCTCGATGCTCTACTTGAGTGGGCCGCACAGAGGCCAACGGCGCCGAGCTAAATGTCCGTTTTCCACCCA
>JBEDUM010000180.1:0-4880 GCA_040414585.1 Sphingomicrobium sp. | reverse complement strand
TGCATCTGCTCGATACCCTCCCTGTCCTGCCGCTTCTTTTCCTCCCATTCGGCGCGCGTACCGCAAAAGCGCTTCGTCACAACCCGAGAACCCGACTGCGTTACGTCCTCGCAGATTTTCTCGTTGGGATTGGCGGCGGGCTGCTTCATCTGACTTGCGTTCAACGGAGCTTGCTGTGCTGAAGCGGGCACTCCTACCGCAACGACGAACGAGGCGAGCAGTGCGATTGTCGATCGGGCCATCATATTTGCCTCCCATGAGTTCGAACCAGCCGCATGGACCGTCAGCAGGCCTGATGCCCGTTGCCATCATATTGCTAACAGCTCGGCTTCCCGCTCGTTCCGGTAGTCGTGATCATGCATGGATTGAGCTGAGCTTTTTCAACAGCCTCGCGATCCTGCTTTTTCTTCTCGGCCCACTCGGCGCGAGTGCCGCAGAACCTTTTTGTCGCTATTCTTGAGCCGGTCTGAACGATGTCTTCGCAAACCCGCTCATTTGGGTCGGCCGTTGGTTTCTGTTGAGAGGCGCTCTGCTGCGCGAGTGCCGGTGTACTGAACGATAATCCGACGGTGACCACTGCGAATGGGATGGATCTCAGGAAACGACGCATCATAGCCTCCTAATCAACCTTAGGTGCTTAACCGCAGTTTGGCGCCCCGCTGCGCGTTAGTCTCATTGGCGCCGTCGGGTGCCGAAACCTGAAATGGTGTCGCGGCCAACAGGGTTCTCCTCCTCAGCGCCGGCTTTCAGCCTCCTGCTACCAAATTTGGCCCTCAGTGCGGAGCCAGCGTTCCGCGCTGCGTTTGTGCCTTTTCGATGTCCTGGCGGTCCTGGCTCTTGAGGTCCGCCCATTCCGCACGCGTGTGGCAGACCTTTGCGGCGGCCAAACGACTGCCGGGCTCCTGCTGCCTCTCACAGATCATTTCGTTTGGATCGAGTGCCTTTGCCGTACTGGTGGCCTGTGTTGAGGCACTCGCGCCTTGCTGTGCCGATTGTGCAAATGCGCCGGTAGAAGCAAGCATCGCCGTTAGAAGAAATAGACTAGTACGCATCATCATCAAATCCCTCCGAAAACAGGGGCATTTCAGCACCTTAAGGCGCGAGTCGCGCGAAGATGTTGCACTAGTCTAACGAGCGCAAGCCGGATTCGACAAGCGGCAACTAAATCGGCGGCCTCACGTCAAAGGCGACAGTCAGCCGCTCGCCCTCTGCAAATGGGATCGTTCCGTGCCACATCCAGGAGGGAAAGAGGACTAGCTGGCCGGTTCTTGGTTCAACCTTGCGGAAAGGAGCCAGGGTGAGATCCAATTGCTCATCGGGCTTTCCCAGAGTCAGCCAGCCGGCGTCCTGAGGCTCGTCGGCTCGCTTTTCCGGGAGTGCCACATAGAGCGCCGAGCTGATCCAACCCTGCGGGTGCACATGGTTCGAATGTCGACCGCCGGAGCGCAGCCGCACTGACCAGCTCCCGGAGAAGCGAACTCGCCGATCCCGCCGTTGACGCAGCAACGGATGCCGCGGATCAACCGCAGGAAGCTGTGCGAGATAGCTCTCGACAGCATCGACCACCGCGCTCCTCAATTTCCGGATTACGGGGTCGATCCGACAGAATAGCGGACCGTCCGTCTGCGTGCCTCCTCGGACGGATTGGTCCAGATATTCGCCCTTGGCGCGATGGAGCGAGCGTAGGGCCGCCGCGAGATCATCCAACGGCGGAAGGCTTGCGGTCAGGTCGATCACTCCGACCAGGCGTGAATCACCCTCCAGCCATTCGGCGCGCGTATCGCCGGCAAGTCGCCACGCAGTGGTGGCGTACGGCCAGATTTCCGCCGATGAGTTGCGCTGCAGTTCCTCGTCGATGATCGGCAAGACGGCCTTGATCTCGCCCACGCGCAGGAGATGGCGAATTCTCCAGTTTCCGATGTGAGGAACGGCATGAGGCGGCGCCCCCTCAAAGAGCGCGGCGGGAAAGCTCGAATTGTCGAACTGCGCAGCATCGACGGCTTGATAGATGGCAAACTCCGGCGATTCGACGCCGGTGGCGCGCGCACGGTCGAGGGTCGAACGAAGTGAATCATATGCGCCTCGCCGCAATTGCACGTTGAGAAGTGTCTCCCAAAGCGGCTGCGAGCTCGGAAAACGGCTAAGCGCGCGTTCTAGCGAGGCGGTCGCTTCATGCGGCCTTCCCAAAGTGGCCTGGAACTGGGCTAGCTGTTCATGGCCGTAAGTCCACATGGGCGCGTTTTCGAGCACGACCGCAAGATCAGCGGCAGCGCGCTCTCCATCGCCTTCGGCGTTCCTGGCCGCCGCGAGCCCGACAATGACGGAGCCATCCTGCGGTGCGAGTGCAAGAGCAGCCTCGAACAGCTCCACGGCCGGAAGCCCCGCTTCCATTGCCGTCTGCGCGCGCGCCTGGGCAATCTTTGGACCCGCAGGATCTAGACGAGCAGCTCGTTCGAAGGACGCCAGCGCATCTTCATGTTCGTCCAAGGAGCGCTGCAACAATCCCAGCCAATGCCAGAGGATCGACTGGTTGTGGCGCTCGGCGCCGGCCCGGACCGCCGGAATTGCGGCTTCTTCTTCGCCCGTGTCGAACGACTGCTCCGCAAGGTTGCAGAGCGTCTCTACATCTTGCCCATTAGGGGCGATCCGGACCCCCACCGTCACAGATCGTTCTCCGTCGGACCCTCAGACTCCAGCAAGGCCTTCACGGCCCCCCGTTCCACCTCGCTCAGGTCCGGGTGCCAAAGGTCACAGATGAAGACGACGCGTAGCTCGTCGCTTGGGTTAAGCGCTTCATGCTCGATCGTGTCGTCGAACACGAAGGCTTCTCCGCGCTTCCAGTAACGGGTCTCGGCACCTACCCGGAACCAGCAGCCCTCGGGAACGACCAGCGGAAGATGACAAACGAGGCGCGCATTATTGACGCCGACATGTGGCGGAATGGATGTCCTTGGCGCCAGCAGCGAGAACATCGCATTGGGGCCTGCACCCTTGATATCCGGCTGCGGGATCCGTTCCAGCAAAGCCATCGTCTTCGGGCAATGGCGAGCGTTCGCGTCTATGCGCTCCCCATTCTTCAGCAGGTGAATCGCAGTCCAGTCAGGATTCCAGTTCAGCGGCCGCCATTGGTCGAGCGGCAAATGTTCGTCATATTGAATATATGGGACGAGTTCTGCTCGCTCAGCCTGCATCACCGCTTGGAGCTCTGCGGCGATCGCATCGGTGGCGCCCTCCAGCTCTTCAAACCACGGGAAAAGCGAGCGTGGGTGGAATTCGCGTTCGGCGAGTTCGGGAAAGTGAAAATGCGTCGGCGAGCTGTGATACGGCTTGGTCCGGCGCAGCACATTGTCGCGGAATCGTGCGATGCGACGGCGCTCGTCCTCGCCGGCTCGCGCCTCGCTTTCGGCCATTCGCTCCTTCATCGCCGCTTCGCGCGACGCGAGCCATTGTGCGTGGCGCTGCTCACCTTGAGCGACCGCGGAGGCAAGCTGCGGGGGAAGTACACCTTCCGGCTTGTTCGCGAGAGCATTGCCCCACGCCTCGGGTGCACTCGGGTCGGCGAGGCGATCGAGCAGGCTCGCCCGCATCAGCAACGCAGCAAAGTCACGCGGCGCGAGAGCAAGAGCGCGGTGCACGGTCCCCAATGCGATGCGCGGCTTGCCCATGCCACGCTGGACTCCTGCCAGGCGCAGCCACAATGAGATGTCGTCCGGACGCTCGGCAGCGGCTCGATCGAGAAGCTCTGCGGCGGCCTGCAAATTTCCGGCGCCCATGGCCCGTTCCGCCTCGCCGATCAGGCCGTCGACGTTCATCGATTCAGATCTCGTAGCCAAACTTCTCGGCCCAGGGGCGCAGCATTGGAATTACCGGCTCGAGGTGCTTGCGGTAGTTCTGCCAGCGCCCGGCAGAGCGCTTGTAAATCGGCTCGACAACCTGCGCATAGCTCGCGGTCTTGATGTGTCCACGCCCGCGCGCCGTTGTCTCGTGGTCGAGAACGTCGTCGTGCCATTCAAGATCGAGGAACTCGAACAGCGGCCGCAACTCTCGATCCCGATTGTCGACGATATTCTCGTAGTAGATCGTGTGGACCTGCGGATCGAGAAGCTCGCGCGCACGCTCGAAATAGCGGAAGCTCAGATCGTAAAGCTCGGCCGCCGTGCGGAGGCGCAAGAAATTGGACATTCCGTCGTTGAGTCTGAAACTCGTGACGAAGCAGGAAAGTACAACGTCGCACGGGTGCCGGAGAGCCAGGATGATGCGGGCGTTCGGAAAGAGGCGTCGAATGACGGGCAGAAGGTTCATTGCCAACGGGTTCTTGTCGACAAGCAGATTGCCGGGCGTGAGCGGGACGTGCGAGCGGGCGGTGTCGAAGTAAACGTCGAGCGCGGCCTTCACCTTTTCCTCCGATGCACCCGCAATCTGTTCGAAGCCGCCGAGAGCATCGGCGGCATTTTTCGTCGTCGGCTCCTCTTCGAGGACCTCGACCTGCGGATGGCTCATCAGGATCGTGTCGAGCAACGTCGTTCCGGAACGCGGAAAGCCCACGAGGAACACGGGCGAAGGCCGACCGTCCTTCGGTGCCGGACCCCACGATGCCGCCCATTCGGGCGTCATTTGATCCAGCTGTCGCGCAAGGCTCGCACGGTAAGCGGTCGCGCGGTCCTCGGGCAAGGAGGGGTCGGCCCTGCCAATCTCGTTCATGCGCTCGAAGGCGGCGAAGGCCGCGTCATAATCCTTGATGCCCTCGAGCAGCTGTCCGTAGAGATGATACCGGCGGGCGGTTTCTAGATCCTCCGGTACCCGCCGCAAGGCTTCGACGCCTTCCGCGTAACGCTTTGCCCGACGGTGGTCGAACGCGCGAATGAAGTTGAGGGCATCGG
>JBEDUM010000179.1:0-60618 GCA_040414585.1 Sphingomicrobium sp. | reverse complement strand
AGCGGACTTGCGTTCATTTGACAGCTATTGTCGCCCACCGGTGCTTGGCTCCAATAAGACAACAACCAGTGCTTCGTGATCGTTCCAACTGCCACCGTTTGGACGCATCGCGCAACCAGGTGCAACCCGCAGATGGCTCACGGTCCTCTGTACCACCTGTATGTAGAGCACCGCTAGGCGGGGCCGTTTTAAGCGGCAGCCTAAGGGGTCAAACCCTCCATGATCTTCGCGATCGTCTCGACGTGCGTATCAGAACCGTATCGCTCGCTTGCGATTTCGGCTCCTCGCCGGCCCCTCGCCGCGATCGTTTCCGGCGAATTCAGCAAGTCAACGATAGCCGTCCGCAGAGCCTCCGCATCGCCCGGCGGCACCAAGGTCAATGCGTCGGTATCGTCCAGATAACCGTCGAGACCCTCCGTTTTGGTGACAATGATCGGACGTGCGCTGGCCATGCCCTCGACCATCGTTGTAACTCCGGCAGCATAGATGTTCGGCAACAGAGTTACGACCACGGCATCCGCATTGCGATACAGCTCGGCAAGTTCAGTCCACTCGTAGCGCCGTCTGGTGAAATTCGAAGGCCAAACCTCAGGGAACCGGCTGCTGCCGGCCGCCGAGTCCGCGGAGAAGCCCGTCAGAGACACCTCCACGTCGAGACCGGAGATAGCCTGTGCAAGCACGGCATAGTCCCGCTTCTCGAGGCCAGCACTTACGAGGAGCGGGCGTTGCTTCGAGCTGGTAACTGGGCTCGGCCGAAAGAACTGCAGGTCTGTCTGATCCGGAACGAACAATGTTCTGCTATCCTCGATGCCGACGCGTTCACGGAGAAACTGCAGTTGGCGATTGGAAACAGACAGGAAAACGTCCGCGGATCGGAAGGACGACCGGATGCGCAGCGCGGCGCGTGTCCGCGGCCGATCCAAATTGTGAACCATGATGACCAATTTTGGCCGATCTTTCTTGCGACTGCAGAGGGCAGTGAGCGGAAGTCCGATCTGCTCATCGGGGCAGTAGATCACATCATCGGCCGAGAATTGCGCTGCGAGCTGTCGCGCATATCCCCAAAGACCGCGTCCAATCAGCTGAGACCATGCGCGATCACTGAGGGGGTCCTTTTGGCCGGTTGGCCAATGGATCGTGGCGTTGAGCCGATCCGCAAGCTGTTTCATGGCGTGGCGAGGTCGTGATCCGCGGTGCACACCCTCCTCGATTGCTGGAAAATCGATGAAGCGGCTCAGGACAACGTGGTAGCGCATGACTGGCTTTTTCTTCTTTCCAACGACCAGGATGTCGGGCCGAAACTGAGATAGGAAAACGCTCGTTGTCAAATCCCGTCCGAGGCGTTCCCAGATCCAGGAAGATGCTCGGCGATGGCGGCGGCGTCAGATCGCTACATGAGGACGCTTTCGCAAAACTGGCGGCGATCCCAGGGGGGGAGTCCTCTGCTTCCTAAGGAAGCGGCGTGGCGCTTGAGAGCGCGACGTCTGCAGATCTGTCCGGCGAAATGTGCGCTTTTGTGTCGCGGCGGGTGCGCGCCCCAAACCTCTTCGCCAGAGAGTGCGACGGCCGCTCGATGATCCACCAGAAGCACGCGGCTGCGCCGACGCATATCAGGACCGAAAGGACCAATGCCGCGGCCTCACCGCCGACGGTGTGCGGAATGAATCTGTAGAGCAGGTACATTGACGCTCCCTGGACCTGAGTATGAGTCAGGTACAGGCTGTAGGAGATGGCGCCTAGGAACTGGAGCGGTCTGTAGGAAAGTGCGCGAGCGATGCTGCCGTTTCTTAGTGTGAGATGCAGCAACACGGCGGTCACGGCACAGACTCGGGAGATATCGCGGCCGAACAGAAATAGGCCGATGGCTAGAACCCAAAACGGAATGACGGCTGACCGCTTGGAAGCCGCCCAATAACCGAGGGCGCCCACGAAAAAACCATACCAGTTTATGTAAAAGAAGGCCTCTCTGTTGTCCCCCTGAACGAACACGCCCCAGACCCAGGCGATTACGTAGAGCGGCCCGAAAACGGCCAAAGCGGCCGGGACCGCACCGAGCCGCCGCGCCAGCTTCTGAAACACCATCACTGCTATGACGAGGATGAGATAAAATTGCACCTCGTAAGTCAACGTCCAAAACACTCCACTGATGGTGAAAGGGAAGCCGAAGAACATCTGCGTATAAGTGACATGCGATAAAATATCAGCGCCGCTTGGAAAGGTATAAGCTTTGTGAACAACGCGCGCGGATATGACGCCCATTATCAGGGCAAAAGCAATTGCTGCCCAATACGGCGGGTCGAGCCTGAGAGAACGGCGTATCGCAAAATCTCGAATATATCGACCATTGACCTCTGCCCCGCGCACGCTGTGAGCTATGATAAAACCGCTCAAGACAAAGAAAATCTCAACTCCGTAAAAGCCACGTAAAAACAGAAATTGCGCAACTACTAGCGGAAGTGCGGCGTAGAGATGAACGATGTGCTTGCCCCAAAACGCGTGGCTGAGCATGACCCACGTCGCGGCGATCCCACGAAGAGCCTGAGGCAGCATGAACTTCTGGGTACCTGATGTCGCCGCGGCTTCCGGACTCATTCGGATTCCTTTTCGATACTCGAAAGGCAGTCGCAGCGCCCAGCCTATCCCTGCCCTGCCAAGCGTTCAATCCCGGCGCCGCGGCGGCTCCTTCCCACGCGCCATCTCCTCGCAATTGTCAGACAAGCGGACGGCTCCTACAGGCTTCCAAGCCATGCGAGCGGTCACCTGTTCCTTGTCACTATTTGCCGCCGGATTAAGCGCCTGCAGCTCCGCCGGGGGTCAATATCCTTCGCTTGCCGAGCGGCCTAACGAAGCAATCGATCCGAGGATCAAAATCAATCGTCCAATGAATGATCGGCCGGTAAGGCCAACGCTTGCGAGCAAACTCTCGGACCTGGTCGCGCAAGCCAGGAGCGGCGATGCGGATTTCGAGACGGCAGCGGCCAATGCCGAACGGCTCGCCGAGAGCGCAGGCGCACCGCAAAGCGAAGGCTGGATCGTCGCGCAACAAGCGCTGACGGCGGCAATCGCCGCTCGGGGGAAGACCACCATCGCGCTCGGCGATATCGATACGATCGGTGCGACGGCGCTTCAAACCCAAGGCGGAATCGCGCCGAATGACCTTGCCGCAATCAGGAGCGCGGGAGCCGAAGTCGCCGCGATCGATCAACGCGAGGCGGACCGCCTCAGGGCGATCCAGCTGCGCTTGGGCCAGTAGCCGCGGCCCTTGCGGCGGGCCAATCGGCAGCATCCATCCTGTAGACGATCGCGGGGTTGAGGTCGCCCGGATGCTCGAACCGAGTGTCGACGTAATCCATATCCTCGCGCCGAATCATCCCGAGGCGTTTCATGAGACCTTGGCTCGACCCGTTGCCGGGGACGGTCAGCGCGGCCACGTACGGCGCGGCGAACCTTCCGAACGCGAGGTCTAGGCTGGCGATTGCCGCTTCCTTTGCGATGCCCTTCCCCCACATTTCTTCACGGATCCGCCATCCGATCTCGAAGTCGCCAGTGAGGGATCCGGCGCCAGGAGCGTTTACGCGCTTGAGGCCGCAAAAGCCGAGGATGTCGCAATCGGACCTGCCCTCGATGATCCAGAAGGTGTGGCCGAAGTCCCGCTCATAGCCGAGGAGGCGCTGGTAAGCCGCGCTCCATTCCTCCCACGTCTGCCGTCCACCGAGCCAGCGCATGACGCCCTCATTATTCATGATGTCGAAGAAGCGCCGCTCATCCGGGGGGTCCCAGCCGCGCAGACGCAATCGCTCGGTCTCGGCGACGACCTCAGCCACCAAGCGCGTCCACGCCCCGAACAACCGCGTCGATCGCCTCATCGACATGCTCGACGTGCGTGCGGAAGCAGAGGATCGCGCAGCGCAGGCGATAGCTTCCGACGATCCGCGTGCCGCTCATCATCACGCGGCCTTCTTGCTGCACATGGCGCATGAGCCGCTCGTTGAAATCGTCGATGTCGCCGCTCTTTGGCAGATAGCGGAAGGCAACGACGGAAAGGTCTGGCGGCGGACCGGCGTCCCAGCCATTGAGCTCCGAAAGCCGCGAGTGGAAGTAGCGGGCAAGCGCGAGCTTCTCGGCTTGCGCGGCGCGGAAGGCTGCGATGCCGGCAATCTGGAGCGGTAGCCACAGACGAAGCGCGCGGAAGTGGCGCGTTAGCTCAGGCGACAGGTCGGCAGGCGACGGGCCGACGTCCGTCTCCGAAAAGGGCCGAATATAGTCGGCGCTTGCGCTGAAGGCGTCGAGCAGATGCTTGCCGTCGCGCACGACGACCGCACCCGTGCCGTACGGGAGGAACAAGGTTTTGTGTGGGTCGAGCGCAACGCTGTCCGCCTCATCGATTCCGCGAAGCAGCGCGCGGCCCTCGTCGCACAGAGCAAAAAGCCCGCCATAAGCGCCGTCGACATGGAACCACGCATCATGGCGGCGGCAGAGTTCGGCAATTTCAGACAGCGGATCGACCGAACCCGTATCGACGGTACCGGCCGACGCCACGACGAGCCAAGGCCGGACTCCATTCCTTCGGTCTTCCTCAAGCGCAGCCTCGAGCGCCTCGACAGACATCCGGTAGTTCCCGTCCGTCGCAATCAGGCGTCTCGGCGAACGGCTGCGCCCCGCGATGTGAAGCGCCTTGTCGACGCAGTGATGCGCAAAGCGCGTGAGATAGACCGCGCCGCCGCCATCCGCATCGCGGGCCTCCCGTGCTGCGACAATGGCGGTCAAATTGGCGACGCTTCCGCCGGACGTCAGCGTGCCCGCGGCTTCCTCCGGATAACCGATGACGCTTGCCAGCCAGGCGGTACAGGCGTTCTCAATACGCACAGCGCCTGGAGCGGCAGGTGCGAAGCCCGAATATTTGTTCGAGGCGGCGGCAAGCATGTCGCCGAGCGCAGAGTGAAAGAGGCCGCCTCCGGGGATGTAGCCCATGAAGCGCGGCGAGGTCGTCGCGATGCCAGGCCGCTCGATGCAGGTGCCGACATAGTCGAGGACCAACCCAGGGTCCCTGCCCTCCTCGCTGAACTCGGGATCGAGCCGTTCGGCGAATACTTCCGTCGCCGGCCGCAGGCTTGGCGCGCTTTCGACCTGGTCGAGAAAGGTGAGCGCGTGATCCAGCGCCTGCCCTCCCAATTCGCGACGAGCGAGGCTGTCGGGCTCCAGCGGCGCGGTGGCTTCGCGCAGTCGCTCGATCTCGGCGCGAAGCTGCTCGATCACGCGATCAGGCGCGCGGCATCCACCGCATGATAGGTGAGAACGCCGGTCGCCCCGGCGCGCTTGAAGGCGAGAAGGGTCTCGAGGATCAGCGCGTCGCGGTCCCCTGCCCCGGCGGCTGCCGCGGCTTCGATCATCGCGTATTCGCCGCTCACCTGATAGACGAAGGTCGGCACGCCGAACGCGTCCTTTACCCGCGCGACCACGTCGAGATATGGCAGACCGGGCTTGACCATTACGAAGTCCGCGCCCTCGGCGAGGTCGAGCTCTACCTCTCGGAGCGCTTCCTCGATGTTCGCGGGGTCCATTTGATAGCCGCGCTTGTCGCCCTTCAGCCGCCCAAGTGAGCCGACGGCCTCCCGGAAGGGACCGTAGAAGGCTGAGGCATATTTGGCTGCATAGGCCATGATCGCGACATTCTGGTGCCCGGCCTCCTCAAGAGCGGCACGGATCGCGGCGACCCGCCCGTCCATCATGTCGGAGGGCGCCACGATGTCCGCCCCGGCTTCCGCCTGGACCAGTGCCTGTCGCACCAGGACTTCGACGGTCTCGTCATTGATGACGCTGCCGTCCGTGTCGACGATCCCGTCATGGCCGTGGCTCGTATAGGGGTCGAGCGCCACGTCGGTGAGCACTCCGATCTCCGGCACCGCATCCTTGATCGCCTTGATCGCGCGGCAGATCAAATTGTCCCTGTTGAGCGCTTCTCGCGCGTCGTCGGTGCGCAGCTCGTTCGGCGTGTTGGGGAAAAGCGCGATGCAGGGGATGCCGAGTTCGGCAGCCTCGCGCGCCTTCGCGCCGAGCCAGTCTACGCTCCAGCGGCTGACGCCTGGAAGCGAGCCGATCGGCTCCTCGCAGTCGCTCCCCTCGCAGATGAACAGGGGCCAGATGAAATCGGAAGGGTGCAGCCGGTTCTCGGCGAGCATCGAGCGCATCCACGCGCTCGAGCGGCCGCGGCGCATGCGCAGTGCTGGGAAGGAAGCAGCGGTCATTTATGGGGCGCTTAGCTTCCGCTCAGGCGTTCGTCACCCCGCAGGATTGAGCGCGCCTCCAGGCTCGCGCGTCGCGAGCGCCTCCTCGGTGCACTCTTCCTCATCGGGGCATTCGTCGACGCGCATGCGCGCCTTCTTCCAGCTGCCGTTCAAATAATAGCCGATCGAGAGAGCGAGATTCACAAAGGAGCTTACCGGAAAGCTCGTCCAGATGGCGTCCGCGCCAAGCCAGTGCTGCGTGCCCAGAATCCAGCCAAACCTCACCGGAACGAGCCCAATCGCGAGGATGATCAACGGCGCCCAGACGGCCCCGTTCGCGCGAACGGTGCCGAAGAGCACCATCGTCACTCCGAACAGCACAAAGTTCCACGTTGCGAGCACGTGGATGTGACGCGCGATCGGAAGCGCGGGGCTGCCCGTTCCCATAAACAGACTGAGGACCGGGCGGTCGGCGAGCGTGAGGAGCACGATCAGACCAACCGTGATCAGGACCGTGTAACCGATACCCGAGCGAGTGATCGCATTGACGCGGTCCCATTTGCCGGCACCAATGTTCTGCGAAGCCATCGCGCTCACGGCGGCGCCAAGCGCCATGGCCGGCATCTGGACATATGTCCAAAGCTGCATCGCTACGCCGAACGCCGCTGTCGTATCGACACCCTGCTGGTTGACCATTCCGACGAGGGCGAGAGCCGACAGCGAGATGACGATCATCTGGATGCCCATCGGCAGTCCCTTGACGATCAACGTCTTTAGGATCGCCGCGTTCGGGAACAGGTATCGCAATTCCCTCCCGCGGAGCCGAAGCGGGAGGTCCTTGGCATACAGATAGATCAAAAGACCGATCAGGCTGACGTAGTTGCCGATCAGGGTGGACAAGGCCGAGCCGGCAATACCCATGCGGGGGATGGGCCCGATGCCCCGAATGAAGAAGGGATTGAGGCCGCTGTCGAGCACGACTGCCACGATCATGAACCAGAGCGGCGTCATTGCGTCCCCGGAACCCCGCAACGTCATCATCAACAAGGTCAGGATCAGGAGCGCGGGCAGGGCGAGGAAAATCACGCGCAAATACGCGAGCGCCAGCGGCGCAGCGTCGCCCGGGGTGCCGAGCAGCCTCAGGATTGCTGGCGAAAGATACCAGCCCGCGATCGCGATCAGGATCGTGACCACCGCAAAAGAGCCCATTGCAGTGCCAAACACGCGCCGGGCGTCATCGATGTCCCTGCGTCCCCATGCTTGGCCGATGAGGATGGTTGATGCCATGCCGAAACCGAAGACGAACGCCGACAGCAGGAACATGACCATGTTGGCATTGGACGTCGCCGCGAGCGCGCCCTCGCCGAGGAAGCGGCCAACCCAGATCGCGTTGACCGTGCCGTTCATCGACTGGAGGATCGAGCTGGCGAGCGTAGGCAGCGCGAAGCGAAGCAGGGTCGGCCCGATGCTGCCCTGCGTCAGGTCGCCTCGCGCGCTTCTTTGTTCTCCCGCGTCCGCCATTCGCCTCCTTCGCGTCCCTGCGGAGGCAGGGACCCAGACGCAAAAAAGAGTTCTGGGCTCCTGCCTTCGCAGGAGCGCCGCTGCTATCCGAGCCTCTCCAACGCGGCACGGAGGCGATCGGCTTCAGCAGCCTTGGCGTCGTGGTCGGAACGTGCCTTTTCGACGGCTTCCGGCTTGGCGCGTTCGGTAAAGCTCGGGTTCGACAGGCGCAGGGCGAGGCCGTCGCGTTCCTTCTCGGCGGCGGCTGCGCTCTTTGACAAACGAGCCTTTTCAGCTTCGACGTCTACAACGCCCGCCAACGGGAAGAAGAATGATCCTCCATCTACTGGGATAATGAGCTTCGCGCCGTTCGGCACATCCGGATGATTGGGCCGGCCAAGTTTGCCCTGCAACGGTCTGTTGAATTTCTCAGTCCGGCTGAGGCGTCTTAGCTGAAGCTCGCTCATGGAGAGGCGCTCGTCACCCGCCATGGTTTCCGGAACAAACCATCCCTCCAGTTTCGCGTTGGCGGGGATCCCGATTTCGGTGCGAGCCGAGCGAATTTCAGAAGTAGCCCGGATGAGCCAATCGATCTCAGCTTTGGCACGGGGATCGGTCTGCGCCTGCGGCTCCGGCCATTTGGCGACGATGAGGTCGTAGGGTCGCTTGCCCATTGCGTGCCACAGCTCTTCGGTGATGAACGGCATCAGCGGATGGAGCATCACGAGGATCTGGTCGAACGCCCAGGCGGCGACGGCCTTGGTCTCCTCGTCGAACGCGCCTTTGATCAGCTCGACGTACCAGTCGCAGAAGGTGCCCCAGACGAAGTGATAGATGGCGTCGGCCGTCTCGTCGTAGCGCAGCTCGTCGAACGCGCGGTCGAGCTTGGCGAGCGTCTCGACCACCTCGCCGATGATCCAGCGGTTGACCGGAAGCTCGGCGGCGGGCGCGGCGATACTGTCGCTTGCGCCGACGTCGTTCATCTGCAGGAAGCGCGCGGCGTTCCAAAGCTTGGTCGCGAAGTTTCGGTAGCCCTCGACGCGCTTCTCATCGAGCTTGATGTCGCGTCCCTGGCTTTCCATCGCCGCGAGCGTGAAGCGCAGCGCATCGGCGCCATATTTGTCGATCAAGCCTAGCGGGTCGACGGTGTTGCCCTTGGACTTGGACATCTTCTGGCCCTGCGCATCGCGCACCAGCCCGTGGAGGTAGAGCGTCTTCCACGGCGCTTCGCCCATGAGCTCGATGCCCTGCATCGCCATGCGCGCATCCCAGAAGAAGAGGATGTCGAAGCCGGAGATCAGAACGTCGTTAGGGTAGTGGCGCTTCAGGTCCTCGGTCTCCTCGGGCCAGCCAAGCGTGGCGAACGGCCAAAGAGCCGAGGAGAACCAGGTGTCGAGGACGTCCTCATCCTGCCGGAGCGGCTGGTCGCCAGCTTGCGCCCTCGCCTCTTCCTCCGTCTCGGCGACAAAGACATTCCCGTCTTCGGCATACCAGGCAGGGATGCGGTGGCCCCACCAGAGCTGGCGCGACACGCACCAGGGCTGGATGTTCTCCAGCCAATTGAACCAGGTCTTTTTCCAGGTCTCGGGGACGATCTTGATGTCGCCCTTCTTCACTGCCTGGAGAGCGGGAAGCGCCAGCTTGGCGGCGTCGACATACCATTGGTCGGTGAGCCAGGGCTCGATCACCACGCCCGAGCGGTCGCCGTAAGGCGTCGGGATCACGCGATCTTCGACGCGGACCAGCGCGCCTTCATCTTCGAGCTTCGCGACCACCGCCTTGCGGGCTTCGTCGCGCGTCAGGCCAAGGAGGTCCTGCGGGATGAGGCCGTCCTGCGTCTGGACGACGTAGGCCTGCGCGTCGAACATGTTGAGCATGTCCGCCGCCTTGATTCCCGCGCGGCGGCCGACGTCGAAGTCATTGAAGTCGTGGCCCGGAGTGATCTTCACTGCGCCGGAGCCCAGTTCCGGATCGGCATGCTCGTCGGCGATGATCGGGATCAGGCGGCCGGTAATCGGATGTTTGATCAGCTCGCCGAGGAGTGCCCTGTAACGCTCATCCTCCGGATGCACTGCAACCGCCATATCGGCGAGCATCGTCTCGGGCCGGGTGGTCGCGACCTGTATCGCACCGCTGTTGTCCGCGAGCGGATAGCTGAGGGTCCAGAATTTGCCCTGCATCTCGCGAGCTTCGACCTCGAGGTCGCTGATCGCGGTCTGGAACTTCGGGTCCCAGTTCACGAGCCGCTTGTCGCGATAGATAAGGTCTCGCTTGTACAGCTCCACGAACGTGTGGATGACGGCGCGCTGGTAGCGCTCGTCCATCGTGAAGCGCTCGTGCGCCCAGTCACACGACGCACCGAGGCGACGAAGCTGGCGCGTGATCGCACCGCCCGACTGCGCCTTCCATTCCCAAACGTGCTCGAGGAAGGCTTCGCGGCCGATCTCGGCGCGCTTTACGCCCTGGCTCTCGAGATTGCGCTCGACGACCATCTGGGTGGCGATGCCGGCATGGTCGGTGCCGACCACCCAAAGCGCGTCCTTGCCGAGCATCCGCTCTCGGCGGGTCAGGACGTCCTGAAGCGTATTGTCGAGCGCGTGCCCGATGTGAAGCGAGCCCGTGACGTTGGGCGGCGGCATGACGATCGTCCACGGCTTCGCGTCCGGGCGCTCGGGACGGAACAGGCCCTTGCTTTCCCAATGCGCGTACCAGCGATCCTCGATCGCGCGCGGTTCGAACGTCTTCGGCAGGTCGGTCATCGCCGCACGCGGTTAGCGATGCGGCGGTGCAGCATCAACCTCGTTCGGGGCGTGCGGGCGCCGGTTGGGCGGGCGCCGGAGTAGCAACGGCGGGCTGACCTCCCTGCCTCAGCCACCGGTCGAACCAGCCGAACACCTCGTCATACCACTGGACCGAGTTCTTCGGCTTCAGCACCCAGTGGTTCTCGTCGGGGAAGACCAGCAATCGCGACGGGATGTTGCGCCGCTGGAGCGCGGTGAAGGCGGCGATGCCCTGAGTGTAGGGAATGCGAAAGTCGTTCTCGCTGGTGATGACGAGCTGAGGCGTCTGCCAGTTCGTGACGAAGTTCACCGGGTTCCATTTCTCGAACTCGGCCGGAGCCTCATAATAAGGGTGGCCGCCGTGCTCCCACTCGTCGAACCAGAGCTCTTCGGTCTCATAGGCCATGGCGCGTGCGTCGAAGACGCCGTCATGCTGGACGATGCAGCGGAAACGGCTCGGCCATTTCCCTTCGATCCAGTTCATCATGTAGCCGCCGTAAGAGCCACCTGCCGCGCAAGCGTTGTCCGCTTCGAGCTGCGGATCATGTGCGGTAGCGTAGGCAAGCCCGAGCTGCAGGTCCTGGAGCGGCCAGCCGCCCCAATTCTGATGGATGGCATCCGTGAAGGCCTGGCCGTAACCGGTGGAACCGTGGAAATCGACGCTGACGATGCCGTAGCCGGGAGCCGAGAAGAGCCGCGGGTTCCAGCGGAATGACCAGGCATTCGCGAAAGTCCCCTGCGGTCCGCCATGCACCAGTAGGACGATCGGTAGCTTGGCTGTGACGTTGCTAGGCTTGAGCGTGAAGCCCCAGACTGTGTCACCGTTCGCGCCGGTGAAGCTGAACTTCTTGAAGGTGACCGGGTCGAGCTGCGCCAGGAGCTCACGGTTGACGTCGGTGAGTTTCGTTGCCTTGCCCGTCGCGTCGAGCCGGTAAATGTCGTCGGGCGCGTAGACGTTGTTCATCGTCACGAGCGCGCCGCCTTCCGCCAGTGCATGGACGTTCCCGTAATTACCGTCGCCGGTGAGCCGTGTGACCTTCCCGCTCGCTGCATCGACGCGGAAGACAGGCGTTTCGAGCGTGTCCTCCGCCGTGACCAGCAGGCTCTTGCCGTCCTTCGCCCATTCGATCGAGGCGACGGAGCGATCCCACGCCTGCGTGAGCGGCCGGACCTGGCCCGTCGCAAGATCGCGCAGCATCAGCACCTGACGGTCGGCTTCGTATCCGGGCCGCGCCATGGCAAAATAAGCGAGCGTGCGGCCATCGGGCGAAACGGTCGGGAGATTGTCGGTCGCGTCATTCGCGTCGGTCAGGTTGACCGGCGCTTCGCTGCCGTCGGCGGCGACCTGGAAGATGTCGAGGTTGGTTGAGAGCGGTTCGATCCGCCCGGCCTCTCGAAGCGCGAAGAAAACGGTCCGGCCGTCGGGAGAGAAAGCGATCTCTTCGCCGCCGCCCATCGGCTTGGACGGGGTGTCGCCTTCGAGATTGCCGGTGATCCGTACGCCCGGGCCCGACAGGCGGCCGCCCTCAACCGGGAAGGAGTAGAGGCGCGACTTCGTCCCGGGCTCAGCCCAGGTATCCCAGTGACGTATGAACAGTTGATCGAAGGTGCGGCCGGTTCCCGCGGGCTTCGCCGGTGCCTGGATGTCGGTGCAGCCGAGGACTGAGCAGGCTGGCCGGTCAGCCCAGACCACAACACGGTCTCCACTCGGAGCAAGCTTGAAGCCACCGACGTCGACCGTGAAGTTGCTGACCTGAACCGGCGCCGCGCCCGGAGCCATTCGGAAGAGCTGGTCGTGATCGCCTACAGCCATGAGGAACCAGATGGAGCCGTCCGGCCCGAACATCGGGTCGTGGCCCTTTTCGGTGCCCGCCAGCGGCTGCGGCGAGGCGCCTCGCTTCGTGAGATCGAGCAGGTAGAGCGTGTTGACGCGCTTGTTCTTGTCCCAGTCCGTCTGCGAGATCGTGAAGACCGCATAGCGGCCGTCGCGCGAGACTTCAGGGGAGCCGATGCGGTGCATCGACTGCATGTCCTTCGCCGTCATCGGTCGGGCTGAGGCTGGCGAGGCCGCGAGCGCGGCGGCTGCGGCGGCGAGAAGAAAAGCTGGCTTGATCATGACGCAGGCGTAGCAAAGCCGCGCCAGCGCGCAAGGACTAGAGCGGCCGCCCCGTGATGCGAGTGATTTCGCGCTTCACATGGTCTTCGACCATCTGGGGCAGATGCTCATCGAGCCATTGCTTCATCATTGGACGCAGCATCTCGCGAACCATGTCTTCGAGCGGATTGACCTGAGGCGCTGCCGGCACACTCGCGGCGACCGTCTGGAGCTGCTCTAGCGCGGTGCGGCTCTGGCCTGCCGCCCCTTCGTCGAGCAAGGGCGGGCCGAGGTCCGTCGGAGGCGCCAGAGGCTCGTCCAGCTCGAGCACGTCTTCTTCGTCCTGCGGCTCGCCCGTCTGGTCCTCGGGGAGCGGCTCATCCTCGATCGTTTCGAGGGGACTCGCAACCGAGGCGCGCAACTCTTTCTCCTCGGCGATCACTTTTTTGATCGACGCGAGGATGTCTTCCATTGACGGTTCGCGGCTGGGCGACTGCATGCGGAAACTATCGCCTATTGCTGCGGCTGAGTCACCCCTGGAGTGATGGCGGGTGATGCATCAACACGGGCCGGATCGATCCCCGGCGTCACGACCGGATTGGCCGGCATTTCCTGCGGACTGATCGTGCGCGTGGCGACCGGCACATGCGTCGGATCGCTCGCCCAATCATTCCAGTTATTGGCGACATGGCGGTAGTTGCCGAGCGGATCGTAAAGGGGCCCACCATCGAGACCGAGGTCTTTCTCGTTGGCCTGGCCCATGGCGTTCAGCAGCTGGAAGCCGGCGACATAAGCGTCGCGCTTTGCGCTCACCAGTGCGACCTGCGAGTTCAACAGCTCCTGCTCGGCGTTGAGGACGTCAAGCACGGTGCGGGTGCCGACGCTTTGCTCGGCTCGGGCACCTTCAAGAGCAAGCTCATTAGCCTGGACCGCGACCGTATTTGACTGGATCGCCTTCTCCGCAGCGTCATAGGTGGCGAAAGCGGCCCGCGCCACCTGCACGACAGCGCGCTCCGTGCCTACGACCTGCTCGAGGACCTGCCCCTGTTGAGCCTGCGCCTGCCGGATTCGGGCAGCCGGCAGCCCCCCCTGGAAGATCGGGATGTTGGCGCTCAGGCCCACCGTCGTCTGACCGCCCGTGCTTGGCACGCTGCCCCCGACGTTGGACCCGATCGTCCCACCGAGCTCGTTCACATAGGTTCCACTGCCAACGGCAGATAACGTCGGAAGCCTGCTCGCCTCCGCCACGCGCACGTCGTAGCCCGCGGCAATGGCCTGGCGGCTGATCGAAATGAGGTCGGGATTGTTGGCGAGCGCAATTCGAACGGCTTCGTCGGACGTTGCAGGCAAGGGCGGAAGTGGTGGCGGCGGCGCCAGGCTGCCGGGTGCGTGGCCGATCACCTGCCGATAGGTTGCCTCGCTGGAGGTCAGCTGACCTTGCGCCTGGGCAAGTTGGGACCGGCCGAGCTGCAGGCGCGCCTCAGACTGGGCGACGTCCGTTCGCGTGAGATCGCCGATTTGAAAGCGGTCGCGCGTCGCTTCGAGGTTGGTTTCGAGCACCTTCACGTTGTTCGCGTTGAGCTCGACGATCGAGCGGTCACGGATGACGTTCATGTAGGCCGAAACGGCCTGGGTGAAGACGTCGCCTTCAACCGCCGTAAGCGTTGCCCGGCCCGCTTCGACGCGCGTCTTTGCTGCGCGCACCGAGTTCTTGACGGCTCCGCCGGTGAATAAAGGGTAGGACACGTCGACTCCCGCCGAAAGCGTCGGTCCGTGTGCATTCGTTTGGAGAATGCCGCTGCGGCTGAGGTCGCGGTTGATGCCTGCGGTGGCGCTGACCTGCGGCCGCCCGGCGGCCTTTGCGATCGCGACAGTGGCATCCGTTGCGCGCAGCGTTTCGCGCTGGGCCGTCAGCGTCGGATTGGTCTGATAGGACGAGACCAGCGCCTCGCGAAGCGTGTCGGCCGACGCCGTGCCGGCCATGAGTGCACCGGCCAGCGACGCGGAAATGAACTTACGGAACATCGGGCCGCCCCTAAAAAGAGAAAGCTTTCGGGCGAATGAAGCCTGGCAGCGCCGGAACTCCCGCATCACCGAAAGTGAGATAACCAAATGAGCCGCCAACCTTGCGGCCTACAGCCAAGCGCGTGATTCCCCGATCCACGATCGCCGTCCCGAGTTGCCCGCCGTCGGCAAGCTGCGCGATGATTGCATCGGGAATGACCTCGACGGCTCCGTCGATGAGGATCTGATCGTAGGGACCTCCCTTGGCAAAGCCGGCCTCGAGCGGCGCCTCGACCACATTGGCGCCGAGTTCGCGCGCTTTTGCCGCGAGTTCCGGCACGCTTTCGAGGGCCTCTACGTCAAGGCCCATCGCGACAAGCAGTGCGGCCGAATAGCCAGTGCCCGCGCCGACCACGAGCGCGCGTTGGCCGCGCTCCGGCATCATCTGCGTCAGCAAGCGGCCGACAACCGCGGGCGCCGAAAGGAAACGGCCCGAGCCGATCGTCACCGCGCGGTCGACATAAGCGAGCGGCCGTGAGTGGTCCGGAAGGAATTGCTCTCGAGGGACGGCCGCCATTGCCGCGAGGACCACGGGATCGGTCACCCCCTGCGGCCTGAGCTGGCTTTCGACCATCGCGGCGCGCGCTGCGGCGAAATCGGGAATCGGAGCCTGGACGGTCATTGCTGTTATATGCCGGTAATACACCTAGAGTTCAAGGCTGCTCATATCGGGCACGTGCCCTCACGCCAACCTTCGTTGATCGAAAGACCAGCGGCTGTGACCGCATTGCACCGCACGTCGGTGCCACGGGCTTGACCTGGGCGCGAGGGTCGCGGCAAAGGCATGTGTCGCCTCTTTCGAGGCTCCATCTCCATGGCCCGATGGCGGAGTGGTTACGCAGAGGACTGCAAATCCTTGCACGCCGGTTCGATTCCGGCTCGGGCCTCCACTTCCGTGCCATTGCTAAGAAATCACCCGCGCCGCGCGGCTGAAGGAGGTCATCGCGGGCACGGGTACAGCATCCGTACCCGCGATGACCGCCATGCGCCGGTGTGAAGGGGACTTCGGCCGGCGCAATTCTTCACTCGTAGCGTAGGGCATGGATCGGATTGGCTCGCGCCACCTTCACCGCGTGTCCCACCACGGTTGCGATGGCGATGCCGAGCGCAATGGCGGCGGCCAGCACGAACGGCACCGGCGTGAGACCGATCCGCTGGTCGAAGGTGTTTAGCCAGTTGCGCATCACCCACCAGGCTGCCGGCCATGCGATGATGTTCGCCAGGATGACTGGCCGGCTGAACTGCCAGACGAGAAGGCGCACGATGTCTCGGGTTCGCGCGCCGAGCACCTTGCGGATACCGATTTCCTTGGTCCGGCGCTCGGCAGTGAAGGCCGCCAGGCCAAACAGCCCGAGACAGCCGATGATCACCGCCAGCAGAGAGAAGGCCGCGAAAATCTTCGCCCGCGCGTCCTCAGCCTTGTACAGCTCCCGCATGATGTCCTCGCTGAACTTCGCTTCGAACGGGACATCGTTGGAGATTGCCTTCCACTGTCGTTCGACCGCCGCTTCGACGGTCGCCGGATCGCCGCGGTAGCGAATGATCAGCTCCGCCGGCCCCTTGTTCTGGTTCAGGAACATGATCGGATCGATCGGCGTGCGCACTGAACGGAAGCGAGTATCGCCGACGACGCCGACGATGTTGATGTCGACCATGCCCGTACCTGGCTCGAACAATTCGCTTTTGACGACCTTACCGATTGCTTCCTGCGGCGATTTGAATCCAAGCTTCCTGACCGCATATTGGTTCATCACGACGTTGATGCCTCGCCGTGCGAGCGCCATCTCCTGATCCTTCTGAAGAGGGAAATCGAGCGTCGTGTCGTCCATCGGTCGGTTCGGATCGAACCAGCGGCCCGCAACCAGCTTAAGGCCCATCGCATCGAAGAAACCCTCATCGACGCCATACTGGCCGATCGTGACCTGCCGGTTCGTTCCGGGCACTATGATTCCATTGTTGTTGTTGTTGTCGGTCGCGACTCCAATGTCGGTGAGGCCCACCGCAAGGACGCCGGGAATTCGCCTCATCTGCTGTTCGACCATCTCTGACTTCGGGATGATCTGGTAGCGGTTCATGTTGTCGACCTGCAGGATGTGGTCGCGCTTGTAGCCGGGGTCGACCGAGCGTGCGTAGACCGTCTGACCGTAGATTACTGCGGTGCAGATGATCAGGCCGATTGACACCGCGAATTGGGCGACGACGAGTGCAGTCCGGAGCCGCCCCGAACCGGGTGTCTCAGCCGCCGAGCGGTTGGCTTTCAGCACCTGAGCAGGCTGGAACCGGGACAGGAAGAAAGCCGGATAAAGGCCGCTGACGATGCCGACGAGCAACGTCAGCCCGATTGCCGGGAGGAGTATCCCCCCGTGACCCAGGTAATTCAGAACGAGATCCGCATCGAGAAACGCGGCAAACGGCTTCACGAGCAGTTCCACCAATGCAAGTGCGAGCAGCATTGCCACAGCGGAGATCAGGATTGATTCCGCGACGAACTGGATCACGAGTTGCCTGCGCGTGGCGCCGAGCACCTTGCGCAGCGCCACCTCACGAGCGCGCTGTCCAGCCCGCGCGGTGGCAAGGTTGGTGAAGTTCACGACCGCCATGCCAAGGATCAGGAGGGCGATGATGCCGAACGTGGCAATGGTCTTACGATCATTGCCGGGAGTCATTGCGCCAATCTGCGCCTTGCCGAGGTGGATGTCGCGAAGGTTGATGAAGTGCCAGTCTTCGTCGTCCCCCGGATTGTAGCGAACGCTGCCGTTGGGCTGGTCGGGGATATTGCGCTTCTCCCAGGCGGGCATCTGCGCCTCAAGCTGCTTCACGTCGGTGCCAGGGCGAAGCTTCAGGAACACCCATCCCGACTGACACCCCCAGCAAGTCAGGAAATTAGGCTCCTGAGCCATGAAGCTGTTGAAATCGACGCGCTGGATCGCATCGACCTTCAAGCTCGAATTCTTCGGAACGTCCTTGAAGACGCCGGTAATCTTGAAGTCTCGAGTGATGCCTTTTGAAATGGTTGTCATCGTGCGGCCGACGACCTGGTCGGTGCCATAGCGCTTGATGGCTTCGGTTTGCGAAATGATTGCGGTTTGCGCAGCCGGAGTGCTCGTGCCGTAGAGCAGCGGCAGATTGACCACCTTCAAGAAGTCGTCGTCGGTGATCAAATAGTTCTTGGTCGGCGACGCCTGCCCATCCTTGATGAACACGGGTTGTGAGCCGAGCGCGTAGACCGCGCCCGTCACCTGCGGGAAATCATTCCGGATCCGGTCCTTGGTTATGTAGGACGACATTTGAATGAAAAGCGGCTCGCCGTCCTGTGGGTGTGGGTACCAGGCCTGCAGCTCGTAGGTATTCTCTACGTTGGGGATCCAGCTGTCGTAGCTCCGCTCGTAGCGGATATAGAGCAGGATCATGATGCACGCGGCCATGCCGATGGCGAGGCCGGCGATGTTGATGATCGAGTAGGTCCTGCTCTTGGCGAGGGCCCGAACCGCGACTGTCCAGTAATTCCGCCACATGGTGACTGTCCTCTGCAAGAAATTATGCTCCCGTTTCAGGCCGCGCGGCGGCGCTCCTGCAGGATTCGGCCGTCGAGCATGTTGACGACGCGGCTCGCGAAATCGGCGTGCGACGGCGAGTGGGTCACCATCACGATGGTGGAGCCTTCCTGATTGAGCTGACGGAGCATGCGCATGACCTCTTCGCCATGCGCCGTATCGAGGTTGCCGGTCGGCTCGTCGGCGAGGATCAGCTTGGGCTCCCCGACCAGTGCACGAGCGACGGCGACGCGCTGCTGCTGACCGCCTGACAACTGCGTCGGGCGGTGCTTGGCACGGTGCGCTATGCCGACCTTGTCGAGCACGCGGTCAATTCGCGCCTTCCGCTCCTGTGAGGCAAAGTTGTGATAGAGCAGGGCCAGCTCGACGTTCTCGCGGACCGTCAGCTCATCGACTAGGTTAAAGCTCTGGAAGATGAAGCCGATGTTGCTCTTGCGCGTCTCCGCAAGCTGGGACTCGTTCAGCCCCGCAACCTCTTGCCCGTTGAAAACGTAGCTTCCGCCCGTCGGACTATCGAGCATGCCCATGACGTTGAGCAGGGTCGACTTGCCGCAGCCGGACGGGCCCATGATCGCGACGAACTCGCCGTCGGCGATATCGAGGTCCACGCTGTCGAGTGCCGTCGTTTCGACGGTGTCGGTCCGGTAGGTCTTGGTAAGGCCGGTCATCGTGAGCACTGGTCGTGATCCTTTCTAATCGCCGGAACTGAAGCTCAGGTGGTCCTTGTCGACCAACCCGCTGTAGGAAGAAGTGATGACGCGTTCGCCTGGTGAGAGGCCGCCCAGCACCTCGATGAAATCGCTGTTGCGCCGGCCAAGCTGAACCTGGCGTTTGGTCGCGCTGCTGCCGCCCCGGTCGACAACGAACACCCAGTTGCCGCCCGTGTCGTTGAAGAAAGCGCCATTGGGGATCAGCAGCGCCTTTGAGGAGTCTCCAACTGTCAGCTTTGCTTGCACCGTCTGCCCGCGTTGAACCGACACGGGCTCCGGACCATCGAAGAGCAGGTCGATCTGGAACTGCCCATTGCGGACCTGCGGATAGACCTTGGCCACTTTGAGTCGATACGTCTTGCCGTCGATGTCGGCGGTGGCGGTCTGCCCTACGGCAATGCGGCCGAGATAAAATTCGTCGACGTCCGCCTGGAGCTTGTTTCCACCGGCGCTGTCGATCTGGCCGATGCGCTCGCCCTGCTGCAGCGATTGGCCGAGCTGGATATCGAAGCCGCTGAGCTGCCCCGTGACGGGAGCATGGATATTGAGTTGCCCCAGGCTGTTCTGCGCGACGCCCATGCTGCTGTTGAGCGAAGTCGCAGCGGCCCGCAGCTGTTGTAGCTGGCTGGTCTGCAGCGCCTCGGTTTGCGCGATGCTCTGCTTGAGGATGGCGAGCCGTTTTGTCTGATATTCCAGATCGTCCCTGGTGTCGTTGAAGGTCTTCGATGCAACGAAGCCGCGGTCGGCAAGCGGCTTCTGGAGCTCGAACATCCGGCGAGTCTTGGCGAGGTCCGTCTCGGCCTGGTTCAGGTCGCGAAGGTTCGAATTGCGCGTCTGGGTGAGCGCGAGCTCCTGGCTGCGCATGTTGTTCAGCTGCTGCTCGACCTCTGCCTGCTTCTCGAGGGTCGACAGCTGGAGTTCCGCATTGGAAAGCACCGCCAAAAGCTGGCCTTGAGTGACTTGCGCTCCATCCTCCACCAATTTCTTGTCGACGCGCCCGCCCTCGACGGCGTCAAGATAGACCGTGACGAGCGGTGTCACGCGCGCGCGAAGTGGAAGGAAGTCCTCGAAAGTTCCGGGCTGTGCCGTCGCTATCGCCAGACGGTCGCGGCTGACCGTCAGAGAATCCGCGCGCGGGGCGAAGAGCCAGAACAGCAGGATCAGCAGCAGGACGGCCGCACCGGTTGCGCCAACGATGATTCGCTTATCGATCCGCTTGCGCTCGACAACGCGGTCCATTGCCCCGCCGCTGATTGCTTCGGATGGGCTGGCCTGGCGCAGCTCGACCAGGCTCATTGTCCAACTCCGGGCAGCGATTGTCCGGAAACGGACAGCAGAAAGCGCTCGTTCGGTAGCGGCGCATAGGAGGAACGCAAATCGGAAGCGAATTTCATGACCCCTTCGCTGCAACAGCCGTGCCAATTGAAAATGCAAAGATTCTCGTCGAGCCGACTGTTCGTTTCCGGACAGCGACGCTACAGAAGTAGCGTGGAAGGACCTTTCGACCTTGCAATTGTTGTGGACGACGATCCCGACATCGCGCTCGCCGCGCGGCTGACGCTGCGTGACATGTTCGAGCGGGTCGAGACCCTGGAATCGCCGGCCGAGCTCATGCCGCTCCTGAAGCGCGAGAGCCCGGACGTGATCCTGCTCGACCTCAATTTTCAGCGCGGCGCGACCGACGGGCGCGAAGGTCTGGACGCGCTCAGCCGGATCATGGAGCAGGATCCGGATTCGGCGGTGGTCATCATCACCGCTCACGGGGCCGTTTCGGTCGCGGTCGAAGCGATCAAGGCCGGGGCGAGCGACTTCATCGCGAAGCCATGGAGCAACGAGCGGCTGGCGGTCACGGTGAGGAGCGCGGCAGCGCTGCGCCGGAGCCGCCTCGACGCACGCGTCGAACGAGGCAGAGCATCCGAGCTCGCTCAATCACCGGAAACCCCGCTGCTGGGGAGCTCTGAAGCGATGCATCGCGTTCGCACGCTGATCGACCGAGCCGCTCCTACGGATGCGAACGTGCTGATCCTCGGCGAGAACGGCACCGGCAAGGAGATCGTGGCGCGGGAGATCCACCGTCTCTCGCGGCGCGGCGATCGGCCTATGGTGTCAGTTGACCTTGGCGCGACGAGCGAAACCTTGTTCGAATCCGAGCTGTTCGGTCACGTGAAAGGCGCATTCACCGGCGCGGCCGGCGAGCGTATCGGCCGGCTCAAGGCAGCGGATCAAAGCACGCTCTTTCTCGACGAGATCGGCAATTTACCGCTGCACCTGCAGCCGAAGCTGCTGACGGCCCTCGAGCAGCGCCAGGTGATCCCGGTCGGCGCGAACCGTCCGATCCCGATCGACGTGCGTGTGGTTGCGGCCACCAATGCCTCGGCGGAGCAACTCGCGGATGAGAAGAGGTTTCGGCAGGACCTCCTCTTCCGTCTCAACACGATCGAGATCGAGCTTCCTCCGCTGAGGCAGCGTCGAGAGGACATCCCGATTCTGCTCGACCATTATCTGCGCCTTTATGCCCGTAAATATGACAAGCCAGAGCGGGAATTGCCGCCAACCGTGCTGGAGGCGCTGATCAGGAATGATTGGCCCGGCAACGTGCGCGCGCTCCGGCACGCCGCAGAGAGAGCAGTCATCATGGCCGATGGCGACCGCTATCGTATCGACGACTTCCCGCTGCCGACACGTGCCGGCGCCTCCGTTTCAGTTGCGCCCGAGACCCTCAATCTCGATCAGCTGGAAAAGCAGATGATCGAGCGCGCGCTCCGGATGCATCATTTCAACGTGTCACTGGCCGCGAATGAGCTGGGCCTGAGCCGCGGAGCGCTTTACCGGCGCATGGAGAAGCATGGACTTTAGGCGCAAGTTCGAGTTCGGGCTCGCGTGGCGCACAATCGTCCTGATCGCCGCCGTCCTTTTAATCGTGAAGGCTGCGTCGACGCCCGGCATACGAGCGGGGCTGGTCGTCGCCGTGCTGATCGGCGTCGGGGCGCTGGCAAGCCTTTGGAACTATATCCGGCGTACCAACTTCATGCTGTCCCGTTTTATCGAATCCGTGCGCTTCGAAGATTATTCGCAGCGCTTCACGAACCCGAGCGGCGGCGGCTTCGACGTTCTCGGCGATACGCTCGATCATGCGTTGAAGACCCTACAGGCGCGCCATACGCGGGAGAGCGCAGAGGCTCGTTACCTCGCAGCGATCGTCGACGATGCACCGAGCGCGCTCCTGACGCTCGATCGCGAAGGCCGCGTCAATATGCTCAACAAGTCAGCAAGGCAGCTATTCGCCCGGCACCCGCTGCACCGGATCGACGATCTGGACGGCCTTGGACCCGAGCTTTCGGCGGCGGTCCACTTGCCGCCCGGCACGCGCAAGATCACTCGGCTGATCCTCGACGGCGTGCCGCAGAAGGCGATTTTCGCCTCGGCACAAGTGGCACGCCTCGACGAGCCGGTCACGGTGCTCTCGATATTGCCGGTCCAGAGCGAACTGGGAGCGCTCGAAGTCGCCGCGCAGGCAGACCTGGTTCGAGTGCTTACCCACGAGATCATGAATTCGCTTACGCCGGTCACCTCGCTTGCCCGGACCGGAGCGGACTTGGTTGCCTCGGCGGCAAAGCACGACGACGCTCTTTCCGATGCCAAGGCGGCAACTGAAACGGTAGCGCGTCGGGCCGAGGGAATCCTGCGCTTCGTCGAAAGCTATCGCGAATTCGCCGAGACGCCTGAAATCCATCGTCGGAGCTTCAAGGCACAGCCCTGGGCGGATGAACTACTGCGTCTCGCGCTCGCCAATACGACAGACCGGAAGATTGATGCGCGGCTTGAGGTGCAACCGAAGACGCTGAGCCTGAATGCCGATCCGGAGCTATTGGCGCAGGCAATCCTCAACTTGCTCCGAAACGCAATCAGGGCAACGGCCGAGCTCGACAATTCGGTAGTTGCGCTGTCGCTGGCGCGTGAGTCGAATGGCCAGTGCCGGATCGAAGTAAGGGACAATGGGCCCGGCATTCCCCGAGATCGGCGGGAGGACATTTTCCTGCCCTTCTACACGACCCACAAAGGCGGCAGCGGCGTCGGCCTAAGCTTCGCACGGCAAGTGGCCCTTGCTCACGGCGGATCGATCTGCGCGCTCGATGCGCCGGAGGGCGGTGCCGATATCAGAATGGTGGTCTAGCTGGGCTTCACGCACTGAGCTGTGCGAAGATCGAAGCAGACACCTCCGAAATAAGTCCCAATTCGGGACAATATGTTGAATTTTGCGCTTTGAAACTTCACTAACTTCCGTTAACTCTGAATTTAATAACAGACGAATCACACTGCGATTAACACGGGGCGATAGTGATGAAGGCCAGAGTAAAGACATTAGTGCTGGCGGCGGCTTCGGCGGCGCTTGCATTTGCCGCGACACCGGCGTTTGCCAAACCGGTCAATCCGCCTACGCTGCACGGATTTTGCGCCACGGCCAATCCTTGCGCCGACAATGGGACCAATACACCGACGGACGTGAATCCGCCCGTATTTGGCTTCTCCGCCGGCGGTCACGACGCGACCGGCACCGTCCTGATCGACATTCTCGTCCCGGACAACCTCTCACAGCCGGGTTCCTTCACGATTTCGGGTGCTTTGGTGGGGGCCAACACCTTCACAGCGTCGCTAGTTAGCGGAACGGCGTGGACGACGGGCCAGTTGGATGCCTATCTTGGGATTTCGGCAAGCCCAACGAACCCGATCGGCGCCTTTTTGCCCACGACGCAAACCTTCCAGCCAACCGCTGACGGCTTCTGGGTCTATCAGGCGAACATCGGCACCGTCACGCTGCCTTCCAACAGCGGTGCCAATGACAATTTCCTGCTGACACTCGATCAGAGCCTGGGTCTGGGTTCCTATGTCGTTGCCTACATCAACCAGAGTGGCAACTACGGCGCGACCGCCAACAGCGGCGCCATTCTCGAGACTGGCAATTCGCTACCTGAGCCAGCCACTTGGGCGATGATGCTGCTGGGCTTCGGCGCAACGGGCATCGCGATCCGGCGCAGTCGCAAGACGAAGCCGGTTTCACAGCTCGCCTGAGCGATCCCAACCAGGGAAGAACATGCCGTCGCGTTTCGCGGCGGCATTTTCTTTGTGTCCTGTTTTGGGACAGTTCGGTCCTACCAAAAGTAAACTTCACGCGGACCGCGGAAAGTGTTAACGCGTATTTAACCATGCGACTCAGTCGCGTGGGGTAAACCAGGGGCGACTGGAACATTCGGCTCCCGCAGGAGCCGCAGTTTGGCCGCGAACAAAAGGAGGTAGCATGCGTCCGCTCAGACTGCTCGCGGCAGCAGCACTTGCCGCAACTTCGCTAACCGCAACGCCAGCACTGGCGACTGTGACTGCCGAGAAAACATCTGTCGACCAGGGCGTTCTCGTCCACGGCAACGGCGGCGGCGCGGACGTCGGCCTTGAGGTGACCGGCGATTTGGGCTCGGGTCCAAAGCAACAGTCAAATTATGTGCACTTCACCGGAAGCACGGACGAGACCGCCAGCACGTCCGACGCGAATAATCTCCGGATTCAGCAGGGCGGCGGCCAGGCTGAACTGACCGGAGATATCATCAGTGGCAATGACACCTACAATCTTCAGACTGGTGACATTTTCCTGTCCAACCACGATGGGATGGCCTGGATCGAACTGGCGTTCCAAGGCGTGACTGCCGACAGCGTCACGTTCACGCTGGATGTGCTGGATAATCTCGGCAATCCGGAGACCGATTTCATTCAGTCGTTCCTCATCGATCATAGTCCGAGCGGAGAAAACAAGTTTGGCTTCCTGGCTTCGGACGGCGAGTCGATAACGAACGTCCATTACGCATTCACCGGGGGTGTGGCAGACGACATTCGCCAGGTCCGTATCATCCCGATGACCGGGCCGAACGGGGTTCCCGAGCCGGCCACCTGGGCGATGATGCTGCTCGGCTTTGGTGCAGTCGGCATCGCAATGCGTCGCAGCCGGAAGAGCGGGCTGGTTTCCCAACTCGCTTAAGCGGGCAGGCTGACGAAGAAAGTGCCGGCGCGTTTCGCGGCGGCACTTTCCTTTTGCGCAGATCAGACGGTTGAAGAGCCGGCCTCAGCTGCGGCCATATTCGTCGTCCACTCGTACGATGTCGTCTTCGCCCAAATAGGACCCGCACTGCACCTCGATGAGATGCAGCAGCTGCTCGCCGGGATTCACAAGCCGGTGCAGCGTGCCCGCTGGAACGTAGACCGATTCATTTTCCCGAAGCAGCTTTGTCTCGTTGCCGATCGTGACCTCAGCTATCCCATCGACCACGACCCAATGCTCCGATCGATGTTGATGCCTCTGCAATGACAGCTTGCCGCCCGGCTTCACGATGATCCGCTTGGTTTGGAAGCGCTCGCCGCGATCTACAGTCTGGTAGCTTCCCCATGGTCTCTGGACGACCGCGGGCTCATCTGCTCGCGCGTGCCCGCTGGCGCGCAGTTCTTCAACGACTTGCTTCACCTCCTCGGCGCGCTCGATCGGAGCAATGAACGCAGCGTCACCGGTAACAACGCAGATGACCCGGTCTAGACCGACAGCGGCCACTGTCACGTCGGCATCACTGCGGATCAGCGAATTGCTGACGTCGCGCGTGAGTACATCGCCGCGAAGCACATTTCCTTGCTCGTCCACTGGCGCGAGCTCGCGAACTGCCTCCCAGCTGCCAACGTCCGACCAGCCGAACCTGACGGGCACGACCTTCACCTTGTCCGAGTGTTCCATCACCGCATAGTCTATGGAGATCGATGGCGCTGCGGCGAATGCCCGGGCCTCAGGTCGCACGAATAGCTTGTCGATCGTGGCCCCGCTCATCGCGTGCTGAACCTGCTCGGCAACTTCAGGCGCGTATTTCCTCAGCTCATCGAGAAACACGCTGGGCCGGAACAGGAAGATCCCGCTGTTCCAAAAATAGCTGCCATCCGCCAGGAACTCCTCCGCCCGCTGCGCATCGGGTTTTTCGACGAATCTGATGACGTCGCGAACAGGCTCTTCAGGAGGTGCGGCCTGGATATATCCGTAGCCGGTCTTGGGGGCCGTCGGATGGACGCCGAACGTCAGCAAATTACCTTCGAGCGCGGCCGGAATCGCAATTTCGACTGCCTGATGAAATGCAGCCGAATCCCGGATCACATGGTCTGACGGCATCACGAGCAATGGGTCGTCCTCGCCGCATGCGAGCGCCCAGTGCGCTGCGGCGGCGATGGCTGGCGCCGTATTGCGCGGCGTTGGCTCGAGGAGGATCGCCGCCGGCGTCACACCGACATTTTCAAGCTGATCGATGACGAAGAACCTTTGCTCCTCTCCGGTCGAAATCAGAGCGTTGCTGAATTGTCCGCCACGGCAGCGCTGAGCGGTATCCTGCAGAAGCGATTGATCGCCAACAAGGCGATGGAACTGCTTTGGGTTTCCGCTTCTGGACAGCGGCCACAAGCGTGTGCCGCCGCCGCCCGAAAGAATGACCGGCCGGATCATTGCGGAGCCTGGCCCATCAAGTCACCCGTGGCCGCTCATTGCGTCTGAGGCTGGCGGAAATAGTCGACGGTGCGCTTCAGGCCTTCTTCGAGCCCCACATTGGGCTGCCATCCAAGGACATCCTTCGCGCGGGCAATGTCGGGCTGCCGCTGCCTGGGATCATCGGCGGGAAGCGGGTGCTGCACGATCTTTGACTTGGAGTCGGTGAGTTCGATAACCCTCGTCGCAAGCTCGCGGATCGTGAACTCGATCGGATTGCCGATATTGATCGGGCCGGTCACCTCGGGACCGGTCTCCATCAACGCGATCAGCCCGGCGATCAGGTCGTCGACGTAGCAGAACGAGCGCGTCTGACTGCCATCGCCATAGATGGTGATCGGCTCGTTCTTGAGCGCCTGGACAATGAAGTTGGAGACGACGCGCCCGTCCGCCGGATGCATGCGCGGACCATAGGTGTTGAAGATGCGCGCGACCTTGATCTGCAGACCGAGCTGACGGTGATAGTCGAAGAAGAGCGTCTCCGCGCAGCGCTTGCCCTCGTCATAACAGGATCGCGGCCCGATCGGGTTCACATGGCCCCAATAATCCTCAGTCTGCGGGTGAACCGACGGGTCGCCATAAACTTCGCTGGTCGAGGCCTGCAGGATCTTTACTCCAAGGCGCTTCGCTAGCCCGAGCATGTTGATCGCGCCATGAACTGAGGTCTTCGTCGTCTGGACCGGGTCATGCTGGTAGTGAACCGGCGACGCGGGGCAGGCGAGATTGTAGATCTCGTCAACCTCAACGAAGAGCGGGAACGTCACGTCGTGACGCAGAAACTCGAAATGCGGGTGATCGCGCAGATGGGCGATATTGTCCTTGCTGCCGGTGAACAGGTTGTCGACGCACAGAACTTCGCACCCCTTCTCGAGCAACCGGTCGATCAGGTGCGAACCAAGGAAGCCCGCACCTCCCGTCACCATCACCCGTTTGCGAAGGTAGTAAGAACGGGCCATCCTCAACCCCTGATCAACTCAACAGCTGTCCCGAGTTGGCCGATTATCTCGCGAAAATCCAGCGGAGTGCCTTAGCCGCCTGATTTTGATACACCTCAGCACCTTGGCCGCGCTGTTGATGCGCTGCCTAAGTTGGGGGCGAAGACAATCTCCTGGATGCGTCAGATCGTGAGGAGTGCATTCAAGGCGTCTCCGAGTTCCTTTCGCGATCGGCTGCTTCGTCAGTCCGTTGCCGTTGCGGACGACGACTCCAAGTTCCGCGTCGGCCAGCCAACGATGTGGGGTAGCCTGCAAAACTTGGCCCGCCTCGGCTTTCGCCCTGGCGGGATCGTCGACGTCGGGGCCAATGTGGGGGCTTGGGCACTGCGGGTCGCCGAGATTTATCCTGGCAGTCCGATCCACATGATCGAGGCGCAGCCTACGCTCGAGCCCACGCTGGCCGCAACCGGAATTCCTTATACCATTGCGCTGCTCGGGCCTGAAAATCGAGCGGCGGTCCCCTTCTATCTTTCGGGAACCGGTTCGTCCGTGCTGGTGGAGGTCACGACCTTCGACAAGGGAATGATCGAGTTGCCGGTGAAAAGGCTCGACGACACCGAACCCGTCAAGGTACTCCCTGCCCCATTGCTGCTCAAGCTCGACGTCCAGGGGTATGAGCTTGAAGTGCTTTCAGGCGCAGCCGAGACGCTCTCTCGAACAGAGGTAATCCTGTCGGAGGTTTCCCTGCTCGAATACAACAAGGGCTCGCCTCTCATGCATGAGGTGATCGCCTATCTCGCGAGCCGAGACTTCCTGCCGTACGACATTTGCGGCGGACTTCGCAGGAGCTCGGACGCAGCGCTGTATCAGACGGACCTGATCTTCGTTCGACGCGACAGTGAATTGAGATCAAAGAAGAAATTCTGGGACAACGAGCCTGACTGAGTCTCGGCTCGTCCTAGCAATAAGCTCTTGCTAACCATTTTCCGACTAGACCGGACAACATGTTCGGGAAGCTTGCGATCATCGCCACTATCGGCACCGGACTGACGATCGGCTTTCTGTGGCCGACGGGGCAAAGATCAAAGGCCGCGGCTCCTGGAAACATCGGCACAGAGGTCGTGATCGAGCGCAACTCCGACCATCACTATTACACCGATGCAGAGGTGAACGGGCACAACGTTCACTTCATGATCGACACCGGCGCAAGCGAAACAGCCCTGACCGAAGCCGATGCGCAGTCGATCGGCATCAACGTTGATCCCTCAAAATATGAAGTGATCGGCGACGGCGCTTCGGGAATGGTGCGCGGCCAGTACGTCCAGCTCAAGAGCATCGATGTGGGCGGAATTCACCAGCAGGACGCGCAAGCGGTGATCGTCCAGGGCGCCGAGGTCTCGCTGCTCGGTCAGCCGTTCCTCGAAAAAGTCGACGAGATCGTCATCCGCAGGGGCGAGATGCGGTTGAAGGAGGACCCGCACTCGTAACCGGCTCACCCTCCCGGCGTGAGCTCGTGAGCTTGCGCACTCTCCTCGTGATTGGCTGCTCGAAATAGCGCGTCGAAATGTGCGCCAGCAGGAAGGTCGCTCCGAACAACAGAGGGCGCTTCAGATATTTGACGATTTTGTCGCCGGAGCCCAGCCACGTCGCGGCGAGCACGCCGTGGATCACGTAGAGCGAATAGGAAATCTCGGCGACGTAGGCCATCGGCCTAGATTCGAGCAGGCGCCGAAGACGTTCTGGAGCGTCGGTTAGGGACGCCCCGACGAGAAACGCGGCCGCGTAGGGCCTTAAATATTGGAGCGGGCCGGTTGCCGGATGGCTGCAGACGACAGCGGCGATCGCAAACGGCCAAACAGGCAATTTCTTCAGGATTTCTGACGCTTTTGCTCCAAACCAGCCGGAATAAATCAGGGCGATAATTCCGCCGGCCAGGATCTCGTCGATGCGATGCCACGTGACGATGCTGATTCTTTCACCGGCGATTACGCGCGCACAGGTGACTCCAATACACATTAGCGGAACGAGATAGAGTCCGCGTCGGCCGAAGATCAGGCAGATGAGCGCTACGCAGACGTAGAATTGCATCTCGACGCCAAGCGACCAAAGATGCTCTCCTCCCTGCAGCAGGGCTGCGGGCGGAAGGTTTGCGACAAAGAGAAAATTTCGAACGATCGTCATCAGATCATAGCGGTGCCAAAGCAGCAAGACGATCACCGCTGCCCAACAGAGCGGGACGATTCTCGCGAGACGTCTCGCGAGAAAGTCCGGGACGGCCATCCCGCTCGCGAGGAACTGTGTGATCAGAAATCCAGAGAGCGTGAAAAACAGCGCCATTCCCATGGCGCCCGCGACAAAATTCAGCAGGAGCCAGTGCGGCCCCAGGGGAACAAGGTGCGAGCCGAGGACAAGCAGGATGCTGGTTGCACGCCACCCGTCGAGAATGGGGATACGCTTCGTCCGGTGCCCTGTAACTATCGCGATTGTCGGACCGGTCGGACCCGTGTCCGTCGGCTGCCCCGCGAAGGCACTCTCCTCGCGGACGGCCATCAGACGGCGGGCGATGCCGCCGCAACGGGCATCAACGCAGGAGGAAGCCTCAGCGGACTTCGGGACCGGGCCACGACGCCGACGAGAAGACCTGCCGCCACAGCAAACATGTAATGAATAATGAAATTCATGAAGACCCACTCGTAGGAGACATGAACGCTTACTACGATCATCGTCGCAAGCAGCCCGGGCACAAGTTCGTTGCTTTCGTCCTCCGATCTTCGACGCAGCGTCCGCCAGCCGAGAGCAATGAATCCCACAATCGTGCCGAGAAATCCGATCAGACCCATGAAACCGAGCTCGGCAGTGACGAGGTAATAGGTATCGTGCACGGGCGCCGAACGGCTGCCGTAGTTCCATGCGACTCCCGCGCGTTGAGAATAGCCGCCCGTGTTTGCGACGAGGACGTACTGATTCGCTCCCACACCGAATGGGTGGTCGGCGATGATCATGCGCGCGGCAGATTTCATCGCGCTGCGTTCGATATCGCTCGATTCTTTCGATTCCGCCGATCGATGATTGAGGGCCCAGACCATCACCGGCGTGGAGCAAAGAAGCAGCAGCAGGGCCGCTCCGCCAAAGGCGATCTTCCGCGGGGTGGTACCGTGCTGAAGCGAGAAAACCAGCGTGAGGACGAGGCCGATGGCAAACAAGCCCAGCGTGGCGCGTGAGCCGCCCACCACTGCGATGACCATTCCTGAACCGACGACGATGGCCGGCCAGGCGAAACGCCGAGTGCCAAGCAGCAGAGCCATAGTTGGAAAGACGACGAAGTCGGATGCAAGCCCGAGGAAATTCGAATGCCCAAGGTTGCCGCCTGGCCGCGGGTTGCCGCCGATGAATTCTTTCGTGGCGAAGATTGCCTCATACACAAGCCCCACCCCGAGGCCGGCAAGGAGGGCGATCGGCGCTTCGCCGACTGTGCCGCAAACACGCGCAATCGCCACGAACAGGACGGCGGACCGGATCACCTGCCAGGCATAAAAAAGCGCTGGCATCCACTGATAAGCGGCAAAAGTGGAGACAAGGACTGCTAAGAAAAAGATGAAGAAAGGCAGCTTGATCGACCATGGAATCCGAACAGGCCGCGTCGACAAGATCAAGGCGGCCGCGATGCCGTCGGCGATGCTCACTTCCAGACCCTTCACTGGCCCAGGCCACCCGGGCCAGGGGATGGGCGCCGCCCACAGGTTCGGAACGGCTGCGAACATCAAGACGCCAAGTGCGAAGCAGGTGTGAACGAGATAACGCGGCTTCGAGCGCAGCACCGCCGTCAGCGCGGGGACCAGAAGAATCAGCGCCGCTAGAAAAACCCACTTCACTTGCGTGCCAGCCTTTCGCTTCCAAGCTGCCCGTTGGAGGCAATCATACCGCCGCTGCGCTGAGTGGGAACATGCCAAATCATCGCAGCAGTTCCCTGAAAAATGCCTCGTAGCGCGCGGCTATGAGGGGCCAGCCGAACTCTTCAGCTCTCTTGTGAAGTTCACCGGCGTTGGGGTGTTTAAGTGCACGTCCAATCGCGGCGGTGAGGTCGGATGTATCGTTGGACTCAGGGAAGCATGCGCCGTCGCCGATAATCCAGCGCGTCCTCGGTACGTCATATGCGATGATTGGGAGCCCACTCGCCATCGCCTCGACGAAAACGTTGCCGAAAGACTCGTCAGTGGCAAGGTGCATGAAGGCGTCGGCACTACGGTAGAGATCGGGCATATCCTTGGAAGGCACCGTCAGCCTCAGGAAGCGTCCTGGAAGGAGCTCGCCGGCGAGTTTATGGATTTCCTCCCGAAGAGGGCCATCGCCGGCAACGACGAGTGTGGCATCGGGGACTCTCGAGACCGCCGCAATGCCCTCGGCGACTTTTTTGTTCCCGATCAGCGCCGAAACCATGAGCACGATCGGTCCCGGCGGGAGGCCGAACCGCGCCCGCTCTGCCGGACCGGGGCTGAATCGGTCGAGATCCACGCCATTGGGTATGAGCGCACACCGATACCGCTCATGATTGCGATCGAAAAAGTGCGGATTAGTGCAGACCAGCCCGTCGCAATTGAACAGGCGGAACTCAGCATTGTTTCCGTAAGCTGGCCAATCGCCATTCTGAGTAACAAACACATGGACAGGACGCTTCCCGCGCAGGACCGGTCGCCGCAATGCCCAATTCGTGAACGGATAAGCGCACGTTACGGTGACGTCACAGTCGGCGGGACGATATGAGGCGAGCAGGCTCGGAAGGAAGGTCGCCTCCTCCCACACGGTCTCGCTTCTCAACGGAGGAAGCCTGCGCCAGCCTTCGAATCGTTCGCGCTGCAAAGCGGAAGCATGGATGAAACGGTAAGGCGTGCCGGGCCTTTCCTGACCCGAGCCGATCAGCGTCACTTGATGGCCTGAGCGTGCAAGCTCGCTCGCCACGGAAATGAAAGCGACCTCGGCTCCACGGTCAATGCGGTGCAGTCCCGCGAGCGCAAACAATATTCTCACTTGATCGCTGCTACAGCCGCTGGTCATTACGGGCTAGGCGCATTCACCGAACGTCCCGCTGTGAGACTTCGGCCGAGGGGGATCAGTAGACTAAGTATGTTCTTGGGTGTGCCCAAATCGCTACTGAAGCGGCTCGGCTGGACAACCGTCAGCTATGGCGCCGCGCAGCTGCTGCGTCTGGTCAACAACGTGATTCTGGCGCGGCTGCTCGCTCCGCCGATTTTCGGCCTCATGGCAGTCGTGAACGCCGTCCGTACTGGCGTGGAGCTGCTGTCAGACGTCGGCATCCTCCAGAATATCATCAGCAATCCGAAGGGCGACGATCCCCTCTTCTACGATACCGCCTGGACGCTGCAGGTGCTGCGAGGGCTGACGCTGGCCGCTTTCTCGATTCTTCTGGCGGTGCCGATCGCGCACTTCTTCAACTACCCGCAGCTCGCGGCCATAATGCCGGTCGCCTCATTGTTCTTCATTTTCACCGGCTTCGAATCGACTTCGCGCGGCTTGATCCAGAAGCGGCTTCAGATCGCTCGGGTTTGCATGTTCCAGATTTTGCTCGGCGTGATCACGCTGCTGGCGCATGTTACCTCGGCGTTGATCACCCAGACCGTCTGGGCGCTAGTGTTCGGAAGCGTAGCGACCGGCGCCGCGAATCTCATCATCACCTATTTGTTCATCCCTGGTGTCCGGCACCGGTTCATCATCGACAGGACGAGCGCTCGCCAGCTGATGAAGTTCGGGAAGTGGGTCTTTTTCTCCTCGATCGTCTACTTCTTCGCGATGAATTTTGATCGGCTCTATTTCGCGAAGCAGATCAGCCTGTCGCAGCTCGGCGTTTACGGGATCGCGAGGGGCCTCGCCGACATGGTCGGCCTCTTTGTACAGAGATGCAGCAGCTTCGTTCTTTATCCGACGGTAGCGGCGGCTGGTCTCCCGCCCGTTGAGCTCAGGAAACGCATCCTGCGCGGCCGCCGCACTCTGCTCTTTGCTGCGGCCGTTGGACTTGGCTCATTCCTTTCGCTTTCCGATCTGATCGTCCGTTTGCTTTATGACCCGCGGTACCACGAAGCGGCTACGGTACTGCCGATTCTATGCATCGGAGTGTGGTTCAACATTCTTTCATCGACCAATGACGCGATCCTAATGGGCTTGTCACGGCCAGCCTATCCGGCACTTTCCAATGCTGCGAAGCTTGTCACTTACGTAATCGCCGTTCCAATCGCGTTCTACTTCTATGGGTTCACTGCGGCCGTCGCCCTGATCGCAACCGGTGAGCTGGTCAAATATGTCACTCTATGGCTGCTCAGCCATAAAGAGCATTTGCGGTTTGGTCGCGACGACCTGATGTTGACCGTCGCTTTCGTCCTTGCGGCATTCCTGATGCGAGCGCTGACGCACGTGCTGGGATGGACGGCAGCAGCCGGACCGATCCAGCCCCGAGCGTTGCTTGGGAGCATTCACCTGTGAACGGCACGCCTGTCTCAACGGTCGGCTTCGTCATTATCGGCCGAAATGAAGGGCCGAGGCTTGAGCGCTGTCTGCGTTCTGTGCTCTCAGTCTCAAATCGCGTCGTTTATGCGGATTCGGCTTCGACCGATGGAAGCTTGCAGGTTGCGGAGCGTCTCGGAGCCGTCGTGGTCCAGCTGCCGCCTGACGGGTGTCTGACGGCGGCTCGCGGCCGCAATGCCGGCTACAAGGAGCTGGGTGCGTGCTTTCCCGAATGCGAGTTGGTGCAATTCCTGGATGGCGACTGCATCCTGCAGCCCCAGTGGCTTCCGCAGGCGTTGGCATTCCTCAACGAGCATCCGGAAGTCGGCGTCGTTTGCGGCCGCCGGTTCGAAGCTCATCCAGAAGCATCGATCTACAATCGTTTGTGCGACGCGGAGTGGAACACCCCAATTGGCGAAGCCACCGAGTGCGGCGGCGACGCGCTGACTCGCCGCGCAGCGTTGGATGAAGTTGGTGGGTACCGTTCCGAACTCCAGGCCGGCGAGGAACCGGAAATGACGGCGCGGATGCGGGCCGCGGGATGGCAAATCTGGCGCATCGACGTCCCGATGACCGAACATGACGCGCGCATTCTGAGCCTTGTCCAGTGGTGGCGACGCACGCAACGCGGCGGCTTCGGCTACGCGCAGGTATGGACCGCGACGAAGCAATTGCCGCAACGACTGTATGGAAAGCAGTTGCGTAGCGCCGTCTCATGGGCGCTTGTGCTGCCTGGCATCGTGATCGTTGCTGGAGCGCTCGCGAGAGAGCCCTTGTTTTTGTTAGCCATCCCCATTGCTTACGGTCTGCAGATGGTGAGGATTGCCGCCCGATCGAGGAGTCGATCGAAATGGGGTTTGGCTGCTCTGATCGTCCTTGCCAAATTCCCTGAAGCCATCGGCGCGGCGCGCTTTATGCTCGTAGGGAGTCACCGCCACATGCCCGAGTATAAGAGCTGATGGCAATCGGCGGGACACACTCGATAGAATTGAGGGTCGGCTATCTTACGAGCCAATACCCAGCGACTTCGCACACGTTCATTAGCCGCGAAGTCGCCGCGCTGCGAAGGCTCGGAGTAAAGCTCGACACGTTCAGCATTCGCCCGCCGTCTGAGGCCGAGCTGATGGACAACGTCGCCGTCGAGGAATCAGCGACGACCTTCACTGTGCTGCGACAATCGGCGACCGCATTCCTAGCAGCGCATTTGGCAACGCTTGCGAGCCGACCTGGGGCATATCTACGCACGCTCGGCCAGGCGCTTCGACATCGCCCGCCAGGACTTCGCGGGTTCGCGCTCTCGCTCGCCCATTTTGCCGAGGCCGTACTGCTGGCCCGTGAACTCCACCGTCGGGAAATCTCGAGGCTGCACAATCATTTCGCGAATTCCGGGGCGACAGTCGGCTACCTGACGACGAGGCTGGCGGGAATGCCGTGGAGCTTCACGATGCACGGTATTTCCGAAACGGACTATCCTGCTGGACTGCTGCTCGGCAGGAAGATCGAAGCGGCTGACTTCGTCGCCTGCGTCTCGTTTTTTGGCCGAGCCCAGGCGATGCGGCTCGTGGCGCCGGAACATTGGAGCAAGATCCACGTCGTGCGTTGCGGCCTGCAGCTCGGATCGCTTCCCCAGCACGCGGGCTCTGCGTCGGTGAAGCAAATCATCGCGGTTGGCCGACTTTCGCCGGAGAAAGGTCAGGCAGGACTTCTACGGGTCTTCGCATCGTTATCTCGGGACATTCCGGATACGCGGCTCGTGATCGTCGGCGACGGGCCCGACGGCGATCAATTGCGCGAATTGGCGCGTGAGCTGGGCGGAGAGGATCGGGTGATTTTCACGGGCCGATGCAATGAACAAGACACTCTGGACCGCATCGCCAAGGCAGATGTGCTGGTGCTAGCGAGCTTCATGGAAGGGCTGCCGATCGTGCTGATGGAAGCCATGGCAATGGGAACCGTCGTAATCGCCAGCCGCGTCGCGGGCATTCCGGAGCTAGTCAAGGATAGAGAGAACGGACTTCTCTTCACACCGTCGGACTGGGATGATCTCGCCTCGTGCCTGCGCCAGATCGTGAGCGATGATGGACTGCGCGAGCGGCTTGCGACGAACGCCCGCGCGGTCGTCGCAGCCGGATTCGACGTCGACAAGTCTGCCGAACAACTGCGACGGCTATTCGAAGCTGGGGTGCCGTAGTGGCAGTGTTTGCCGGTTTCGACCGAATTCGCATCATCAACCTGCCGGCCCGTTCGGCTAGGCGCAGAGAAATGGAGACTGAGCTTCGCCGTATTGGTCTCAGCGGCGATCCACGTGTCGAGTTCGTCGACGGCGTGCTCGTAGAGGACAAAGCGCCGTTCCGCGCCGTCGGCGAAAAGGGGGTGTTCATTGCCCAACTGAAAATATTGGCCGAGGCAGCGGCCGCAGGAGAATCGGTGCTCATCCTCGAGGATGACGTCGATTTCACGCCGGCCGCGGAGACCTGGCAGCTACAGTCTGGCGTCGACATTGCCTACGGCGGCTACGAGGCTTCCGATCCAAATGATCTCGAAGAAAGCGATCTCATCGGCGCGCATTGCATGGGCTTCAGCGCCCGCGCGACCCAAGCGTTGGCGCCCTTCCTTGAGCAGCTCCTGAAGCACGAATCGCCGCCGCCAATCGACGGAGCCTACGTCTGGTTTCGCCGACAGCATCAGGGCTTCACCACGGCCTTCGCTAGGCCCGTAATCGCTGTCCAACGACCCTCGCGCTCGGATATTGCCTCTCCGAACGCACTCGACCGCATTCCACTCCTTCGCGGACCGATCAGCATCGCTCGATCCTTGAAGCGCAGGCTGCGGCGTGGAGATATCACGTTCGGGCTTCGAGAAGCTCTGGTGATCGCCGTTTTGGGTTTGAGCATCGCCGCCTTCGCCGCATATCACTACACCCGCTAACGCCCGGTCCGGAGCCACTCTTTTGGGGCGCCTCTACGCGCGAGACCGACGTACATTGGGAGTTTCCAAAGCACATAGAACGGAAGTCGCATGAGAGTGCCCGCGGATGCAAAACGGCGGCCTTCCCGAATCCACGCTAGCAGTAGGGCCATGCCGGCGACCAAGCCTGCCACTACCTGGACAATCACGGGCCACAGAGCTGCGCCCGCGAGTATGCCAAATAGAGCGATGGCAAGTGCGAGCACATTGATCAGCACGAGCAGCGCGAGCGGGGGAATGCTCAGATCCAGTGCCGCGAAAAAGCCCCGGACATCGGCTCGACGCGCGCTTCGGGCGAGCGCAATGGGGACCGTCTTGAATGCGGTTGTTAGATAGCCGCCCTCCCATCTTCTGCGTTGGACGAGCGTGCCGCCTTCCGATGCCGGCGGACTCCAGACGGTCGCGTCGGAGACCAGCAGAGGCGCAGCCCTGCGGTCGGCGAGCTCCAACCCGAGGGCCAAATCTTCTACGATGTTGGAGCCGCCAAGGTTTGCGCTGAAGAAAATCTGCCAGGGCAAGGCCATCCCCGTTCCGGTCAGGTGCGCTCGCCCGGCCAACCTCTGCAGCCCACGCTGCCGGACCAAATTCTTGATCATGAATGCGAAGGTGGAAAGCTGCACGAGCGGCGACGCCGCAAGATCAGGTGCGAGGAGATTGATTGCCTGCGCGGGCCGTCCAGTGCTGGTCACTGCCGCCGCGAGCGCGCGAAGACTGTCTTTGTCAATGCGGCAATCGGCATCCAGCACGACCACTGCAACTGGAGGATTGTTGCGAAGGTGATCACGCGCGGCGGCGAGCGCATAGCCCTTCCCCCGCCTGTCTGGATCAGTTCGTACAAGGACAGATGCTCCAGCCGAACGCGCCTCCTCAGCTGTCCCGTCAGTGCAATTGTCGGCAACGACGAGCAGTGTAAATTCCCCCTCAGCTTCAATCGCGGTCTCGCTTACCGTCCTGCTGATCACGGTTTCCTCGTCATGTGCGGGGATGACGATTACCGCCGAGGTTGCATTAACCGGGTGCGATCCGATTGAACGGAACGGCGCTAGCCCGGCAAAGACTTCGAGCGCGAAAAATGCCGTCACGACAACTGGCAGCGCGAGAATGAGAGCAATTAGGAGCGTCAACCCGGTCAAGTCCCTTTCGGCCGTCCCCGCCCTGCGACATCAAAATATTCCCGGCAAACCACAAATGGGAACAGTCTGATTTTGGGTCACCTAACGCAGGTTAACTAAAAGTTGAGAGCTTGCTAGCAACGACCCGTAAAGCTAGCGTTGCAAATTGCTGTTGGGAACAACGCCTTGAAACAGTTGAGTTTCGCCTTTGCTGCTCGTTAAACCGCCACAAGTGGAATCGTCCGAACGGGCAATCCGTTGGTCCGATGCCATCCTGTTGATCGGAATCGCAGCGATTCTGCTGCCGACGATGGTTGATGTCGCAAGGCTCACCTGGACAACCGAACAAGGCGGCCATGCACCAATTATAGTCGCAACGGGCGCGTGGCTGCTCTGGCGTGAACTGAAATCAACAGACGCAAAGTCGCACCCGGGCAACCTGCTAATAGGATCGCTTCTCTTTGGAGGGTGCCTTTCCCTGTACGTGGTTGCCAGAATTACGGGCATTCTGGAGATCGAAGCTTTCGCAATGTACGCGGCCGTCATCTCCGCCTTCTACTTGCTGGTAGGAGGCGCGCTTCTCCGGGCGCTGTGGTTCCCGCTTCTTTACCTCGCAGTCGCGCTTCCACCTCCAGACACGGTGGTGACAGCGATCACCCAACCGGTGAAGCTCTGGATTTCCGAAACCGCCGTGCAACTTCTCCAGACGTTCGGATATCCGATCGCCAGCTCAGGCGTGACGATCCAGATCGACAATTACCAACTGCTTGTCGCCGCAGCCTGTGCCGGGCTCAATTCCATCATCAGCCTGTCTGCGATCTGCCTGTTCTACGTCTACATTCGACACCGGTCTGATGTGGTCTCGTTTTTAGTGGTCGCCGCGCTGGTCATTCCGGTCGCCGTCTTTTCCAATTTCATTCGCGTGGTGACCCTGATTTTGGTGACCTATTATTTCGGCGAAGCGGCGGGCCAAGGCTTTATCCACGACTTTGCCGGACTGACGGTCTTCTTGATAGCCTTGCTGACGATCTTCGGAGTTGACGCGCTGTTCAGCAGTTTCCGGGAGCGGAGAAGGGCCAAAGCATGAGGTCGCTCTTTCCGCCGGAACAGCAACCGCTGCTGTCGCGCCGCGAAATTGTCACTGGTCTGCTCATGCTTTCCGCAGCCGGCGTCGCTGCGGCGCGCAAACCCGATCGGCCACTGAATTACCTTGGCGACCACAAATTGGAGGACGTCGTTCCGATGCGGATCGGCCGCTGGAACTTCGTCGCGAATAGTGGCGTGGTTGTTCCGCCGCATGATGAAATGCAATTGACGCTCTACAGTCAGCAGCTGACGCGCGTCTATTCCGACGGAACCGATGCGAACGTGATGCTTCTCATCGCTTACAGCGCGAGCCAGACGGGCTTCCTACAAGTCCACCGTCCCGAGTTCTGCTACACGGCCGCTGGCTACCGCCTTTCGGACTTCAAGCCGCACGACATCGTGCTCGGTCCATCGCAAGCGTTCCGGGCAGACACCCTCACCGCGACGCGCGACGCGCAAGTGGAAAAGCTGCTCTATTGGACGCGAATCGGCGATCACATCCCGCCGAGCTGGATCCAGCAGAAGCTCACTGTGGCCGAGGAGAATCTCAAGCGCATCATTCCGGATGCGATACTTGTGCGTGTGTCGGTACTTACAACCGACGAAGATCAGGCAATCCGGACAATGGACGAGTTCGTTCGCACGATGATCGCGTCAGTTCCACGTCAGATGCAGCGGGTCTTTATCGCCTAAATCTTCGTCAGGCTTTGGGCCAGGATTTGAACGGCCTCAAGTAATACACAATGAAGAAGAGCGTCGCCGCGATGAGTGGGACGGCGAGCAGGTGCATACCCTTGTTCCCGAGATAGTTTGCGACCGCGCATCCCAGGGCCGCACCGAGATACAGGAGCAGGGAGTCATGCTCTTTGATCTCCTCTTCTCCAGTGGAGCGCTGAACGAATAGAACCACCAGCCCGGCGAAGATCGCGACCGTGACCCAATCGTAGACAGTCTCCATGACACGCTCCCTCCCGCTGCTGGTACGGCTAAATCTCGCATGCTATGGCTGCAATAGTCTATTTTTTAAGCGGGGCGCTCACGTGAGGCATTCTGTAGTTGCAGTAGCTATCCTTGGCATCATCCTGTCGGGGTGTCAGCGCAAGGCGGAAGGCCAGACAGTCGCGGTCGTGAACGGGAAGGAAATCACGATCCCCGAGCTCAACTTCGCGCTCAACGAAGTGAAGATCCCGGAGGCGCTCGACAAGAACAGCGCCAGGTCTCAGGTCCTTCAAAAGATGATCGACCGGCGTCTTCTGGCAGATCAAGCGCGGAACGAAGGAATCGACAAGACTCCCGAGTTCCTGAACCGCCAGCGCCAGATGAATGAGGACCTGCTGATCTCAATGCTGGCTGCGCGACGCCTCAATACGGCGCAGCTTCCCTCCGATCGCGAGGTCGAAACCTACATCGCCAGCAATCCCCAAGCGTTCGCGAACCGGGAGACATGGCAACTCGATCAGCTCCTGTACCCGACGCCGACAGATCCATCTATCAAGGCGGACATCGCCAAGACTAAGACCTTGGACGAGCTTGCCACGGTCCTTCAGCAGCACAACGTCCAGTCCTCCAGGCAGAAAAACCGATTGGACACGGCTGTGATACCGCCTGCGATATATTCCAAGATCACGGCTCTTCCGCCGGGCGAACCGTTCGCTTTCCCTGTCGGAAACCGAACCATCGCCAGCTCGATCGTCGGCAGGGAACCACACCCGCTCACCGGAGACGAGGCCAAGCCGATAGCGGTGCAGGCAATGCGGAAGGCGCAGACGCAAAAGTCGCTCGAGGGACTTCTCAAGTCGCTTCGGAGCACGGCCAAGATCGAGTATCAGCCGGGCTTCGCTCCGAAGAAGATCTAAGCTTCTCGGGAAGGCGGACGCGGACAGTCGACGCGTCGGGTCTCTTAAGCTTCCGAGCCGCCGTCTTTTCCGGTGTAGCCGTAGCCGGCAGCGTAATAGCCGTCGACGCCATAGCCTTCGCTCACGAGGCCGCCACGGTACTTGTTGAGGATCACGCCGGCGAGACGCGTCGTGCCAAGGAGACCGATCACATCCTTGATCTCCCGCTGCGTGGTCCTGCCTTCTTCCGCGACGATGATGTATGAGTCGAGCCGCGCCATGGTCGTGATGGCGTCATCGTTTGCGTAGACAGGGGGCAAGTCGACAACGAAGAGACTCGTTTCGCCGGCCGCGCGCATGGCGCGTAGCAGCCCCTGGGCCCTGCTTCCCGCAAGGAGTTCAGCCGAGCGAATTGGCCCCGGGGTAGTGGGCAGAATCAGCAACCGTTCGCCCTCAAGTGTGTAGGCAGTGGGCACATCAGCACCTTCTTGCCCCTCGAGATAAGCCCTTACGCTCGTCGCCGGAGAGACGCCGAGGATATTTGATAGGGAGGCCCTTCTGAGGTCCAGGTCCACGGCAGTCGTTTCGAAACGCGGATCCCTGCTGAGCGAGGCCGCTACGTTCAGTGCAATGAAGGACTTACCTACCTTCGGGGTCGCCGACACGATACCAAACAGGCGCCAGCCGCGCTGCGAGCGAAGCTCATGGAGCTTCGCCCTGATCATATTGAATGGGCGCGACCGCGGATCGAGGCTGTCGAATCCATAAACTCCCTTTGATTTTGCGATCGCCGAATCCCACGGCAACAGCACCGCGTCTTGGCGCCGTTGCAAGTTCAGCACCGGCAGCGACTTGCTTTCTTCGCTGGGTGTTTCGTGATCTGTCGGCTCGTAACTCAAGGGATTACGCAAGCCCCGCCTCCCGCTTGCCAAAGATCTGCCACCAACGGCGCTTCGGCGCGTGCTCGAAAATCGGAACAATGCCCATGACCGGAATGCCCAGGCCTTCGATTTGAACCGGGCTGCGCAGCGGCCGCTTGAGCATTTCCATGACCAGCGCGAGGAGCAAACCGAGGACGAGTCCGGCAGCCGCACCGGCACCGATCAGCAACGGCCGATTTGGCCAGTTCGGGTGATCGGGCAGATTCGCCGGCTCAACCAGCGAAAGCCTCTCAGCGCGTTGCTCACCGGCCATGCGGGCGCTGTTCTGCGCTTTCAGGAGGTCGGTGGAGACACCCTTGTACTGTTCGCGAAGAGCGTTGGCGCGATCTTCGAGCTGCGATGCCTGCTCGAGAATAGCAGGAGCACGTGCCTGTCCGGCAGCAATTGCAGTTGCCTTGGCGATCGCCGCATCGCGTTGTCCCTTCAGCGTGACGATTGCCTGATTGTTGGCACGGATTTGCTCCTGGACGGAGCTGTCCGCGGAGTCCGTAGCCGCCGGCGCGGCTTGCAGGAGCGCCTTCAAACGCTCCTTGGCTGCAATCACATCCGGATGCTGTTCGCTGTAGATCGCTTCGGCGGCGGCGACCGCGCCTCGTGCCTGCGCGATAGCATCATCTCGTCCACCGGGCCTCTTGCTTTGCAAGACTAACTGGCGATTCTGGTTTTCGAGATCGACAATCTGCGCGCTGTAGGTGCCGGTATCGAGCATCGACGGCATACCGCCGCCCCCGACCAAGGCGCTCCCGTTGCTCGCCTTCAGTGCAGTGATCTCCGCTTCGATCGATTGAATCTGTGCCTGCAGCTTCTGTGCCTGGTCCGAAAGGAACCTGACGGTCAGCGAAGCCTGATCCTCGACCACATCACTGTCCATCTTGAGGAAGCTCGCGACGAAGCTTTGGAGTACTTCCTGCGATTTCACTGGATCCGGATAATCAAAGCTCATGTTGAGCGCGATGACGTTGCTCTGCCCAGATGACGAACTCTGCCCGATGTCGCCTTGAAGAGCGCCGACAGTAGTCGACTTGCGCATCTTCTCGATGATTTGCGACAAGGGATCGTGGCGTCGCTCCGAAGAATAGAGCTCATATTGCTCGATAAGCGCGATGAGATCGCCGCGGCTGAGCACCCGCTCGCGGATCTTTGCGATCCGCTGTTCGATCATTCCGGTCCCAGGCGACTCGGCCACATCCTTCGGCAATTCCTGTGACTCGATCAGGAGGGTCGCCGTCGAACGATACAATGTCGGAAGCGAAAAAGCGGCGACGACCGACACGAGCAGGAAAGCCGCGAAGACGGCGACCACATAATACCGACGCTGCCAAAGGATGGTTGGCAGGTGATTGATGATCCAGCCGAAGCCGGCCTCGGTTCGTTCGAAACTGTGGGATTCAATCATAGCAATTGGCCAATGCGATAACGCAGATAGAGGTTTCCGTTTAGGTCCACATCCGGATTTGGCCCAGGTTGGTACAGTTCCCGCGCACCGAGATGGACTCCAGCGGAGAAGCGCCTGCCGAACTTGTGATCGTAACCCACGACTGCCGAGACGTAAGTCCTGTTGAAAGACTGCCCTGGAATCGGATTCGGCGTGGAATAATGGGTGGCGGACAGAGACGTCTGAATGGTGTCGTCGCGACCCAGCTGGCGATAATAGGTAAGCTGCCCTTCGGTCGTGACTGCCGACTGGCCGCTAGTATTCGGTATCCCGGCCCCGAGAGCCGACTGCGCATCTCGCGAGATTCGTCCGCAGAAGCTGCTGAGGCTTGTGCGACTGCACAGTCCAAAGCTGAACGAGGGAGTCGTGGTGGTCTTGCTCTCGCCGTTATTGTGCCGTTCGATCACCAGAGCGCCGACGGCACCATCGACAGTCAAAGTCTCACTTAAGTGCGACTGTAAGGTGATGACCGGGTTGACGACGTTCGAATAGTCGCTCCCGGCGAAGTCCTGGCGTTGCAGATACACGGTGCCGCCAACCGCGGTCCTTTCCGAAACCTGATGGTGATATCCGAAACTGCCGAAGAAGATGTTGTAATCGGGCGGCTCATTGTTGCCGGTGAAGATCAGACGCTCTGCTCCAGCGGCAAGAGAGAAGGTCCCCTTCGGGCCCGCACGGATCGACGCGCCAACTTCACCCGTGAGACGATATTGGCGTCCCTGGAGGCCGATAAGGTCCGGATTGGTGGTCGGCGGCGGAAGAGGATTGCCGCTGTCGACGGGCGGCGGTTCACTCGGGACGTAATAGAGGCGATTCGAGAGCTGCCCCGCGAAATCGCCCGAAAAGTTGACGGTGCCGAATATGCTGACGCTGGGGCTGACCGCCTGTTGCGTGTGGGCATTGAGGTCGAAAATCTGTTTGGAGTTGTAGTTTTTGAAGTAGGTCGTGTTCTCCAGATAGGCGCTCAGAGAGGTCTTTCCCGTCTCCGATTCCCACGCATGCTGTCCATAAGCGGAGATTCGGCCGAAGGCGCTCGAATTGCCGCGGAAGTCGAGGAACGGGTTACTCGAATAGCCGAGACCTGCATTCAGATCGATAAAATCGGTCGTCGTGGCGCGAGCTGGAGCAGCACCGAAAACGACCGTCCCAGCAACAACGAACGCAGCTAAACCCCATCCTAATTGCTTCTTCATGGCACCACCAATGTATCGCCGCTTTGTATCGCCGGAATATCCGCCGGACTCAGCTGGTCGACATCCCCCTTGAGCGCTCCATTAAGCTGAACCGGAATGGTCTGGAGCTGCTGACCAATCTTCCGAATGATTTTTGCCCTGCTCGTTTGGGCGAAGTCCGTCGGCCCGCCGGCAATGCCCAGCGCCTCGAGCGCGTTTACATACCGGCCAGGTGTGAAGGTGCCGGGGCTTCTCACTTTGCCTATGACCGAAAATGAGTAGCCGCCCGGATTTTTAACCAAAACCGTAACCTGCGGGACGACGTCCTTATACTGAGGCCGCAAGCCAACGGTGATCACCCGTTGAAGCTCCGAAGGCAGCAGCCCGGCCGCCATGACCTGCCCAATCAAGGGAAACCCGAACGTTCCATCCGGGAGGACGCGCACGTCCCTCTGGAGCCGTTCATCGCCCCAAACCAGGATTTCGAGGTCATCGCCGGGATTGATGCGATATGCTGGACCAGGCACGCTGGCGGCTTCGACGCGCGAGGCTGCCGGCGCGAGGCCAAGCAGGAAGAATGCGATGGCGAACGCGATCAACTGCTTCATTGTGAAGGAAATCCCCTCCTACCGTACCGATGCGGCACACTTGGGTCCGATCATATTCCACACCGGTTACAATGCCCTAATATTCAGTAGTATATACAAATCGTGAAGAACCGAACCCTCTTTTTCGTGCTGTTTCCCCTTGGACTCGCCGCAGCTACGCCTCTGCTGAGCGGGTGCCACTGGTTCGGTCGGAGCACCAGCCAGGCCTACGGCGATTACCAGGCGGCCGTCGCCGCCGGTGACCTGACCCGCGCGCAAATGGCGCTTCTTAAGCTCGTTCATGCTGATGAGGACGTGCCAGACTATTGGATCGAGCTCGGCAAGATCGATTTGCAGCTCGGACAATACGCGCAGGCATTCGATGCTCTCTCGCGCGCCCACGAGCTGGACCGCACGAACGTCGAGGTCCAGGCGATTCTGACACAGCTCGCGTTGCTTTCCGGCGACGTGCCGCTGGCCGACGAGCAGGCAAAGACGCTGGCACTTCTCGCGCCGGATCATCCTGCTGTCGCCCTCGTCCGCGGCTACGTGGCCCTGAAGGCGGGCGATCTCGACAAGGCCGACGCCGAAGCCGACGGCCTGCTTGCGAATACCCCCAACGAACCCAACGCCAAGATTCTCAAGGCAAGGATCCTGATAGAGCGCAGGCGCATCGACGATGCGATCTCGCTCCTGGAAGATCAGCACAAGGCGGTCCCTGAAGACCGAGCGGCGCTCCGTGCTCTCACGGCGCTGTACCGGAGCCGCGGGGATTGGGGCAGCGTCGCCCGGCTCCAGTCGGACCTGCACAAGCTCGACCCGAACGATCCCAATATCTCGCGGTCTCTGATCGAAGCGTCACTTCGTTCTGACGACGTTCGCACGGCCCAGACCGTTTCACAGGCTCTGCTGACGCCCACCGCGAGCCTCCAGTTCATCGATTCGGTGCTCGACGTCTGGGCGATTTCCGCGCCGAAAGGCGTCGTCCTCCCAGGCGCCGGCAATATCGCGAGTTCAATGAACGGCGACAGGCGGGTCGCTTTTGCTGATTATTTCAACGAGATAGGGAAGCCCGACGCCACAGCCGATCTGCTCGGCCGCTCGCTGCTTCCGGTCACTCCATCGAACTCCCGCTGGAATGCGGTCCTTGCACAGGCCATGGCGCTCCAAGGACGAACGACGGAAGCGAAACAGCTCTTCGATCGGGTATTGCAGGCTGAACCCGATCAGGTCGACGCTCTCCGAGGGCGCTCGGCGCTCGAGGCCAAGACGGGAATGGCCAAACAGGCGGTTGTGGATGCCCAGAGGCTGATCAGCGTGACCCCGAATAACGGAGGTGATCGCCTGCTCCTTGCTCAGGCCTATCTTGCCGCAGGGAATCGCAACGAGGTCCGACGTACTCTCTGGCAGGCATTTCAGGATCTACCCGATGATCAGCGCGTGTTCATGGCGTTAAGAAGCGTGCTCGTCTCAACGGGAGACATGGATGGAGCAAAACGGCTTAGTGATGAATTCGCCGATCAACGGTTTGAGAAGCTGAAGAAAGATCTCATTTGATGAACGCGCCCGGCGAAGCTGCCGTCTTGCCTGCCGAAAAGCCGCGCGCCGAGCCATTGCGACCCGGGGCTGCAAAGGCCCGTGTCCGTTTCACATCCAATATCGCGGGGCCCATTTTCCTGGCCGCGGACCTGCTATGCATTTTCCTCAGCATTCCATTCGCGTTGCTGGCGTACACATTGTTGAGGGGTGGAAGGCTCATCCCTTCGGTGAATCTGTTCGCCTTTTGCGCTGCGGCGGGAACTTACCTGCTGATCCGCGCGTCGCGGCAAGCTTATCGGCGGACCTTGGTCAACCTGTTCGACCACGAGGCCGACACGGTCATTGACGCTCTCGCCAGCGTTCTGATTGCCTCCGCGCTGGTTTGGCAATTTGGCATGATCGAGAACCTATCGCGCGGAATCACCATCCTGTACCTGATCTCGTTCAGCGCCTGCCTGATCATTTCCCGGCCGATCGTCCGAGGGACGGTGAGACATCTCGCCGGCAGTGGATCAATCGAGCAGCGTATCGTTTTTTACGGGGCCGATCCGGATTCATTGGCGATCATCAGACGGATCATCGGGAGCTTAGAACTTCCGCACCTTCGCTATCTTGGCGTCGCCGATGACCGACCAAAGGTGAAGGAGATCGATGGCCTGCCGCTCATCGGCGGACTGGACGATCTCCTCGATCTCTCAAGGCGCGGCGAGCTCGATCAGGTTCTCTTTTGCGTCCCCAACCTCCCGCGTGAGCGGCTCCACGACATCGTCGAGCAATTGAGCACCGTCTCTGTCGACGTCGCAGTGATTCCACCGGAAGCGATCGAGCTGGCCCCCGATTACCGGGTGCAACTGCTTGGTCAGTTGCCAGTCCTGACCCTATGGCAACGGCCGTTCCGCGACATCAACCGGTTCATAAAGCGCGGCGAAGACCTGCTGATCGCCGGCACGGCTCTGGTCGTGCTGTCTCCCGTGCTCCTGCTCACTGCCTTTCTGGTCAGGCTCTCGAGCCCCGGACCGCTCTTCTTCGTGCAGCCGAGGATCGGGTTCAACAACGAGCTCATCAAGGTGCTCAAGTTCCGGACGATGTACGCCGACAAATCCGACCTCAAGGCAGAGCAGACCACGACCGCAAAAGACCCGCGCGTAACACCGGTCGGGCGGACCCTCCGCCGTCTCAGCCTCGACGAGCTGCCGCAACTGTTCAACGTTATTCGAGGCGACATGTCGCTAGTGGGGCCGCGACCACACGCGACGCACATGAAGGTCGGCGACCGTTACTATCAGGACGCGGTGCGCGGCTATGCCGGCCGTCATCGCGTCAAGCCGGGTATCACCGGGCTCGCGCAGGTGAAGGGGGTTCGCGGCGAAATCCGGACAATCGATCGAGCCAAGCTGCGCGTCGAATATGACACCAAATATATCGAGGGATGGTCGCTCGGGCTTGACTTGTGGATCCTCGCCGCGACCTTCCGCGCCGTAGTTTGGGATGGCGATGCGTACTGAGCGCAACGAATTCCTCGGCGTAAGCTTCGATCCGCTGTCGGAAAAAGAAGCTCTGGCACGGCTTGCCGAAGTCACGCCAGAGACACCTTATGCCTACGTCGTGACCCCAAACGTCGACCATTTGGTTCGCCTGCACGAGGATCAGCAGGAGAGCCGGCAGCTGAAGCAACTGTACGACAGCGCTGACCTATGCCTTTGCGACAGCAGAATCGTTCACTTGCTGGGCCGCTTGCGTGGTGTGCGCTTGCCCGTCGTGCCCGGGAGCGAGCTAACGGCGCTAGTGTTCGGGCGGGTCATTCGCCGAGGAGACCGGGTCGCCGTTGTAGGCGGCGACGATGAGCTGCTGCGGGTCCTTGGAAGCAAGTACGAAGGCATCGACTTCGTGCAGCACTGTCCTCCGATGGGGTTGCGCCACAATGCTGCAGCTCGCCGGGCCGCCGCGGAGTTCATCGCTCACAGCGGAGCTCGGTTCGCCTTTATCGCGGTGGGATCGCCGCAACAGGAAATGATCGCGGCGGAAGCCAGGTCGATACCGCAAGCACGCGGGACCGCGCTTTGCATCGGCGCGGGCCTCGATTTCCTGACCGGCCGGCAGAAGCGGGCGCCCCGGGTCGCACAGCGCCTCGGCCTCGAGTGGGCACACCGGCTCCTCAGCAATCCTCGGCTTATGTGGCGCCGTTACCTGCGCGAGGGGCCCAGAATCTTCGTTCTCGCCTGGCGTTGGGCGGGATCGACGCAACATCGTCCGGTTCCCAAATGACTGCCCACCGAACCATAGTCATTGGAGATCGCCCAGCGCGCCGGCAATGGCTGCCGATGGCGCTGCTTAGTGTGATCGGATTGGCACTCCTGACGGCCGGGTTGCTTGCGAACGTCAACCGCGCGGTAGATCCAAGAGCTGTGATGCGGTTGCCGCCGGCCACATCGCCGCAGCAGACTCCTGCAAGCACGGTTGCGGTGCCGAACCTGCTGAAACCTTTGACACCCGAACAAGCGGTCGAGCAAAATGCCGAGCGGCCGTTCGACGCCCCTCCCGATAGCCCGGCACAAAAATTCAATCTCAGCACCAACAAGGAAAGCCGAGACCGCGCGATCGAGTGCCTTTCCCAGGCCGTTTATTATGAGGCTGCGACCGAGGGGGTCGACGGAGAACGCGCAGTCGCCCAGGTCGTGCTCAACAGGATGCGGCACCCGGGTTTTCCCGCCACCGTTTGCGGCGTCGTCTACCAAGGCTCGCAGCTTCCGACCGGCTGCCAGTTCACGTTCACGTGTGATGGCTCGCTCGCCCGCGAGCCGGTAGCGGTCTTATGGAATCAGGCGCGCAAGATCGCGACCGACGCGCTGGATGGGCATGTCTTCGCCGCAATTGGGCATGCAACTCACTATCACGCCGATTACGTCCTTCCTTATTGGGCCGATTCCCTCGCCAAACAAGTACAGATCGGTCATCACATCTTCTATCGGTTGAAGGGTGGCCTCGGCTCAAGGGCTGCCTTCAGTCAACACTATGCAGGCGCCGAGCCCAACTTGCCGCCGCCAGCCTCGACTGTACAGGTCGCCGCTCAAGCGACCGACGAGGCGGAGGCGTTGCTTAATTCGGGCCTTCCTAGTCCGGTGCCGGTTGCCGCCGATGCCGCCGGCGTCGCCACCCCGCCAATTCCGAAAGAACTTGTGCTCGCCGATAACAGCAAGGGCCAGCTCCTGATCGACCAAGGTGCAGCGCCGGCGCCGATACACAAGCCGCGCAAGGCGCAGGACGACTGCGCTGCCACTGGCAGCGGCCAGATCCTGCCAACCGCCCCCAACGACTTCCATGCCGGCAAATCTCCAACAACCTGCTGAGTTGTTGGACGCATAATTGGTCACCTGACGGTTTACCGATCTCCGCCACCCTTGGAATCTAACGGTTTGGGTGACCGTAACGTTTACGCATTTTTCACCGTATTTTAACGCGAACGGAGCGAACTCTGGTGCGACGATTAGCCGCCTAGGGGACGCGAAAATGAGCGACGGATTCCTGCCATTCAAAGGCCTCGCCTGGGGTGTAGGCGCGTTGCTCGTCGGCGCGGCGGTCCTGCCATCAGCGACGGGCGTTTCGCTGAACGCTCTCCGCAAGACTGCCACTACCGACGGAGCTTTCCAGCTGCTTCGGGGAAAGAAGAAAGTAACGTCGCCGACGCCGACGCCAACTCCGACCCCCACGCCAACGCCGACCCCCACGCCAACGCCGACGCCGACGCCGACGCCGACGCCGACGCCGACGCCGACTACCACCTCGCCATCCGGCTACACCGAGATGACGATGATCCCGTCGAACTTCGACATCAATTCTGAGTTGGTGACAGCTCCCATCCCGGGATCTGCGGCACCGGACGTTGTCGGTGCATTTCGCTTCATCTGCAACCCTGGAGCCGTGTTGGCAGATGACCCTATCGTTTACCCCGGTCAGCCGGGCGCCTCGCACCTCCACCAGTTCTACGGCAACACATCAGCCAATGCGAACTCGACCTACTCGAGCCTTCGCCAGACAGGCCAATCGACATGCATGTCGCCGCTGAACCGCTCAGCCTATTGGATGCCGGCCATGCTTGATGGCAACGGACACATCGTTCGCCCCGATTACGTGACGATTTACTACAAACGTCGGCCGGCGACCGATCCGATCGTCTCCGATCCGACTAATGCGCGGTATCAGGGGCAAGCGGTGCCATTGCCCAATGGTTTGCGGTTCATATTCGGCTTCAATATGCTCAATCCGGCAGCGAGTAAGACGGGCGCCGCCTATTTCAACTGCGACGGTCCGACGGGAGTGCTGGGGCATTATCCCGATATTCCAACGGCAATGGCCAACTGCCCCGTTGGCAACCGTATCGGGGCCATAATTAATGCTCCCGACTGCTGGGACGGGAAAAATCTCGATTCCGCCGATCACCGCAGCCACATCGCCTATGCGGGCTACAACTACAGTTGGAACGGCGCGCTCAAATGCCCTCCCGGCTATCCCTACGTCATCCCCAACTTCACGCTTGGCGCCTGGTATACAATTGCGCCAGGCGACGACACGAGCAAATGGTCGCTTTCATCTGATGCGATGTTCCCCGGCCAACCTGCCGGCTACACGCTGCATGCGGATTGGTTTGGAGCGTGGGACAATAATGTGATGTCGATGTGGACCGACAATTGCATCAACAAGATGCTGAACTGCTCGGGCGGGAACCTCGGCAACGGCAAAATGATGAAGATGTTCTCCGGCTTTAGCTGGACCGCCAATCCCCGGTTGGTGCCGATCCCATCATGATGGGCAGTTACCCGGTCGGAAGGCTCCAGCTGCTCGCAGCCTTAGGCCTGCTCACCGCATGCGGACAGCAGGCCTCACCCCCCGTAGCCAAGCCCGCTCAGAGCGAAATCGACGAGGTCCATGCGCTTGTCCAGGCGGTCAAGAACAATCCTTCGGTCAAGGATTCGAGCAAGGCAGGCCCGCCGATCCACGTCGATGCCTATCCGAAGTCGGCTGGCGCGAGTCACAGCGGCCAAATGCCGATGAACAACTCCAGTCACTGACGGCGACGCCTGCCGTGTCATCAATGAGGTCAATTCTTAGCCGGATGTCCTCGGCTCGGGGCTTGCGTAGAGCCGGCATCCTGGCGCGCGGACTACTCGCCGATCGGCGCGGCAATGCCGGCATCGTCATCGCGGCCGGTTTTCCGCTCCTCATCGGCGCGGCGGGATTGGCGGTCGATACTGTCCAATGGATAATGCAAAAACGCGCAGTGCAGGCCGCGGCCGATGGCGCCGCGGAAGCCGGCGTTTACGGCCTGATCGATAACGAAGACATGGATAACGCGGTCAACAACAGCCTCGCGCGCGATCGCAATGTTCCGGCGAACGCCAATATCCAGGCGATCCAATCTCCTCCGGATCACCAAACGGATCCATTTGCGGTAACGGTTCGCCTGACCGTGCCGGCACGAACTACCTTCGCCTCGATGTTCATGCGACGGCCGTTGGCAATCACCGCGGAGGCGACTGCAAGCGTGGTCGAAAACGGCCAATACTGCGCCTTTGCGCTTGGCTCGATTGACGATTCCGGGGTTGTCATCCGACCAAATACCGGGGTGGAAATGGACTGCGGCATCGCGACGAATTCCTCGGCAGCTAAAGCCGTTGACGTCGATGGTTCGTCGACTCTGAAATCACCGTCGATTCTCGCTTACGGCGGCGTCGACAGCGGTGGGCCAATTCAGGACTCGCGTGTGCGGGCGCACGGTCTCAGCCAGGACGACCCTCTCGAGGATACCGAGCCGCCGCTCATCCCCAACACCGGCTGTCCCAACGCAACGGTCAATGCCGGCGGTGAGCAAACAGTGCTCGAGCCCGGCTGCTACGCAAACATGACGCTTAACGGAAATGTTCGGCTTCAGGATGGCGAATATATCCTCAACCGCGGCAACTTCGTCGTTGGTCCTACGGGACACATCGAATGCGATGCGTGCACCATCTTCCTGACGAGTGAGACTGCGGCGACGGATCCGAATTCGATCGGAAAGGTGAAGATCTCGACCGAAGCGACCGTGAAGCTGAACGCGACGCGGGAAGGCCCGAACGCGGGCATCCTCTTCTATCAGGACCGGCACGCCGCGCGCGATTTGCCTGGAGACGAAAATCGCATCGGCGGCAGCAGCTTCTCTTCGCTGAGCGGATTGCTCTATTTCCCCTCCGAGACGCTGTATCTCGACGGCAACATGGGCGCCGATCTGCAGTGCACGAGACTGCTGGCGAAGCGTCTCGTCTTCGCTGGTCGGGTGTTCATCAGCAAGAAATGCGATGGTCTGGGCCGAATGACTTTTGCAGCCTCGGAAGTGCGGCTGATCGACTGAGCTAGCCCGTATGTATCGCGAGCCGGTCAATAGCTCGGTCGACCTGAGCCAACATCCGGTCCACCTGACCGCCGATCTCGCGAAGCTCGGTCACGAGGTCATTTGCCCGAGCCCTGACAGATCGATGCAACGAAGATTCTTCAGTTGAACGCAAGGGCCCGCCTCTGGCCAGCGAGGTCGCCTCGACACCGAAGTAATAATCTTCGAACGGAACGACCGCCGCATCGACTGTTCCCCGGGCGATGGTGTCGGGCACTTCCGCTATTGGCGAGAAAGCACTCGCCGTTTGCGTCTCGAAAATGGAACTGTCGTGAGAAAGACGGTCGCTTGCCGCAGCTGCAGACGCATCGGCGACCAGGTTAATCCTTCGGCGCGTGCATGCCGCAGCTGGCCCGTTCTTCGATCCGTGAACCATTGGTCTGACGCAGGCTCCCCAGCAGATTCGTACTGACGACCTTTGGAACGAAACTGCGCCGTGCCCCGCCCTTCAAGATTGCCCCCGAGAAGGTCGCCGGCAGAATACAAACGCATTTCAGATGAGACTCCGGCAAAGCTCCCCAAGGCCGGCCTCGACTCGATACGCGTTAAGTTTTCGTTTACTGCACCGCGGCGAGCAGCTGTCAAGGTTGTTTCTCAAACTATCCACAACTGCTGTGAGAAGCGCCCGCAAGTCAGTGTTCCCGGGCGGCTTTTTCTGGACGAATCCCGCCGTCAGATGTCGCCGGTTCGGCTGATCATCGATATTCCGCGGCGCCCTCCCTGCCGATCGAGCTGAACGATCAGGTCCACGACTGACCGCACGTAGGCGATCGTATCCAGGCGCGAGAGGCCGATCCCGGTCTGCATCACCATCAGCGCGAGCTGCTCAAGCGCTCCTGCCGGCGAGTTGGCATGGATGGTGCTGAACGACCCCGGATGACCGGTGTTGATCGCGCGCAGAAAGCTGACGGCTTCACCACCGCGCAGCTCGCCCAGCACGATCCGGTCGGGGCGCAATCGAAGCGCGGCTTGCAGCAAGTCGTCGGTCGTGACGCGAGCCTCGCCCGTCTCGCCTTTGACGGCGATGAGACCAACGCCGTTGCGATTGGTGAGCCTGATCTCCGGCGTATCCTCGACCAGGACGATCCGCTGGTACTCGGGAATCTCACGGATCAACGCATTGAGAAATGTCGTCTTGCCAGTCGATGTCCCGCCGGAGATCAGAATGGTTGCGCCGCCGCGAACCGCCTGGCCCACAAAGTCGATGTCATCCATGCCCGCCGGACGCTCATTCCAAGGGCGTTCTGAGCTCTGACCGCCTTCGCGGCGATATGCCGAGAGAGGCACGTCGACGAGCCGGTGCCGGCGGATCGAGAGCGCGTAGTGGCGGCGCGTCGCGGGCGGACTGACGATCTGAATGCGCTCTCCCGTCGGCAGTGTCGCCGACAGCAGAGGCCGCTCGCGGCTGATGCCCTGGTGGCTGAAGCGGGCGACCTGGGCTGCGAGACGCCCGAGCAGCACATTGTCGATGTCGGGAGCCTCGTGGCGAGCCATTCCGAACGTTCCGGCGCTCTCGGTCCACACCTCCCCCGGCTGATTGACGAGGATTTCAGTGATGTTCTCGTCGGCCAGCCAGTGCTGGAACGGTGCGAGATAGGCGGAAAGGTAGACTCCGAGGGGGGTGACTTCGGCAGCTGCGCTCACAGCTCCGCCCCGGAGACAGTCGAGAAGTCGAGATCCTTCGCGGTGAAGACGCGGATTGGCTGACCCTGGCGGACCCGGATCGTCGGCGCGATTTGACTGTCGCGCTGAGCGGCGACGGCAGCGGCGCTCTCGCCGCCCCCGACGATCAGGGAAGCACCGCCGCTCGCGACTGCGGACGCCGTTCCAACGACGGAAAGGAGGAGCGCCGATCCGAACCGCTTCATGAAATGATTGTCGACCGAACCGGTCAGTCCCGTTTGCCCCGATTCGTCGACCGCGGGGGATGCGAGTTGCACCGACACGCCATCAGGACGGATCAGCCGCGTCCACATGACATATGCTCGCGTCTGTCCGCCCGACACTCCGCTCTTGTACTGACCGATGAGCCGCGACGAACGCGGGACAAGGATCCGGCTGCCGTCGAAGCTGCGCACGTCGCCGCTGACCACCGCCCGGACGTAGCCCGGAAGATCGCTGTTGATGGCAGTCTCGAGGACCGCAGGGATCAACGTGCCCTGAGCGACCGTCAGGTTAGGATGCTGCATCCGAGTGGCCGCCGCCACCTCCGGCCCCCCGGCCCGCAAGCCGAGTCCATCATCGCTCGATCCGGCTCGCGCGCCATCAGCCGCGAGGGAAGAAGAGCTGGCTTCTCCGGCGGCTCGGTCAACGACCAGTGTTGGTGCGCTTTTCATGTCCGACATGGTTTGCGGCAAAGCCTGTGGGGATGTTTGCATGGCGGGTGCGGGCATCGCGCCAGGTGCCGGCGTCGTTGCCGGCGACACGCTCGGAACCTGGGTTACGGCTTGCGGCGGAATTGCGACGCCCGATGGCCGCGTCTCGGGCAAGGACATCGTCGCACCGGGCTTTTGTGGCACCGCCGTGCGGTGGCCCGACATTGAGACGAAGGTGATCGCGCCGAGCAAGAGAGCACCCGCCACTCCGATCGCCAGGCCCCCTCCCTCCTTACGAGCGGTCCGCTGCGCGACAACCGGAAAGGCGTTGCGCGTGGCGAGAGCGAGCGCCTGCGGTTCGAGCTCCAGCCGCGGATCCGCATGCTGGCGTTCTTCGAGGACGATCAGCGAATTTCTCATTTACCGCTCCGCAGTCTGAACGTTGCGCTGTTTGTTGTAGAGGAAGGCGGAATCCTTCCCGAGCCGGATGACAACCGTCTGAGGCACCTGATCGACGACAAGGTATTGACCGACCTGGCGATAGGCGAGCGGGCCTTCCATGCCGTCGGGCCCGGGCGTCAGGAGCGCCGGCAGGGGCGTTCCGGCCGGCCATTGCATGAAGAGCGACCGCCCATCGTCATACGTCTTGCGCGGCAAAAGGTCCTTGTCCCCCTTGCCCTTCCACGCGAAGTTCAGCTTCTGCTTCGGCTGAGGCGCGGAAGCCAACAGCGCCGCGAAGCCCGGCGTGACCGCAGTTGCTGACGATGTGGCCGCTGCCACGCGTGTTTGCGCGGGTCGCGCGGCGGGCCTCGGCGCATCGTACGTGAAACTCAGATTGTAGACCGGCGCGCCGCGTGCGCTCGCAACGTTCAGGTCGAACAGATAGACGCGCTGATCTGTAACGACCGTCATGTTCGTCCGCGCCTTGCTCATGAGCGGCTTCAGGAACAGCAGGTTCGCGCGCTTGTTCGGCGTGACTTGCCACGCCTCTGAATTTCCCACCGCGACATTTTCGATTTCCTCGCCGGGACCGAACTCGATCATTGACTGGTACCCGAGCCGGCCCTGGACTGAGACGACCTGGTTGGTCTGATAGTGAACGCTCCTCAATCTCGGGTCTGGAGCGGAAGTTGCGGGACTGGCGACAAGCACTAAGGCGAAGATGGGGGCTGACATTTTCATAGGGAACTGGACCTCTGGAGTTGAGCGAGGCGTGGACGGTAATGGCGGCTCAGGCTACCGAGGCGCGGGTCTCCTCCCCTCGGTGTATTGCGCGGTTCTGGCAGATACTCGGACCCAACGGCCGCGCGACCGTTGAGCACGTGAACAGGCAAGGGATTAGGCTGGTCGACTCTGCCGAGACCGCCGGTCGCGGCGCTCACGATCGCGTGGACGCGAGGATCGCGGTCGTGCGAGGCTGAATCGACGGCGGCCGAGGAATTCGCGGAATGACGGCCTTCTTCTGGCGCACTGAGGGAATTGGTGGTGCTGCGGGCAGCCCTGCTTCGGCCGAATGGAATGCGCCATCCGGCGACCATCGTCCCCGCAATCTTCAGGGTGACGACCATCAACGCGCAGTAAACCGCCGAAGCCAGAAACAAGGTCGTCGTGAGACGGAGCGGCACTTCCGCGCCTGCCCCAGCGAGTGAATCGATGATCGGCGAAAGCAGCGCGATCGTCCCGCCGCCGATCAGCACGGCAAGCAGTGGCGTGAGCGCGAACAGGACCGCGGCCTTGAGCCATCCTTCGAACAAACCGCGGGTACCATCGAACAGCCCGCAAATGATGAAGATGGGGCCAAGCGCGAGCATCGCGGCCAGCGCGATCCTGGCGACGAGCAGCACGCCGACGGTTCCGAGCAGCAGCAGCAGCGCGGACAACCACAGCATGTCAGGCCCAGAGGCTAGCGAGCCCGCTCCGGGCTTGGTGACCGCCGTTTCGGTCGCCGCGGCCGCTTGCGCCACCACCCCAAAGATCACGTCCAGCCGATCGGCAAAGAGCGAAGTCGCACTTCCTTGCGTTCCGATCAGCAGGCTCGCGATCTCATCAGGCGCCCCCACCAGGAGATTCCAGATCACCGACTGGTATGCGACCCACGAAGTGGCGAAGGTCAGCGCGATGCCCAAGGTCATCATGCGTGGAGTGAGGCTCGCGACGGACAGTGAAGAACGCCCCGTGAGCAAGCCAATCGCATAGAAGGCGATGTACAGGGTCAGCGCCGCGGTCAACGCCTGACCGAGCAGCGCGTGCGACCCGAACAACCGCCCGAACGCGAACCAAGCCGCCTGGCCGCTCATGCAATCGACGACCCGAAGCGCCTCCGCGATTCCCGATGGCCCGTCACCGCCAAATGTCGGACAAACGTTCACTCGGCCGCCTCGAGGCAGATGATCTGATCCTCCGGATCTGGACCTGGCCACGGCGAGCGCGTCAGGAGCGGATACCAGTGCGCCGGGTCCTCTCCGACGGTCTTCCGAATTGCATCAAGGCGGCGAACGGTGGCTTCACGCCCGGAAAGCACCGTCAACAGGTCGGGCATGCTCGACAGGTCGAGCCGCACAACCACGCTGTGGTTCGCATGCCGGATCAGGAAGCAGCGGCTATGCGCGGGAAGCGACCTGATCAGCTCGAGTTCGTGCTCCGAGAGGCCAAACCCGGCGCAATAATCTTCGGCCTTCGCCTTTGGATTGGGCATGAAGATCATGGTCGCCGTCTGTTCGACGAGTGCAGCCGAAATCCGGCTGTCGAGCGCATCGCGCGCGGACTGGGTGGCGAAGCCGACGATGGCGTTGCGCTTACGCAGGGTCTTCAGCCAGTCGCGGATGCGCGCCGCGAAGACGCCGTCGTCGAGCGCCTTCCAGCCTTCGTCGATGAGAATGGCGGTGGGTTCGCCATCGAAGCGCTCGTCGATGCGATGGAAAAGATACATCATCGCCGGCGTGCGGAGCCGCGCATTGTCGAGCAGTGCAGTCATGTCGAAGCCGAGCACGCGAGCGCTCAGATCCAGCTCGTCCGCCTCATTATCGAACATCCACGCATGCTCGCCATCGTGGATCCAGGGATCCAGCCGCGAGGCCAGGTCGCCGCTCTGCGGCCTGCGTCGACCGCCGAGTAGCTCCTGGAAATAGCGCAACCTGCGGAACGCCGGGTCATGGTCGAAGCAGGCATCGATAGCCGAGGCGATCGCCGCGAGTTCTTCGGAACCTTCGGCCGTGAGGAGCACTCCAAGCCAATCGCGCAGGAAAGCCTTGTTCTCCGCCGTGTTCGACAGCCGAAGCGGGTTGAACCGGGTTGGCGTTCCCGGCCGGAGTACGGAATAATTGCCGCCGGCTGCCCGCAGGAAAATCTCGGCGCCCCGGTCCTTGTCGAAGAAGATGGTACGCGGCCCGAACTTCTGCGCCTGCGCGGCGAGGAAGTTGAGCACGACCGTCTTGCCGGACCCCGACGGGCCGATGATCGAGAAATGCCCGAGATCGCCCTCGTGGAAGTTGAAGAAGTAGGGTGTCGAGCTCGTCGTCTCGAGCACAGTGACCGCTTCGCCCCAATGGTTGCCTGCCGGCCTTCCAACCGGAAAGCCGTGCAGGGAAATGAACCCCGCGGCATTGGACGTCGAGATAAGCGCCCGGCGCACAATGTAGGTTTCGTTGCCCGGGAACTGGCCCCAGAATAGCGGCTCGAGATTGACGTCCTCTCGAACGGCGATCGCACCGATGTCGGCGATTGCCGCGGCAGCGCCCGCCATCGCCTTGTCGAGCGAGGGCAAGTCAGGCGCCCGAACCAGCAGGCTCAAATGATGATCGCCGAACCCGACCTGGCCCGCATTCAGCGCATCGCGCGCGGCGAGCATTTCCCGACGCTCTGTACCACTGTCTTCTTCTCCGGCTCTCTGGCGGCGCAGGGCCAGGTCGATCCGCTCGCGAGCGATCTGCCGGTCGGCGACTGCAAAAGTTTCGGTGAGGACGAGCTCGCATGGCAGGCGGAGAATGTCGTCGATGAGGCCCGGCCTCGTGTCGGACGGATATTCCTTGATCGATAACATCCCGGCAAAACTTCGGCCGTCGGCGCCGCTCACTTCGATGGCGTCGAGTCCGAAGCTCAAACGCCGATAGGGAATGTGATGACCGAGGTCCGTTCCTGCTTCCGGCAGGATGACCGGTCGCATTTCGCCATTGTAGATGCTCGAGAGGAATTCGAGCGGCTCTGACAGTTCGCCGGTAGGCTCGCGATAACATGAAAGCAGCCGAGCGCTGTATGGCTGTAACGCCGCCAACAGTGCGGAGGTGGCGGCCTCCAGCTCGCGCACGGAGCTGTGTTCGTCGCCCGCTCGGCCGCCGAACCGGCGTTGGAGGCGTTCGGGCCAGCCCGTCTTGCCACGCGCCGGTCGTCTTACGATCGTCAGGAACTGGTCGTTGACGAAAAGCGAACGCTCAGCGAGCCGCTGGTCCCATTTCTCGCCTACCGAGGCACAGAAGGAGGAAGAGAATTCGCCGCCCGAAGCGACGCTCACGCGACGGCGGACGACATGGTGATAGATGACGAAACGCGCATCCAGTACGCTTCGGAGCAGGACTTCGCGCACCTGCTGCGCATGATGCAGCTGGTCGGAGTCGGCCGTCTCGAACTCCAGGCCGCCGATTTGCAGCGTGCGCATGAGGGCCCCGTCGCGTAGCCGGATGGTCGCGTCGTCTAGATGCCGGTCGAATGGCAGGCGATCCCCGGCGTGGGCTTCTCGCCTGATCCATTGAGCAGGGCCGGTCCACTTCATCAGCTCTTCCTCAAGGCAAATAGCTGTTGCAGCCCCAGCGCTTCCAATTGGGAACGCGCGGGCAGCGGCTGACTTTCGTCAGCCACAGGTCGAAGACGCGCGGCTCCCTGAGGCAAAGCAGGTAGCCCGCGCCATGGATGAGCAGCGCCGCGGGCAGCGCCAGGAACGACCGCGTCAGCAGGAATATTTCCGTGGTCACAGCGGCATTGATGACGAAGAAATTGAACGTCACGCCCGCAAACATTTGCGGCCTGGTCAATGCGCGGAACAGGGGAGCGCGCATGCCTTATCCCGCCGCCGCCGCGGTTGACTGGATGCCGGACACGATCGCCGCCGACCCGAACAGAATGAAGCAGCCGATGATGACCGTTGCACCGATGCGCCAGTTGAGACGGCCGGTCAGCATCATGAAACCAACCATCGCCACCGCGATGACCGCGACGGAGGTGGCAACATTGCCGAGCAGGGTACCCTGGAGCCAGCCGAGCGCCGAGACGATCGGGCCCGAGCCCT
>JBEDUM010000178.1:0-17933 GCA_040414585.1 Sphingomicrobium sp. | reverse complement strand
AAGCCGTCAACATCACTTCTTCTTCGGGTGGAGCAGGGTGAACCGCAACTGGAACATCGGCAGAAATCGTGCCTCACGCTTCCTTCCGCGCGCTCGATAAATTTCCTCCGGAGTCCCCCGGATAATGCGCGGCGTGCAATACGGTTATTTCGCGATACCTGTCCTCAGCGGGGACTCTGATGGTTATGCCGGGCCAATCGTTTCGGAGATCATTGCCTTTCCTAGGTTTTGCTGTCGCCGCCTTCACGGCAGCGCCTGCACACGCAAGTGAAGGCGGAGCGAGCTTCTATCTGCTCGGCTCGGGAGGACCGGGCGCCGCCATTCTGCCGCCTGTCCGCGGCATCTTCTTCGACAATACGCTGCTTCATTATCGCGGGCATTCTCAGGGCTCGCATCAGTTCGTCATTGGTGGAGCTCTGGTCGCAGGCCTTCGCGCGAAGATCGACGCGGATTTTGCCACCGTCCTGTGGGTACCGAGCACCGATTTCGCGGGCGGTACGTTGGCGGTCGGCGGCGCCTTGGCCGTCGGCAAGGTCGGGGCGGACGTCAGCGCCGTCATTACAGGGCCCCGTGGAGGTCAGATCGCCATTTCGAAGACCGATAGCGCGTGGATCTTCGGCGATCCCGTTGCCACCGCTGCGCTGGGTTGGAACCTGGGCGGCAACACGCATCTGTCGACTGGGCCGACGCTGAACATTCCGATCGGCGAATATCGCGAAAACCAGCTCGCGAACCTGGCCTTCCACCGATGGGTGCTGGACTGGTCGACCGCACTGACGTGGCATGATGCCAAGGCCGGTTGGGACGTGACCGGCAAGGCGGGCCTGACCTTCAATGGCAAGAACCACTTCACCGAATATAAGACAGGGACCGAGTTTCACATCGAAGGCTCAGTCGAGCACATGTTCTCAAAGGCCTTCTCGGCTGGCATCCAGGGTTATCATTTCCAGCAAGTGACGGGCGATAGCGGCGCGGGCGCCACGCTCGGCCCATTCAAGGGACGTGTCAGTGGTCTTGGCTTGACCGCAGCCTATAATTTCGAGGCGGGTCACACGCCGGTGAGCATCCGCGGGCGCTTCTTCAAGGAGTTCGGTGCCAAGAACAGGGTGGATAACGGCACGTCGATATTCCTGAGCGTCGACTTCCCACTGAAGATGATTCTGCCGAAGGCGGCGCCTGCTTCGTCCGAGTCAAAACCCTAAGTCCGACGGCGGGTGAATCCCCGATGGTTTCGGGTACCGCTTTGGAGTGAAGGGGACGCTCCCCAAACAAGCCCCGCCGAGGAGCGATTCAATGCCTAAAGGCAAGCAACCCAACATCCTCTTCATCATGTCCGACGACATCGGCTGGTTTAACATCAGCTGCAACAACAACGGCATCATGGGCTATCACACGCCCAACATCGATCGCATCGCCAAGGAAGGGGCGAACTTCACCGATTTCTACGGGCAGCAAAGCTGCACCGCTGGGCGGGCAGCTTTCATCACAGGGCAGTCGCCGATCCGCACGGGCCTCACGAAGGTTGGCATGCCGGGCGCGACACTCGGCCTCAGCTTCGAAGACCCGACGATCGCACAGTTCCTCAAGAAGTTCGGTTACGCCACCGGCCAGTTCGGCAAAAACCATCTGGGCGACCGCAACGAGCACCTGCCTACCGTTCATGGCTTCGATGAGTTCTTCGGCAATCTCTACCATCTGAATGCCGAGGAAGAGCCCTATTACGACAACTATCCGAAGGATCCGGAATTCCGGAAGAAATTCGGCCCGCGCGGAGTCCTCAAGTGCAAGGCGACCGACAAAGAGGACACCACGGTCGATCCGGTTTTCGGGAAGGTGGGCAAGCAGAAGATCGAGAATACGGGTCCGCTTCCTAAGGAGCGGATGGAGACGGTTGACGAGGAATTCCTCGGTGCGGCCCTCGATTTCATGGATCGAAAGGCAAAGGAAGACGCACCTTGGTTCTGCTACGTCAACACGACGCGGATGCACGTCTTCACGCATCTGAAGCCGGAGTCCCAGGGCAAGACCGGACTCGGATTGTATCCCGACGGCATGGTCGAGCTGGACGGCTATGTTGGGCAATTGCTCGACAAGCTCGATGAGCTCGGCGTCGCGGACAATACGGTCGTCGTGTTTACCACCGACAATGGCGCGGAGGTGATGTCTTGGCCCGACGGTGGGACCACCCCATTCAGGGGCGAAAAGGACACCAACTGGGAAGGCGGATGGAGGATACCGTGCGTCATCCGCTGGCCGGGCGTAATCGAGCCCGGACAGGTGATCAACGAGATCGGCTCGTTGCAGGACTTCATCCCGACCTTCGCGGCGGCCAATGGCGAACCGGACCTCGTCGACAAGGTGAGGAAAGGCTACGAAATCGACGGCAAGAAATACAAGGTGCACCTTGACGGCTACAATCTGCTGCCGTTCCTAAAAGGCGAGGAGAAGGAGAGCCCGCGCAAGGGCTTCCTCTATTGGAGCGACGACGGCGACCTGCTGGCTGCCCGGCTGAACCAATACAAGGTCCACTTTAGCGAGCAGCGGAGCACCGGTCTGGATGTCTGGCGAGAGCCATTTTCCGTAATGCGGCTCCCGAAGATCTTCAACTTGCGAGCTGACCCGTTCGAGCGTGGCGACGAGAGCTTCAAGTATGCCGACTGGCAGGTTGAGAATATCTTCCTGACGTATCCCTTGCAGCCGATGATCGGGGAGTGGCTGGCGAGCTTCAAGGAATTCCCGCCGCGCGCCCGCGCGGCGAGCTTCAGCATCGACCAGGTCGTCGAGACATTGATGCCGAAGAGTTAACGGGTCCCGAGCTCAGGGGGCGCTGGAGGTCTGTCGACGTCGGGTCCCTGAAGCGGCGACCTGCGAGTGCGCCCAGCGACCGTAGAGGGCGCTGAGGACGACGCTGACCAGCAGGAACAGCATGATCGCAAGCACGACCTGAGGATTGTCGAAATTGCGATGTGCGATGAGCGCTGCGATGCCCGGGTGCCTGGTCGCGGCCGCTTGAGCCAGCGCAGCCCGATGCGAAGGATTCGGGCCGCCAAGCCAATGGCCAGCCGCAATTCCGGCGAGGACTGTAAGATTGATGACGACCACTGTCCCATCGCCGACCAACGACGCTATTCCGACCCCTGACTTCACGATGATAAGCAGCGCGACGGGCGCCAGGAGGACGTAGCCTGCAATCCGCGCAATTGGTGCAGCTCGCGCGGCAAATTGAGGCCAGAAGCCACTGACGATCAGGCCGACGAGCATGGGCAGCAGCACCGACTTCGCGACGAAAAGTCCGACATCGGCGACCGACACCGAAGCATGATGATGTCGCGAGATGGCGCTGAGAATCGCGATGGTCGCCGGCACGATGATGACGGAAGCAATTAGGAGTGTCAGATACAGCCCGTTCACGAATGCCCTGTCGGCGCCTGACTTCAACATCTTGCCAGGAGCGAAGGGGGCGAGCGGTGAGACTGCCATGATCACGAGCCCAACTTTGGTCAGAGGCGCTAGAGGCAACATCCGGCAGAGGACGTACGCAACGATGGGAACGACCACATTGACCGCCACAAAAGCACGAAGGAGCAGCCGCGGCCGTTCGAGCGCATAGGTCAGGTCGCTCCATCGGGCTTGAAGTCCGATCGACAGAACGATCAGAAGCAAACTCATCTGGACGACGAGGGCGATGAGCTCCTTCATCCACTTTGCTCCTCGGAACGCGGGCCAAGCTCGCCCGATTTCATTGCCGATTCGAGGTCGCGGGCCATGAAAAAGTTCAGCGCCGTGCGAATGGTAGCAATGGCTCCAAGCTTGCCGATCTGGTCCCAAGTCGGTGCGATCGCGGTGCGTATGATGTCGGCGCCAAGCGCGAACTCGAGCGAAAGGAGTATCCAGGACGCGAAACGAAGCCAGACCTGGCGCCGAGTCCATGTTGCGCCGCGATCGGAGAAGAGGTGTACGACAAGATGAAAGGCAGCTTCGACGGCTCCGGCGACCACCGTCAGCACAGCCGCGGCCTCCACCGCGAGCGCGATGTTCGAAGCTATGATCCGGAAGGTCTCTTCCATCGCCGTATCCGCAGCTCCTCTGCTACGGACCGCGCTTCGGCTGTATCGGGTATTTTCAGGAGCCGGAGCTCCCCTTCGAGAGCAATGGTGTTGCGGCAGGCGTGCCCTGCAGCGCCAATCTTGGTCTTAGCCTGAAGCGCGACCGAGCATGTTGAAGGCGCGCATCAGGCTGAGATACGGCTTGGCGCATTCGACGTGATAAATGCCATTCATCCCGTGCAGGCGGTGCTCGTGGCCAAAGCGTAATTCTTGGGTCGGCTCGTTGGCGTTGATGAGCCGCCTGCAACTCATGCAGGAAGGCCCTTCGCCGCCCCAGTAACCGTTTGAACTCACATCCAGAAACATCTCGAAAAGACCTCACTCAGAGGTTGGCTAACCCTGGCTGCCGCTTGCGAGTTGCATCAGGCCAACGGGTAAAAAGCCCATCGCATCCCAGTTTCGCGCAATCTGGCTAACATGAGTTTAAGACGGGAACCGGCGGGAATGCCGATCCCGAAGCCCACCCCTCTCCGAACGTTAGAGTTCCTTAAGGAGAAAGGCTTGGCAAGAGCCAATCCGAGTCAATTCCTCACGCCTCGAAACCTCATCGAAAATCCTGATTGCGGGTGGACGCCTGCGGCGCAACCGACACGTCATGACCGACGGCGAAGCCCGCTTCGAAGTTCAGCCCAGTGTCGCGAACCACTTCGCCTGGATACGCACCGTAATGGGTCTCCAACGGACGCTGCTTGCAGCGGTGCGAACGTCGGTCTCGCTGATCGGGTTCGGCTTCACGGTCGCGCAATTCTTCGAAAAGCTGTTCAAGAGCAGCGGCGCGCAGTCGGAGATGGCACGCAACCTTGGACTGCTTCTCATCGGGGCTGGAGTGATCTCGCTGGCTGTCTTTACGTGGCAATACCATCGCGCGATCGTCTACTTCCGCACAGGCGAGTTTACCCAGATAGGCATGATCCGGGAGAGGCCGATGCACACATCGGTCTATCTCATATCTTTCACGGTCATGCTGATCGGCGTGGCTGCCTTCATCTCCGTTTTCCTGCGGTTCTGATACATGAGCCGGAAGTTTATGCTGCCGCTCACCGGAATGGCGGCTGGCGGGCGCGCAAGTCGTAGCTCAGGAGACCTCACCGGTCGAAGCTTTCGCGTAAGTGCGTCAGCGCGATTTGGCACTCCTTCATTCAAAGGTCTGCGGAGCATCGCCGATCTCCGTCCTTCGGAGATTCCGAGCGAAATCGCGGCCGGTGTCAGCGTCGCCGCAGTCGCAATCCCGATCGCTCTCGCCTACGCGAAAATCGTCGGCGTTCCTAGCGAGGTTGGCCTTTATGCGACGATTGCCGGCGGTCTCGCCTATACCGTCTTCGGCCCGTCATCGCGTTATTTGATCGTCGGTCCGGACACCGCCACATGCTTGGTCCTCGCCGCCTCCATCACGCAGCTCGGATTCCACGCACCCGCGGATCGTGCCGCGATCGGCGCTGGACTCACGCTGCTGGCTGGTCTCGCATTTCTTTGCGCGGCGGCATTTCGACTAGGCTTCCTCGCAAGCTTGATTTCGAAACCCGTGCTGGTCGGCTACCTGGCGGGCATTTCCATCACGCTTGCGGTGAGCCAGCTGCCGAGCGTGAGCGGCGTGGCACTGACACAACCGGGAATACTTCGACCAGTCTTGGAATTGGTTCGTCGTGAGCCGGAGATTCATTGGCCTAGCCTGATCACCGGAATTGCTGCGTTCATCGCGTTGCGAATTATGAAGCGCGAATCTCCCCGACTACCGGGTCCCGCGCTCGTCGTGATCGCGGCGATCGCCCTTTCCTGGATACTCGATCTTCCGGCCTACGGCTTTTCAACTATCGGCCAAATCCGTGCTGGCTTCCCATTGCCGCGCCTGCCCTTGATCGTCGGAGATCCTGTCCAAGTCGCAACCGAAGCCTTGGGCCTGTTCATCGTCGGTTTCTCGAGTGGGATTCTGACGGCTCGAGCATTTGGCGAGCATCTGGGAATAAGCAACAACCCCAATCGCGAGCTCGCGGGGTTTGGAGCGGCGAACATTGCCGCGGGCCTGTTCAACGGTTTCGCCGTGACCGGAGCGGACTCGCGGACTGCCGTCGGCCTTAGCGCCGGCGGTCGATCAGCCCTGGTTGGGATCGTGGTCGCCGCGGTTGTACTGCTTGTCGCGAGTGTTCTTGCTGCTCCGCTCTCGCTGCTCCCCCAGACAGTGCTGGGGGCGATCCTGCTATCAGCCGCGGCCGACCTCTTCGACAGCAAATCATTTGTGAGACTAGCGCGCATCGATAGGGCTGAGCTTACATTCGCGCTTATCGCTGCAGCCGGCGTGATTTGGATCGGCGTGCTTCAGGGCATTTTCTTCGCGGTACTGCTGACGTTCGTCCACATTCTTCGGATCGCGGCCCGGCCTCCCTCATTTCTTGTCGGACGGCATCCGGAGACTGGATACTTGGTCACGCTTCACCGTCACAAGGATGCTGTCCAGCCGGAGCACGTTGCGGTCTTCCTGTTCGAAGGCTCTATCTTCTTTCTCAACGCCGATTGGTTCCAAAAATCAGTAAAGCGGGCTCTGAGGTCCCGTCCGGATGCGCGCTGGCTGGTCGTCGATGCAACAGCGATGATGTATGCAGATAGCGCCACTGTTGATGCCCTTTCGAGCCTCAAGAGCGCGCTAGACAATCAGAGCGTCATTCTGCTGATCGGCGGCGGGCACGGTCGCTTCCGCCAGATTCTTATCAAATCCGGCCTTGCGGATATGATTGGCAGGGATCGCATGTTCGACACGCCTGATTTGGCCGTTTCGGGCGCCGAGGCGATGCGCGACGGGGCTGATAGCTAGCCGGACCGTTTCACGCAGCGGAATCCAATGTGGCTGGTGGAAGTGTCGATCGGCTGTGGATGGCGCGCAGCCGGACGATAGCGCCGGCAATAGTTCGGCGCGCAAAGGTGCGATCCGCGCTTTACTACCTTCCGTGGTATCGGCGGTCCTCCACAGCGGTCGTGACTGTCGGACTTGGGGCCACCTCGCGGGTTGATCGGAACACAGCAAGGCTTGTTCGTCGCGTCAGGATGGCGGGCCCGATACCAATCGTCTGTCCATTCCCACACATTGCCGACCATATCGAAGAGACCGATTCCGTTGGCGGGGTAGGTGCCGATCGGAGAGGTTCGCGAGAACCCATCGCCGCATGTATTTTGCCAGGGAAAGTCGCCCTGCCAGACGTTCGCCCGGTGCTCGCCGCCCGGTTCGAGCTCATCGCCCCAGGCGAACTCGCAATCATCCGCTCCGCCCCATGCCGCAAATTCCCATTCAGCCTCCGTCGGCAGGCTCTTGCCGGCCCATTTCGCGTACGCCGCCGCATCCGCATGAGTGACGTGGACAACCGGGTGGTCGGGAATATTGCGCCAGTCGCTGTCAGCGCCCTGCGGATTGCGCCAGCTCGCTCCGAACTCGAACCGCCACCATTGCGACCAGTCCCGAAGGTCTACAGGCCCCTCGGTCGGCGTGAAGAGCAGTGAGCCGGGCTTGCACATTTCAGGCAAGGCGCCGGGATAATCGTTCGGATCCGGTGCGACTTCTGCTCCTGTCACATGACCAGTGGCTTCGACGAACCGCGCGAACGCGGAGTTGGTGACGGGTGACCGATCGATCCAGAAACCATGGACCTGAACTCGGTGCCGTGGAGCTTCTTCCGGATAGTGGTCGTCCGACCCCATCATGAACTCGCCGCCATGGAGCCAGACCATTTCGATCTGAGATGATTTCGCGTCGACGGTGCTTGAGGTCGCCACGAGCGCATAAGATCAATTGGCCACCGAACTTGGAATCGGGATTTCCCCGATAACTCTCCCGAAGAGTCAGCTTTGGGTCGAAAGCTGCCACAAGAGCGCTAGTGGCAGGAATGGGTGGAAAGCTGACACTATGAGTTGAGGGTGTAGGTGCTGAGAAACAAAATGTTTCCGGCAAACATGGCACCCACGCCAATCCACTGTAGCCAACGAGCTTTCGACCAACCTGCGACGAGTGCGCATAGTGCAAAACCTACGTTGGTGAGAGCTGCGCCGATCCAGTCGTTTGGGGCCGAATAGGCGAGGTTGTGACGGTCCCCATAAATCTCGATCACACCCATCACGTTGAATATTATGAAAGCACCATAAATTGCCGGCCGCTGCCTTTCATAGAAGGCTCTCATGTCGAGCGGCTCGCCATGATGGGCAGGCATCGCGACTAGTGACGCGGTGAAATATAGCGGAATGACCCAGAGGAGCTGGAGCAGGACTTCACCTAGAGTCCAACGACGCAGAGTTTCGAGCTGCCAGAGGAAAAGCCAGTTGTTGATGATCCCCAGCACGGCATTCAACATCGTCGTAGACAGCAGACCCGAAAAATCCACGCGATCCCGCTGAAGAATCAAGTTGGATGCGCTGGAGAGCACGTGCGTGAGCGCCAGAGCGAAAATGAACGAGATGAGGACAGTGACGTGCTGGAACACTTTCGGTGGCCCACCCCAGCGGTTACGTAAGCGTAACAGAAGGCCTTATGTCTGCAATGGGTGGGAAGCGGACATTCACTTTGGTTCGAACGTCTCAAATCCTGTCCCGCGATGCGGTGAGCGATCTAACGGGTTATCGTTGGTGCGGTTGAAGGGGCACAAAGCAGTCAGAAGTGCAACGCACGCCCTCATACGGATGGAATTCACCACTTGCTTGTAGAGTCACCCCATTCGGCAGGCGATACTTTGGCACTCTTTTGCCTGCGAAATCATCGCTGCTGCGACCAACGACGTAGCGCGTCACGCCGTAGCTACTCGCGGATGTTGCCTTCGAGACTTGGCTTACTCGAGCGTCTGTCGACCTCGCTTCGGTCTCGGCCCTGGTGCGCTCTGCTTCGGCTTTCACTCGGTCGCTGGCAGCCTGCTGCTGCTGTATCTGATCTTTCCTATCGCTGTAGGATTGTGCTCCGACGCCCGCTGCGATGAAACCCAGCAATGCTGGCAGCACAATCAAGTGCTTTGCATGACGGTCCATCACAATTTTCTCCTTGTGGGTTGCCCTCAAGGTTCGCGATGAATCTCACTTCCGGCCAATGTCTGCAATGCGTGGAAAGCTGACACTGGCGCGGGGCCGAAGGCCTCCACCCTTGGTGGGCGGAGGCCGGGCAGAGATTAGCTCTTGGGTGTCGTCGTCTCGGTGGTCTTGGTTGCCTTATGATGCGACTTCATGTGGGAAGGCGGGCAACTGCAACGAGCTTTCTTGTGCTTTTTTTTCGTCGCATGATGGGTGGTCTTCGGGACGTTTGTCTCGTGAACCTCCTTTGATGTCGTGGATTCCTTAACTTGCGTGCTTGCAGCCGTATTGTTGGTAGGCTGCGCCATTGCCGATGATGCAATGAACGCAAATGCTACAGAAGCGGCAACGAGTTTCATGGCAATCCTCCTGTTCGCATGGCCAGCAACGCCATGAAAACTTCCGCCCGCATTTTGTTTCATGAATGAGATGCCCGATTTGGGTGGAAAGCTGACTCTAGGCTACGGTGTAGCAGCGTCTTAGCTGATAGAGGCCCGTCGCATGTCGAAAAGTGCATCCGCGCGCGACACCGACAGCAAGGATCCTCTCTCGCGCCGCTACCCATTTAAGACCGATTCTGTAGGGGCCTCCCTAGAGCGCACGAAGTAAGGTCCCCCCCTAGACACCGCAGACAAACCCGCTCGCTGCTCAGCGCGCGCCGCAGGGGCTTCCCCGCGCGTGCGTCGAGTGCGCTCCCGCGCGTGCGCAGGCGCACGCTCCCGCGCACGCCTGATCGCGCGCGCGCGACAGCGCAGCGCTCAAAAACTAGGTTTTTTGGACTTTTCCGCCCTTTAAGCGGCCGAGAGAGGAGTTCGCGCATGACTGGGCGCACCGCCACGCAGTCTGCGAACTTCGCTCTGCCAGACTGAGGTGGTTCAACCTGGTCCGGAAAATGGCCAATCCGCGGTGCGCGAACTGTTTTCTCAGCTCAATATTGAACGCCGGCGCGCCTACCATTTCGGCCTTTGGCTAGAGCCAGTCGATCCTGCTCTCCAGGATCTCTACGAAAAGAACTTCGGTTTTCGGCCGGCCGGAGATATCCGGAAAATCCTGTTTCACATACCGTTGGTCGTCGCCGATGTCCGTCTTCGACCCAAAGCTGACATTAGAGGGACCGGAGCAATCGGCTGCCGTTTACGACTCACACTCGCCTCGGAACTCTTCATGGAAGATGAGGAACGTCAGTAAACATCCAACCGACCAAGGACAGCTTGAAACCGTCGATCCGATCTGAGTGGATCTATGAACGGGTCGGTAGGCAACGCGGTCAGTCCTGCATCAAGCGTGGCCCATGCTCGATCCAGTGCGGAGAACGCTTGATCAATCTCACCTAGCTGCGCGCGAATTTGTGCGAACTGATAATAAGCCGGTCCATAAAGTCTCGCGATCTCGTCGAGATTGATGTCGGACTTTTTCCTGTCGCCCATTCGGGCCGCGACTATCGCCTCTCCCGTCAGGCGAAATATGTCGTCCTGGGGAACCTGGGCATATTGGCCCCGCGCCTCGTCGAAGCGACCAAGAAGGCAGAGACAATCGCCAAGCAGACTTCGATGCTGGGTGATACCGGGGGCAATTTGCAGAGCGGTGCGCTCGGACTGGGCGGCGGCTTCAAATTGGCGGGCGTAGAATTGCGCGAACCCTCGCATCCCGAACGCCGCTGCGTTCAGCGGATCGAGCGCGACCAACTTCTCTGCCAGCAAAATTCCTTCGGTCGTCCTGCCGATTTCAGACAACGTCAGGACGAAAGGATTCAAGACGCTTGGATCGCTGTGTGAGAATTGCTCGGCGCGGCGATATTGGCTGAGAGCCCCTCGAAGATTCAGACGACCGGACATCGACCGGCCTAGGGCGACATAGCCTTCCGCCATTTGAGGAGCGATTGTGATTGCCCTTTGTGCTGCCGATGCGGCCGCCAGATAAGCCTGCTGCAACGCCGTCACATTGGGCGCGAAGGCCATGGCAAAAGCGTCCCAGGCCATGCCCTTGAGAGCGTGCGCTGCAGCATAGCCGGCATCGAGATCTATAGCAGCCTCGCACAAGGCAATGACCTGTCTCACCGTCGAAAGCGTGTCGCTGACGAGGAGGGCATGCTTAGCTTGCAGGTAAAGGTCGAGCGCCGCCGGATTGCGCGTGCCGCCTTGACCCAGAGTCCGCAAGTCGGCGTGCCCCAGCTCCAGGCTCAGTGCCGCAGCAACACTTTCCGCTACTTGAGTCTGCAGCTGCAACGTGTCGCCGGGCGCGAGGTCATATGATTCCGACCAGCGCTCAACTCCATTTCTTCCGTCGACCAATTGAATGGCCACCCGAATGACCGACGCCGAACGGCGAACGCTTCCGGTCAAGACAGTATCGACATGGAGCTTGCTCGCCGCTGTCTCGGCATCAGAATTGCGAACTGCTTCGGAGGATGTCCGCCCGACGACCTTCAACCCTCTGATCCGCGCAAGCGAGTTGCGGACCTCCTCGGCTATTCCATCCGAAAAATAGGATTGTGCCGGGTCTCCGCTCAGGTTCGCGAATGGCAGAACGGCAATGCTATCGCCTGGGAGGCCCGCTTCCGCTTTCAAGAGCAGAAACGCGCCACCCAAGCCCGCAACGGCAGCGACGCCAATGGCACTCCCGATCGCCATTCGGCGGTTGAATCCGTGGCCGCCCTTTGTTGTGGAAATTCCATCCGGATAGCTCACAACAAGGCGATATCCGACGCGTGGCACGCTCTCGATCCGCACATCGGGAACTGAGGCGAGTGCCCGGCGCAGCTTTGAGACACATTGCGTGATCGCGTCGTCGCTAACCGTCAGGCCACCCCAGCAATTGTCGATCAGCTGATCCCGGGACAGCGGGGACCCATTCGCATGGTGCAGCGCCACCAACATCTGCATGACCCGAGGCTCAAGCAACTGAGACACGCTGCCGCCGGCAATCTGCAAAAATGGCGGGCGCACCTCGATCGCCCCAAGCCGGAAGGGCTCGGCAGTGGCAAGGTCAATGCGGCTCTCCTCCGGGAGCCGTGCTGTCGACATGGGCTATTCCCCCGCTGCCCGCCTTTGGGCGCGGGAGAATAAACGTCGCGCATCAGACCATCAACTGCGGCAACAATCGCCTCAGCCAACGCCAAGCAAGTCGTGATGGGAGATGCCTGCTTGCGTGTGAACAAGTGAACCGCCGAGGGCGAAATCGTCGGCTGCCAGCGCTCCGAGTGCCACGTTCTGGAGTACGATTTGATCCTTTGCACCGAGCTTTAAAACGACATCCGTCCCCGATTGCGTGGCGTGGCTCATCACGTTTGCGAAGGTATCGAATCCAAATGCGCTGAGATCGACAACATCATCCGTGCCCGCTCCTGCGACAAAATCGGTCACTGTCAGGCTACCGCCGCCCTTCTCGAAGATGATCAGGTCGTTGCCGTCGCCGAGTGTCAGCGCGCCGTTGAGGCTCCCACCTTTGCCGGCAACATAGGTGTCGTCGGACGCGTCCAGGTCGACTGCGCCGGAAAGAAGACCGTGGTTGATGACGGTGTTGTGCTGTTCATTCCCGCGAACAGCCCACGCGGCCGACTGCACAGTGCCATAGTTCGTGAAACTGCCGCCGTCGGAATCAGGGTCGACCTCTCCAACGGCCCAGCGGAAGCCTACGCTACCCTCGCCCGTGGTCTGGATTGCTCCCCGATTCACAAACTCATTGCCGTCCAGGTTCAAAAGGACGCCGCGCCCCTGATCGCCAGTTGCGAGAATGGTGCCGTAATTTTCACCGTGATTGTGATCGCCCTCCAACGCCATTCCGAATGAATGAACGCCGTCGACCTGGATCACTCCATAATTCTTTGCGCTACTATCATTTACAAGCAACCAAATCCCGTATGAGCCATCCGCACTCGTGTGGATCTTGCCGTAGTTGACCGCAGCGCTGTCGACTTCGGTCCCATCGATCTGATCGAGTACCATGCCAAGAGCATTCGAGTTGATGGAACCGTAGTTAGCAATCAGGCAGTTGGAGCCGATTGAGCCCATCCCCCCGTCATCTCCGTTGAGGTTCGCGATTGTCCCGTAATTGATGGCTTTGTTGCCAGTGCCGTACATATCGATTGCGGAAGCGTAGATTACCGTACTGCCGTCATCGAACGTGAATCCGGTCGTCGTGATAGTGCCGTAGTTGACGACGACGGCGTTGTTTACGTGAGTGCCGAAGGGCTCCCCAACAAGGATGCCCGCTGACCCGTCGCCGTTCGTGGTTACGCTCCCGTAGTTGTTCACGCGTAAGCCGTCCGCTGTAACAACGATTGGACGAGCCAGATCCCCGCTCGTCGTGAGATTGCCGAAGTTCGTGAATGGCGTCGCGGCACTCCCAATCGTGAAAATGTCGGCGCCGTTCGCGCTCGTGCTAATGTTGTTGCGATTAACGGTCATACTCGTGCCCTCCTGGGAGGGAGCCTGTCACGAACCGATGCTTGAGTCCTGACGGGAGGCTGACGATTCGCTGACTTCTTACTCGAGAACCGTCTTTCGAGGCGGCGAGCGAGCTTTTACGACGCGGCCAGCGGGTCGTATTGCGCTAACGTCTGCTTTCCACTCATTCCTGCCGCTAGCGCGCTAGAGTCACCTTTCCACTCAAGGCCGCCATAACGGGGTCGAGCCTTGCCGCCCCGAGCCAATTCGGTTTCTTTTGCTTATGTACGCGACGGCGAGCTTCGCCATGGCGCTTGGCTATCATGGCACTCTCGTTCGGGACGCCACCGCGGCGTTCCAGCACGAGTTGATGCACGCCGCGCATGAGCTCAACGGCCCATGATTCATTTTCCCCTGTTCATGAAAGCTGACGCTCGTGCCCGGCCGTGGAGAATGCTGGTGCGCTACCTAACTGGCGGCCCGAGAATGGCCCTGCGCCCGCCGCTTCGAGTCGATCAAGCCGCTCTCAATATCTGAAATTCTAGTCTGAGACTGGCCCAATTCTCGGATATCCGGAAAGGGGAAGAAAGAAGACCCAAGCCAGGGTCCGGAATGGGTCGAAAGCTGACGTCGGCGTCAGGTTGACGCTGGAAAATTCAACTTCTTCACAAAGGCCGCGTACCGCGGATCGTTTCTGATCGGATCGAGGAAGGGATCGGTTCTCACGCCCGTCACGCCGGGGTCCCTGACTTCGAATCCCTTCTCGAGGGCCGCGAATGCACGGTCATTGTCACGGACCTGCGCATATATCTGAGCATATTGGAAAGTCGCCGCGTCCGAGAAAGCGTCCCGAATTTGGGAAATAATCCGGTCAACCGCTTTCATATCGCCGGACCGCGCGGAAATTACCGCCTCCCCCCTCAACCTGTACACATCATCCGGCGAGATCTTTTCGTATTCCACGCTGGCTTCAGCCGGTCGGTTCATCAGGAGAAGCGAATCTCCGATTAGCTGGTGCGGCCACTCGCGATTTGGCGCCAGTTGCAACGACTTCTCAGCTGAACGAATTGCTTCGGCGTATCGCCGCAAATCGATCAGGACATTGGCACGGCGCGAGTAATTGGATGCAGCAAGGGGATCGAGTTGGACCACACGATCTGCAAGCGACAGGGCCTTGCTAGGATCGCCACCCAAGTACCAGGTGATGTACATGGCGGAAGGCAGGACGAGCGGGTCATCGGGAGAAAGCGCAAGTGCCTGACGAATATATTGAAATGCGCTTGGGAAATTGAATCGATCTTGCTCGATCAACGCGACTTGCGCGTACCCCGACCCGAGCCTTGGCGCGAGCTCGATTGCGCGCCTGGCAGCCGATTCCGCATCGTCCAAGACTTTGGCCATCCCGGCTGCACCTTTAGTGTAGGACGTCGCGATTAGTTCGAGCATGCCGGACTTCATTCGATAGGCATTGGCATATCGCGGGTCGCGCGCCAGCGCTGCATCCAGCAGTTGGACCGCTTCGCGAAGAGCGTTTTCGCTTGCGTCGTTCGCGTTAAGCGCCGCGGCTCGAAGGAACAGGTCCTGTGCCGCGCTATCTGTCGTCCCACCGAGCGTTAGCGCCGCCTTTCCGGCCTGGCCGAGCGCGATGCTGAGCGATTGAACGACGTTGGCGGCGATGTCAGTCTGAATCTTGATCTCGTCGCCAGCCGCGCGGTCATAACTTTGCTCCCAGCGCTCGACGCCATCCTCACCGCTGATCAACTGCGCGCTGATGCGCACCATTTGTGGTGAGCGACGAACGCTCCCCGTCAAAATGTTGGCAACGCCGAGCCTGGTCGCCGCGACCTTCGTATCGAGATTCTTGACCGCATCAGACGAGGCGCGACCAATCACCTGAAGCCCGACGCGCGCCAAGGCCGAGCGAAGTTCCTCCGCAATTCCTTCAGCAAGATAAGCCTGGCCAGGATCACCGGAGAGATTGTCGAAAGAGAGAACAGCAATGCGCTTGGCATCTGCCGCCGTCGACTTCACAAGGATCCAAGCACCGCCTGCCGCGACAACGGCGGTGGCGCCCACGCTGCCTGCGATGATGGTCCGACGCGACACGCCCAATCCGTCACGATCAACCTTCACATGAGCGATGTCCTCGCCCGCGATACGGCGACGGACCGCGTCGGCGACCGTTTGGAAGCGCGGATCCGATCGATCTCCCCTCCATCCCTTGAGTGAAATGGCCTGGACCTCGCCGAAACCAAGCGGGAGATCGACGGGATCAAGCCGGACCGGCAGGTATGCGCCCCGCTTTCGCGCTCGCGTGGCTTCGTCGCGAACGAAATCGCCTTCTGGCCCGACGGACCGATTGCTCCAGGCAACGATCACGCATTTCGCAGCGTCGAGATGTTCCTGAATGTCCTCGCGCCAATGCGAACCGCCGCCGATATGTGTGTCCCACCAAACGCTGAAACCCTCCGCCTCGAGTGCTTCGACGAGCCGGATCAACCGCGCGCGATCTTCGGCTTTGTAGGACAGAAACACGTCCGTGGCAGGACTAGCCATTGCGCCCCCGTAGCAATGTATGCCTGTCCGACTTGTACGTGGTGCCTGCGGAATCGCAATCGTCTGAAATGCGTCTCGCTACCGCAGGAATGGGTGGAAAGCGGACAATCCATTAACGCGATATTTGATGGTCTACCTCTAATCCTGAGCCGTTTTGGCGGCTCTGGGACGGAACCTATGTATTTGTCAGACTCGGTTGATCGACCGCATCCCGTCCGACAGCGGCGACGTTTTCCTAGACTTCAAATCCAATGCCGCGCTCGCATTCGCATCGGCACACGGCAATACGCGGGCTACATCCACAACATCTCTCAAGGAGGAGCGAAGCTCAGGACAGTAAGCCCGATAGGCAGACCGGGGAAAGTGATCCTGCGATTGCCCGACTTGCCGCCGCTGCGATGCCGCCTTCGCTGGACTGACTCCTACAATGCCGGAGTCGCATTCGAGTTGAAGCTGTCGCGCGATGACCTTTTGCGTTGGGCACGGGAAAGGTCAGCGGTTGGCCCCAACTACTTTCTCGAAGCCGAAATCATTCCCGATGCACAGCTCATTGCCGAGCAAGGCCCCTGCGCGCTCTAGGACGTGAAAGCGGCGAGCGATCTACGAAGACTAGCTCCTCGGCTGCAGTCAAATGATTAGCTTTAGGCCGTTCAGTTTAGTCACTCGGTTGTCGACGCAAACGGGGGCCGCGATGAGACGCATCCAGCGCTGACCACCGACTGCCGGGCGAATATCGACGTCGAGCGTAAATCCGCGCCTGTGCCGAATTGCGTAGGCTCTAAGCCGCTCCATTCTTGCCCGTGAATCCTCGCCGTAAAGGGCGACGGACTCTTCGCGAGTGACGTGCACACCGCGCCGCAGTCCGAAGATGTCGAAGACTCCCCCAGACCAGATCAGGGAATTATCGGAAAGGTCGCACTCCCAGCACCCAGCATGGTGGAGTCCGAGGTCTCCGACCGCGGCGGGCCGGATAAGGTCCGTGATGGCTGAGTTTAGGACATGGCCAAGCTCAAAGTGACGCGGCTGCTCCCATAGTGGCCAGCTATGCGTGAGCGGAAGTAATTCCTTCACCTGTGCTCATCCGACTGAGCTTCATCAGTTCTGCGTTTCTGAACAATCTCGACAAAGTAGCGGCGCAGAGCCGTACTCACTGCCGGTGTAAGTTCGACGTAGAAGCGCTGCGCGTCATGTTCATCCCGCCGTCGGACAATCAGTTGCTGCTCCGCCATTCTGTTCAACCATCGCAATGCAGTTGACGGAGCAACCCCTGAAGCAGTGCAGACATTCGATTGGGTCACGCGCCGCTGCGCAATCTCCGCCCAAAAGATCGCTAAGAGCATGTCCCAAGCGGGTTCGACGAGGAGCTCAGTGGATAGATAGCGACTGCGCTCCTGCCGTGCCCGAACAAGCCACGAAACGAGGTCCTCGGGAACGTCGAGCTCATCTGAATTGGCAGCTTTGGCGTCCTCGCTTGTAACGCTGAGGAGGCCCATCGAAAGCTGGGCCAGCGAACCCGCGATCCGACTGACTTCCTCACTCAGCCTTAAGAGGCGCTCGGCTTTGGTATCTGAATGGGCGGTCATGACCGTCCTCTCTCCCAGTCCTCGCTTCAATTAACAATGATTGCTGCCGAAAGCTAAGACATATTGGTCGAATTGGTGGAGATTCGCGCGTCCCTCTTGGGTCAAACGCGAAAGCGCGTCTAAACCGTTGCCGTCTCCAATAGGTGGAAATCGACGCTAGCAATTATGCGGGCTTGAACCCCATCGCTTCAGTTTGCGCGCCCCTGACCATAACTCCATTGCCGCCGGGCCGCGCCAGTCAGCCGCCTGACGGAGCGCGATCAGGTCGT
>JBEDUM010000177.1:0-4764 GCA_040414585.1 Sphingomicrobium sp. | reverse complement strand
TACGCGCCGTCGTGAAGACCGCATGGAACCACTATGGCGCCACAGTGATCGGTATCGAGGACGGTTTCGAGGGCGTGGTAGAAGGACGGATGCATGAGATCCAGAGAAAGGAGGCTTCAAATATTCTGAGCCTGGGAGGGACGATTCTCGGGTCTTCCAATGTCGGCGATCCCTGGCACTACCCCATGGAGCAGGCTGACGGGACGATCGAAATCCAGAACATGTCGCACAAGGCGCTGCGCAATCTCAAGCGGTGGACACTGGATGCGCTGATCGCGGTGGGCGGTGACGGAACGATGAACATCTGCAGCAAGCTTCAGGACTTGGGCATCCCCATCGTCGGGGTACCGAAGACCATTGATAACGACCTCGCTTCGACGGACCGGACGTTTGGCTTCGACACGGCGGTCTCCGTGGTATGCGAAGCGATCGACCGGCTGCACACCACGGCTTCATCGCATCATCGGGCGATGGTGATCGAGGTGATGGGCCGTCACGCAGGCTGGATCGCCCTAAACGGAGGGATGGCCGGCGGCGCGGACGTGATCCTGCTGCCCGAAATTCCGTTCACCTGGGAGACCGTGTTCAAGGTGGTCAACCAACGCAACACGCACGGCAAGCGCTTTTCCATCATCTGTGTTGCCGAAGGAGCGTGCCTGCCCGACGGTCAACAGGTGATCAAGTCGATGGACGTGAAGCGCACCGACGCACGACAACTTGGAGGCATTGGCGACGCGGTAGCGCGGGCCATTGAGGAAGGCGCCGGGATCGAAACCCGGGTAACGGTGCTGGGGCACCTGCAGCGCGGTGGGTCGCCGACCGCTTTCGACCGCCTGCTCGCGACGAATTTCGGGACGGCCGCCGCCCATTGTGCGTGCAAGGGAGAAACGGGTGTCATGGTGGCGCTGCGCAACGATCGCGTTGTGCCGGTTCCCATCAAGGACGCCATCGCCAGTTTGCGCACCGTGCCGTGTAACCACGAGCTAGTGCTCTCCGCGCGCGCGGTAGGCGTGAGTTTCGGCGATTGAAAGGTGTTGCGTACGGCCGCACGGTCCACAATGACACGGTGTGGCACCTCGCACGTGCTCTCGAAAGTTGAAGCAAAGTTCGTCTTCGATAAGGGATGCGAGCAGCTCATTCTCGGCCCGGGCCAGGACAATGTGCATCTATCGCCGGAAGCTGCAAAAATATGGACTTAATCGGACAGACTTCGTTAATCGGGGGGCGGACTGCCCGATTAGCCGAAACTGTCGTCGCAGCTCACGCCGCGTGGATCAACTTCTCTTTCGCCACGGGCTTCGCATCCTGGAAGGTCTGCATTGGCGTCTTGCCAAGGCACCAGCGGTTCTGATGCGGCCCTTCCTCATTATAGGCCTTTATCCAGCCATCCAAGTCAAGCTGTAGCGCCTCGATGTTCGCATAGAGCTTCTTGCGGAAGGCGACGCGTGGGTCTCCACCAGCGGCATGGACGCGTATGACACCCCCAGCGGCGATTTGGAGATCGGCGACTACGCGCAAGAAGCCGACGGCTCACACGTCAGCAAGGTCCCGGCCTACACCTACACCGACACAACCTCCAGCGTTCCTATTGCCGCGTATATCTCCACGTCGAGAACCGACCCGACTGCAGCAACCTCCCAGAATTAGCCGATAACCGCCCTCGCGTGTCTCAACGATTTAATGCCTATGGACTTCGACACGCTGAACGAAATCCCACACAGCAAAGCCGTCCGCAAGGCGGCTAGCAAAGCTGAGGGCTCACGACTGCTTCCGAAACACCAAGCTCGAAGTCTTCCACTCCAAAAATCCGTTCCGGCTCGCACCGAATAGCTTTGGAAAAGGGTACTCGCCCCCGGCTGATGGAGCTTTCATAAATATTTACGAAAACTTCTTGTGATCGGTCACCGACAGGATTTCTGCAGCGCTCGCACCCTTATCCAAAAGCCGGATCATTGCGCGCTTGTCGACGTCCCAATACTCGGCCTGCATGATCTCAACTTTGAGAATCATCAGGCGAGGATCATCCGGCCCTTCCGTAAACCATCGCCGGGCGCCGCTGTTCCAAAGCTCGCGGGCCTTCGCCGGATCGCGGAACGTCCGTGCAGCGCCAGAGACGGAAATGTAAACCTCGTTGTTAGGGTCGGCGTAGCTCAAATTCACTTGGGCGTTTTTTTTGGCGTTCGCCAACTCTTTGCCTCTGAAGAACCAGAGAACGCCCTTCTCTGCTCTTTGTGTCGTCATTGGTCTCGACCGGAGACCCCCATTTTCCTCCTCGGTTGTGAGCATCCCCACAGCAAGGGCTTCAATCATCGCCACGAGCTTCTCAAAGCCTTCTTGATGCGGGTCGAGCATGGTCATCCTCCCGAGGATCAGTTTCGCTTAACAGGATCGCTTACCAAGCGTTCCCAGTCAATCCGGAGGTCCCATGCAAGCCTGCACAATCGCGAAAGAAAAAGCCCTGGTTTTCTCCGCCCTACGCCGCGCCCGTCTTCCTTTCCCGTAGTACAATTTGACTTATGCGCTTGCTCGTCGCTTCCGATGCGCAGAAATCTCTCGATGTTATGTGGCACGCCTACCGGGCATCCCCTTTCGTGGCTATGATGGGGTGCCCGGCCAGGCGGAGGCGACGGGGCTGGTTCTCTGTCACCCTGAACCACTATTCCTTCCTCTGGCTCGGTAGGGATAATGGCAACACTGGGATTGCGGTCTTTACGCTAATTTTCTTGCAGAAACGCGCTCCTCAATGGCCTCCGCTGTGATGCGGACGCCGACGGCGACGGCCACGTGAGCGCGGCCGTGGTGCGCGACTACCTCGCGCGCGAGGTCCCCCGCCGCCGCGAAGCGCGTGAGCGGGATGCAGAACCCCGCCGTCGTCCTCCCGCCCGGCAGCGAGGGCCGCCTCTTCACGCGCTGAGCGGTTCGTGGTAGCTTCCTTCCCCGAGAAAGTGGGAGGGACCCATGGGCGAGCTCGAGAACCTGGTCATCGCGGGCAAGAGCGGCGCCGGCAAGCAGCCCCGCGTCGACGTGCTGGTGAAGGAGTTTGGACTCACGCAGCTCGGGACGGGGAACATCTTCCGCGAATACCTCGGCGCGCTGAAGAGGCTCGAGCGGCAGCCGGACCCGGAGCAGTTCTGGGACGCGAAAGCCGACTGGTTCGTCGACGACGGGAAGATGCGCGTCGCGATCAAGGCCGACTCGTCGAAGGCGGGCGTGCCGATAGGCGACGCCGTGCTTGGCCTGAAAGCCGCGCGGTTCGTGAATCGCGGGCTGTTCGTCCCCGACCGCATCACCAACGACCTCTTCGCCGCGGCGTTCGCGAAGCTCGGCTACTCCGGCGCCATCCTCGACGGTTACCCGCGGACGACCGACCAGTCGAAGTTCCTCATGGACCTCCTCAACAAGGCCGGCAAGCGCCTCGACCTTGTGCTCGTCGTCGACGGCGACGACGCGGACATTCTCCGCCGCACGCTCGGCCGCCGGATCTGCCCGAAGAAGGAGTGCGGGAAGGTCTTCCATGTCGAGTTCAAGCCGCCGCGCGACGGCAAGTTCTGCACGGCCTGCGGCACCGAGGTGATCCTGCGCAGCGACGACAGCGAGGAGAAGATCCGCAGCCGCCTCCGCGAGTACCAGGAGAAGGCAAAGCCGGCCGTCGACTGGCTCGCCACGCAGGGCGTGAAGGTCGCGTCGGTGAACGGCAACCTGCCGAAGTTCTCGGACGAGATCGTGCGCCAGAGCGTCCTCGATGCGCTGAAATCGGTCGGGCTCTAGCTCAGCGCCCGAGCGGCAGCTTCAAGCGCGCCCGGATCCACGTGCCGATCCCGAGCGTCGCCTTCCGCCATCCGGGGACGGCGACGCGCTTGCCGAGGACGTCGTGCCTTCTCGTGTACCTGCGTTTGCGGGGGACCTGAAAGCGCGTGAGGTCGCGGAAGCGCTTCGTCGGCTCGACCGCTTCGAGGTCGCTCTCGGGGACCTCGAAGCGCCGGAGGTCCTCCTGCGGGATGTGGACGCGCCAGCGCTCGAAGTCCTCCTTCACGTCGCAGAGGATGTTCGTCAGCTGGACTGCATGGCCGCCGGCGATGGCATACTCCGCGTACTTCGCCGGGTCGATGCCGAAGTTCTGCATCGTCACGCGCCCGACCGCGGATGCGATGCGGTCGAGGTAGTGGCCGAGGTCGTCGAACGTCTCGTAGCTGCTCTTCAAGGGGCCCATCTCGCAGCCGTTGATCGGCGAGGTGCTTCTTGTCAAGCTTGTAGCGCTCGACCGTCGTCGCGAGTCGGGCTCATCATGATCCGGTCGGGTGCCCCCACGCGGCGGAAGCTTGAGCTTGCCAAAGGCCTTGAGCACGAGCCACGCCTTCTTCCCCCTCGAGAACTTGGGTCGCGCCAAACGCAAATAAACCCCTGAGCCGGTGTTCGGCATCATCAAATCTGTGCTCGGATTCCGCCACTTTCTGCTGCGCGGATTGGAGAAGATCAAATCAGAGTGGACGCTTGTGACCTTGGCCCGGAATATGAAGCGAATGTTCGTCCTCAAGGCTGTTTGAGGGCGCGCCCCATAGGAGCTTCGCCCCCCGACTACGGCCGAGCAGCGACGAAACCCCGAGCATCCCAAGGATCAGTGCGACAAGCTGCTAAAGCATCGCGCGTTTAATCAGACGCAGGCGCTTGTTTGCGCGCATATTGGACATGGCGGTGTCTCTTCATGTGCGGATGGCTCCCCTGTTCATGCTTCACGGCGGATGCGATCCTGTCATCCGGCGTCAA
>JBEDUM010000176.1:0-2619 GCA_040414585.1 Sphingomicrobium sp. | reverse complement strand
CGCGTCACGCATGCTTTCGTCTCGCACACCCACATGGATCATTTTGCAGGCTTCGATCGCCTCTTGCGGCTGTGCCTCCACCGAACCGCACCGCTTCACCTCGTCGGTCCGGCCGGTTTCCCCGAGCAGGTGGAGCACAAATTGAGAGCCTATAACTGGAACCTGCTCGATGAAGATTCGCTCGACTTCATACTGACGGCGGCCGAATTCACCGCAAGCGGCGTCGGCAGCATCTGCGAGTTCCGCGCGCGCGAGGCGTTCCGCGGGCGTGAGCTTTCGATACCCCCGCTCCCGCCCAGCACGGTGCTGGACGAAGAGGAGTTTCGGATCGAGAGCGTCGTCCTCGATCACGGAACGCCCTGCCTGGCCTTCGCCTTCCAGGAAAAATTACGGGTCAACGTGTGGCGAGAGGGGCTCGATTTGCTAGAGCTTCCGGTCGGCGCTTGGCTGAACGAAGCCAAGCAGGCGGTCAGGCGCGGAGTGCCGGACGACAGCCGGATTCTCATCAGCAACGGCCTGTCCGTCCCCCTCGGCGTGCTCAAGCAGCACGCGCTGCGCACGGCGCGTGGACACAGAATCGCCTACGTAGTCGACGCCGTGTTCCATGAATCGAACGTCGCAAGCATTACCGAGCTCGCGCGCGGCGCCGACCAGCTCTTCATCGAGACGGCATTCCTGGACGAGGACGCCGAGCTTGCCGCCGAACGGCGGCATCTGACCGCCGCGCAGGCGGGCACGCTCGCAAAGAACGCCGGTGTTTCTCAGCTGGTGCCGTTTCATTTCTCGCCTCGATACATCGACCGCGAGGATCAACTCCGGCGCGAAGTCGAAGCCGCGTGGCGAGGATGAGGCGGCCGGCCATGTGCTGCGCGCATGCGAGGTCGCCGATTTTGCCGAGGAGGGACGCCCGAAATCGGGATTCCTCTGCAAGAATCCGCCGGCGAGAAGGTGCGGCAAAGGACGGCACTTGAATTTCAATGACGCGTTTCGCAAATGAAGTCGTGCGGTGGACGGTATCAGGCCGTCCGTCGCGTTCCTCCCAGACTTGGGCCGCTTGCAACGTCAAGCGGCCTTTTTTTTCGCTCGATCGGTTGTCGTCGGCGCGGTCGCGCGCCCAACCGGACTCAGCTCTGCGCCGCGGGGGGACGCGATGTCCAAGCCTGCATCATCTCGATCGGGAACGGAAACACGATGGTCGAGCTGCGCTCGCCCGCGATATCGAACAAGGTCGCGAGATAACGCAGCTGCATCGCCTGCGGCACCGGCGCCAGGATTTGGGCGGCGTCGAGCAGCTTTTGCGCCGCCTGCTGCTCTCCCTCCGCGTTGATGATCTTGGCGCGGCGGGTGCGTTCGGCCTCGGCTTGGCGGGCGATCGCCCGGATCATGCTCTCGTCGAGATCGATGCGCTTGATCTCCACGGTCGAGACCTTGATACCCCACCCCTCGGTCTGCTTGTCGAGCACGTCCTGAATGTCGGCGTTGAGCTTGTCGCGCTCGGCCAACATCTGGTCGAGATCGTGCTTGCCCAGCACCCAGCGCAGCGTGGTCTGCGCAAGCTGGCTGGTTGCGGCGAGATAATTGTAGACCTGAATCACCGCCCGCTCGGCGTCGACGACGCGGAAGTAGATCACGGCATTGACTTTGACCGACACGTTGTCGCGCGAAATCACGTCCTGGGGCGGCACCTCGTCGACGACCACGCGAAGATCGACCCGCACCATCTGCTGCACCAGCGGCACCAGCAGGAAGAATCCCGGTCCCTTGGTGCCGGTGTAACGCCCGAGCGTGAACACGACGCCGCGCTCGTATTCGCGCAGGATCCGGACCGCCGAGAACAAGATGATCACGACGAAAATCGCCAAAAGGGCGATGGTGGCGAGGGAAAGCATTGGTCTTCCTCCTTGTGGTCGGTGGGGGATCGTCAGGCCGGTTCGACGACGAGAACGAGGCCCTCGCGGTTGATGACTTTGATGCGAGCCCCCGGCTGGAGCGGCCGGGGAGCGCGCGCACGCCAGATCTCCCCGTTGACGCGCACTCTTCCCTCCTCTCCGTCCCATGCCACCGTCTCGCCCTCGGCGCCCAGTAGCCCCTCCTTGCCGGTGACAACCGGCCGCCGCCGCGATCGCAGCAGCATCGTGAGAACCAACAGGAATAGCGCCGCGGTCATGGCGGTCGCCGCTCCGACCACGGAAAGCGAAAGTGTGAAGCCCGGCGCGCCGGACGGAAACATCATGATCGCGCCGATCACGAACGCGACGATGCCGCCGACCCCGATGACGCCGAAGGAGCCGATATGGGCCTCCGCCACCATCAGCCCGATACCGAGCAGCACCAGCGCCGCGCCGGCGTAGTTGATGGGGAGCAGGTTGAGCGCATAGAGGGCGACCAGCAGGCTGATGCTCCCGATGAGGCCAGGGGCGACCGCCCCGGGATTGAGGAATTCGAATATCAGCCCGTACACCCCGATCAGCATCAATATGAAAGCCACGTTCGGATCGGTGATGACGGCGAGCAGCTCGGTCCGCCAGTCCGGCGCCGCGATCACGACGTCGAGTCCCGCAGTCGCCAAGCGCTCGGGCTTTCCCGCCACCTTCACGGTCCGTCCATCGATCTTGCGCA
>JBEDUM010000175.1:0-87570 GCA_040414585.1 Sphingomicrobium sp. | reverse complement strand
GCGCTCCATCGCTGGCGCGTCGCACAGCTGCAGGGCATGGGCTCGAACGCCTGGCGCAGCGCGCACAATCCTCCGGCATCGGCGCTGCTCGAGGCCTGCGACGAGATGGGCATGCTGACGATCGTTGAGCAGCGATACAACAGCTCCGATCCCGAAAGTGTGTCGCAACTCGAACGCATCGTCCGCCGGGACAGGAATCACCCGAGCGTCATCCTATGGTCGCTCGGCAATGAGGAGCCGCACCAGGCGACGGAGCGAGGCGCGCGGATCAATGCCGAGCTGCAGCGCCATGTTCGGCGGCTCGATCCGACGCGGCCGACGACCTTCGCGATGGACCAGGGCTGGGACAACGGCGTCGGGCGAGTCGTCGACGTGCTCGGGTTCAACTACCGAACCAATCAGATGGAGGCCTATCACCACCGCCATCCCGAGCAGCCGATCATCGGCACCGAGACCGGCAGCACGGTAGCGACCCGCGGCGAATATGCGAACGACCCTGGGCGGCATATCGTCCGTGCATACGACACCGAGCATCCCTGGTGGGCGACGACGGCGGAAGAATGGTGGACGATCGTCGCCGACCGCCCGTACATCGCCGGCGGCTTCGTCTGGACCGGTTTCGATTACCGCGGCGAACCGACGCCCTACGCAGAATTCCCGAGCATCAGCTCACAGTTCGGAATTCTCGACATCTGCGGCTTCCCCAAGGACGATTATTATTACTACCGGGCATGGTGGAAGTCGGGCGACCCGCTGGTGCACCTGCTGCCGCATTGGAACTGGCCGGGACGCGAAGGCCAGCCGATCGAGGTCTGGGCGCACGGCAATACCGCGGAGATGGAGCTGCTGCTCAACGGCCGCCCGCTCGGCCGCAAGGCGATGCCGCGCAACCGGCACCTGGTGTGGCAGGTGCCCTATGCGCCCGGGCGGATAGAGGCGATTGGCTATAATGGCGGGCGCGCGGTTGCGCGCGACGCGCGCGAGACGAGTGGCCCAGCCCATGCCGTCAGGCTGACAGTGGACCGGCGCATGGCGAAGGCCGGAGAGGTCGTTATCGCCAATGCAATGATCGTCGACGCGCGCGGGCGCCCGATGCCGACCGCTGATAATCTGCTGCGTTTTTCGGCGAGCGGCGGCGAGGTCATTGGTGTCGGCAACGGCAATCCGAACAGCGTCGAGCCGGACGTCGCGACCGACCGCAAAGCATTCAATGGCCTGGCGCAAGCGATCATTCGCGTGGGCCGCGGGCCCGTCGATGTCTCGGTGGCGAGTGACGGGCTTTCGGGCTCTCGTATGAGGACCATTGCTCTATGAAGTACCCCATTATCGGCGCTCTGATCGCGGCTGCGGCCACCGTGCACGCCGCGCCACGCGGCACCTATCTCGGCGCGGACATGTCCTACGTGAACGAGATGGAAGACTGCGGCGCCATCGTCCGCCTCCACGGCAAGCCGATCGACCCATTCGCGCTGATGAAGAAGGAAGGAGGCAACCTCGTCCGCGTGCGCATCTGGGTCAATCCGACCTGGACGAAGTACAGCAATTACACGGACGTCTTGAAGACCATCCGCCGAGCACACGCCGCCGGGCTCCAGGTGCTGCTCGACTTCCATTATTCCGACACCTGGGCCGATGGTGGCAAGCAGATTGCGCCCGCGGCCTGGGCAAATCTCAGCACCGACGATCAGGTGAAGGCGCTTCACGACTACACGCTCGACACTTTGCGCAAGCTAGATGCCGAGCACGAGATGCCGGAGATGGTGCAGGTCGGGAACGAGACCAATCCTGAGCTTCTCGGCGGCAAGGTCCCCGGCCAGCCGATCAACTGGGAGCGTAATGCGCGGCTGTTGAATGCCGGTATCCAGGCGGTTCAGGAGGCGGGGCGCACCGGCTCAAAGGCTCCACGCATCATGCTCCACATCGCGCAGCCCGAGAACATTCTTCCCTGGTTCGACGCGGCGGCGAAAGCGGGCGTCAGGGGCTACGACCTCATCGGCATCAGCTATTACAAGAAATGGTCGGAGTGGAACCTGGCGCAGCTGAAAGCGACCATCGCGGAGGCGAAGAAACGCTACGGCAAGGACGTGATCGTGGTCGAAACCGCCTATCCGTTCACGCTCGACAACGCGGATTCGATGGGGAATCTTCTAGGCGCTGACTCGCTGATTCCCGCCTATCCAGCGACGCCGGAAGGCCAGCGCCGCTACATGGTCGACCTGACCCAGCTGACATTCGATGCGGGCGGAATCGGCGTCGTTTACTGGGAGCCCAATTGGGTATCGACCCAGTGCAGCACGCCGTTCGGCAAAGGCTCAGGCTGGGAGAATGCGACGTGGTTCGACTATCCCAAACACGAAGCCCTGCCCGTGTTTGAGTGGCTTCACCACCACTACAAACGATAGCTCACCACCAGGTCGCATAGAGGGCGATCAGGATCAGGATCACGCCCAGCGCGCCGGCATTGAAGCCGGTGCTCGTCTTGTAGCGCACGCCAACCGTGTCGATCGTGTCCACGTCCGGTCGCTGTGGAGTCGCCAGCGATACGATGACGGCAAGCACCAGCGACACCAGGAACACTACGCCCATGCGGTTGATGAAGGGCGTCAGATAGTCGTTCACGCCCCGTGAGAACATCGCCGTCGGCAGGGTGTATTTCATGATGAAGGACAGGACGACCGACGTCACCGCGGCGACGATTGCGCCGGCCTCCGTCGCCCGCTTCCAGAACAGGCCGAGCAGGAAAATGACCGTGATTCCCGGCGTGAAGAAACCGCTGAACTCCTGGATGTACTGGAACGCCTGCTCGGAGCTTCCGACCAGCGGACGGGCGACAATGATGGCGATGATGATCGCGGTGATGGCGGTGATCCGCCCGACCAGCACGAGGTGCTTTTCCTCCCGGACGCTTACCTCCTTGTCGTCCTCCGCTCGCGTCGGCTCCCCGCGGAACTTCGCGTAGAGGTCGAGCGTGAAGATCGTGGCGATCGAGTTGATTTTGGACGCCGTCGACGCAATGATCGCCGCGACGAGCGCCGCAAAAACCAGACCGAGCAGGCCCGGGGGAAGCAGGCGCATCATCGTCGGATAAGCTTCGTCGGGCTTGGGAAGGCTCGGCGCGAGAACCACCGCCGCGATGCCCGGAAGCACGATGATCACCGGCATGAGCAGCTTCAGGAAAGCAGCGAAGATGACGCCCCGCTGCGCCTCGTCGAGGCTCTTCGCCGCGAGCGCGCGCTGAATGATGTACTGGTTGAAGCCCCAGTAAGCGATGTTGGCGATCCACATGCCGCCGATCAGCACGCTTAAGCCCGGCAGGTCGATGTAATGTGGGTCGCCCTTCTGCAGGATCATGTGGAAATGGTCCGGCGAGGTCGAGACCAAGGTGTGGAAGCCGGCGAACAGGTCGCCGTTCCCGATCTTCGTCAGCGTCAAATAAGCGACGACTAGACCGCCGAAAACGAGCAGGGTTACCTGCACGATATCGGTCAGCGCCACCGCCTTGAGGCCGCCGCGCAGCTGATAGAGCAAGGCAAAGGCGCCAAGGATGATCAGCGCGACATTCTGATCGATGCCGGCAACCTTGTTCACCGCGATCGAGCCGAGCCAGATGATCGAAGTGAGGTTCACGAACACGTAGAGGGCGAGCCAGAAGATCGCCATGATGATTGGCAGGACCTTGCCGTACCGGCGGTCCAGGAACTGCGGCATCGTGTAGATGTGGTTCTTGAGGAAGATCGGCAGGAAGAACTTGCCGACGATCAGCAGCGTCAGGGCCGCCATCCACTCGTAAGAGGCGATCGCCAGGCCGATCGCATAGCCGGAGCCCGACATACCGACGATCTGCTCGGCCGAAATGTTGGCGGCGATCAGCGAAGCGCCGATCGCCCACCACGGCAGGTTCTTCGACGCTAGGAAGTAGTCGGACGTGTCCTTTTCGTGACCGGCTTTCTCGCGTGAAACGAATTGTGCGAGGCTGAAAATGCCGATCGCGTAGATAATGACGACAATGACGTCGATTGTTGAAAGGCTCATCCGGGCTCCCCTCCCAGCCGCGGTCGCCCGCGGGAATGACGCGCGAGCCTATACGAGGCTTCGTCCAAGTCCAGCCGCGATTCAGCGGCTAATGACGGTCGTTTGGTAAGGTCCCAAGTGAAGCGTGCCGGCAACGCGTTCGCCAGTGAGGAGGTCGCGCCCCGACACGACGTAATCGGCGGGCTGCTCCGACAGATTGGCGACGATCAGGAGCCGCTCTCCCCCGCCGGTACGCTCAACGTCGAGAATGTTACCGTTGGTCGCCAAAACGTGCTGCGCGCCCGAACGAAGCGTCGGGTGCGTCGCCCTGAGCTTCAGCAGCTTCCGATAATGGTTTAGCAATGAGCTCGGGTCGCCATCCTCTTCGGCGACCGAAACGCCGTCATCGTCCCTGGCGAAGCGCTCCGTCCAATAGGCTTTGGGCCCCTTGTACCAATTGGCTTGCCCCCGTGCTTCGGTCTTGGCGCTCCACTCGAAGGCCTCGCGGTTACCGATATCCTTCTCGTCGGATTTATACTCGTCGCGCGACTTTCCGCGCATGCCGAGCTCCTGGCCGTAATAGATGGACGGAACGCCCTTCAATGTGACGACTAGCGTCGCAGCCGTCCGCAGCTTTTCGGGCGTGATCCCCGGATCGGACGCGATGCGCGACACGTCGTGGTTCTCGACGAAGACGAGTTCGTGCTTCCCGGTCGGGATCGCCTTATCGAGCTTGTCGATCGCTTCGACGATCTTCGCCTTGTCGAAGCTGCGGATCGCGGAGGTAAGCGGAAACGCGAAAGCTGCATCCACGCCGCCTCGGCGGAGAAAGTCGCCGCCGTCGCCCCAGTCCCACTGCTCGGCGATGAGCCTCAGCTTCGGATTGGCGGCGCGGAGCCTGGCGAAAATCGGCTTCCAGAAGGTGTCGAACAGGTTCGTATTGACGTGCTTGTTGTCGAGGTCGTCCATCATATGATCGAGGCGGAAGCCATCGACCCCGTCCGAGAAATCTCCATCGCGGTTCGGGTCGACCCAGCTCAGCAGGTAATCTGTCGCCCAAGCTTTGAACTTCGGCGACTTCATGTTGATCGTGGTGATCCCTGTCTCGCCATTCGGGAAGCGCGGCGCCATCGTGATCCCGAAGGGGCCGGATTCGGGCTGCGTGTTGTTGGGCCCGTGGAAGATGAAGAAGTCGCTGTACGGCGACTGTGGATGGCCCAGCGCTGACTGGAACCACGGATGGTCGTAGGCGACGTATTGGAATTCCTGGTCGAGGTAGATCTTCATGCCCCGTGCATGGATCGCGCGGACGAGCCTCCGGTAATCGTCCATCGTCCCGAACTTTGCATCGACGCCGTCGAAGCTGCTCGCGAAATAATCGTGATAGAACGCGGAAGGGTAGAGCGGTGTCAGAAGGATCGACGTCACACCGAGCCGCTTCAGGTACGGCAGGCTCTCCTCGATCCCCTTGAGATCGCCTTCCCTGTCGCCGTTGCTGTCGCGCATCGACCGGGTGAAGATGTGATAGAAAACCTCGTTCTCCAGCCCTGCGGGCGCGGCGGCGACGGCGGGGGCTGCCGTCTGGAGGTTTGCCGCCGCGCCCGGACTGGCCGCAGTCGATGCTGCCAGTAGGAACACGAGGTGCCGCTTCACGCGGCGAGCCGTGCAAAGTCGGGAGTACGGTTCCAGCGCATCGGCGGGACTCCACCGTCGTCAGGCGGCAGGAGGTGGGCGATGCGGCTTTTCAATGCCTCGGGCCAATCGAGGAACGTCCGCGGATGTGCAACGCTCGACGGAATGTCGTCGCCGCGCATGAATCCCTTGTAGGCGAGCGCGCGCATCTCCGGCGGCATGGAGTTCCAGTGCGGCATGAACCACAAGGTGAGCAGAGGCCGCTCTTCGTTGGTCTTGTTGGCGAAAGCTCCATGGATCAGGCGCGCATCGCCGATCAGCACATCGCCGGCCCTCACCGGCACAGCGGCCTGGTCGGGGTGATCGGCGTAAGCCGCGTTCCCGGGATCCTTGAAGCCCTGCATCCCTTCCGAATGAGCGGTGTCGAGATGGTGCAGCAGATGGTCGAGGCGGTGTGACCGGGGGATCGCGCGTAGACAGCCGTTCTCGATGCTCGTGTCGGTCAGATAGATCATCGCGAACAGCTGATGCGCGCGCGGCTCGTAGGCGCTGTCGTCGTCCCATCCCCACCAGTCCTGATGCCAGAACAGGGGCGGTCCTCCGCGTGGCTTCGAAATGAGGAAACCGCCCGTGAAGCGAGGGTCGGTGGCGCCGCAATCGCGCAGCAGCTGCAGGAGCGCCGGAGCGGCGATGACATCGGCATATTCGGGATTGTCGGCGAGATGGATGAGCGAGCCGTTCGACTTCACCGCATCTCGGGATTCGGCCGTCTCGCGAAACAGGGTCGCATGGGCGCGCAGAAGGAGCGAATCCATGAACCCGGAATCGAACAGGTTGCGCGCACGGACGAATCCTACATCCTCCAATTCGGCGGCTAGCCTATCGGTCCGAAGCATCGTTACCATTGTGCAAGAATAGGTCCGCAGTGTCGGCGCGTCAGTTCACGAGACTATGCTGGACCCTTGCAAAAACTATCGTGAATTTGACCTATCGGGGTGCAACTTGCTCTTGCACATCGTAGCCAGGAATATCACACCCTTGCCATGGCGCTGCGTCCGATCTGCGAACCGGTGGAGCTTCCGGATGGCACTTCGCTGCTCGCTGAGCGCGTGAGGGTGGACGCGGACTCGGGCGACGTGGGCCGGTTCCTGCACTTCCATGATGTTGCCGAGCTGGTGCTCTTCCGCCGGGTTCGCGGCACCTTCATGACTGGTGGTCAGCGGCATCGGATCGAGGACGGATCGGTCGTTTTCGTGCCATCGATGCGGCACCATGATTTCGCGCTCGAGCCCGGCGCGATGGAGTGGGTGCTGGTCCAGATCGACCCCTATCTCGTCGAAACGCTGAGTCTTCGTGTGCCCAGGCTCTCGGCGCCATTTTGCGCGTCCGCCGATGATCCCATCCGAACCCGCCTCAACCTTCTCGCTGATTGGCTGGTCGACGCCGCTCAGCGATCGGATCTCAAGACCGAACGCATTGCCGAGCTGTTGCTTCTCGCCGCGGCCGAGGCGCCCGAGCATCGCGAGTCGGAGGCCGACATGGAAACCGCGCATGTCGAACGGCTTCTTCCGGCGCTCGAGCTGCTGCGCGCTGCGCCCGCCGAGCCGATCGCGCTAGAGACCGCGGCCACCGCCTGCCGCGTCTCGCCAGCCTATTTTTCGCGCCGGTTCCGGCAACTGTTCGGAATGACTTTCACAGAATATGCGCGGACCTACCGGCTGCGCCTCGCGGCTCGACGCCTCGCAAGCGGCGGTTCCTCGATCTCGGAAATCGCTTACGGCGTCGGCTTTTCGAGCCCCGCACATTTCACCGCGCGATTTCGAGAGCGCTTCGGTATGACACCGCGGGAGTATCGGGCGAGCGCATGCCTCCGCGCCGCTGGATAGGGGAGGGATAACGAATGAACCGTCCGGAACTGATCGAGAAACCGCGCCAGTCGCTCGCGGCGCTGTGGAATATCTCATTCGGGTTCCTCGGCATCCAGGTCGGCTTCGCGCTCCAAACCGCGAACATGTCGCGGATTTTTCAGTCGCTCGGATCGAGCCTCGACGATTTGCCGGCGTTGTGGATCGCGGCGCCGCTCACCGGCCTGCTGGTCCAGCCGATCATCGGCCACTTGTCCGATCGAACCTGGCTTGGGCCTCTGGGACGACGGCGTCCCTATTTTCTCGCGGGAGCGGTACTGGCTGCTTTGTCACTGTTCCTCATGCCCTTGTCATCGAGCTTGTTCATGGCGGCGGTCCTGCTTTGGGCGCTCGATGCCAGCCTCAATATCACGATGGAGCCGTTCCGCGCCTTCGTCGGCGACATGCTGCGCAAGGATCAGCATACCAGCGGATATGCGGTACAGACTGCCTTCATCGGCGTCGGCGCGGTATTCGGGTCGATCTTCCCCGAGTTTCTCGACAAATGGGGCGTCTCCAACACGGTAACGGGCGGCGGAATTCCCGACACGGTCCGCTATAGTTTCTGGGTCGGCGGAGGGGCCTTGTTCGTCGCAGTCCTTTGGACGGTCCTGACAACGAAGGAATATTCGCCCGAGGAGATGGCGCGGTTTGGCGAATCCGCCGACCACCCTGAAGCCGAACAGACGATCCATGCGCTCGCCAACCGCAGCTTCGGAACCAGCGTGGTCTGGATCGCAATCGGCATCTCCGTCCTCTTCGCCGTCATCCAATGGGGACTGGAAAAGGAAGTCTATCTGCTCGGCGGGCTGCTAATCGCCTACGGTCTTGCCAATGCCGCTGGAATTGCGCTGGCGCGGCGGGGAAGCACGAGCAACATGCTTGCGAATATCGTCGGCGATTTTTCCGGCATGCCGCCGATGATGAAACGGCTCGCGGTCGTGCAGTTCTTCAGCTGGTCGGCGCTGTTCATCATGTGGATCAACACGACACCGGTGGTCGCGCGCGATTTCTACATGTCGCCGGACCCGGCGAGCGCGGGCTACCAGGACGCCGGCAACTGGGTCGGCGTGCTGTTTGCTGTCTACAATGGTGTCGCGGCGATCGCGGCGCTGGCGCTTTTGCCCTTCCTGGCGAGGGCCGTCGGCAAGGCGCGCACGCACTCGATCTGCCTGCTCGCCGGGGCCGCGGGTTATGCCAGCTTCCTGCTGATCCGCGATCCAAAGATGTTGGTCGTCTCCGAGATCGGGATCGGCATCGCCTGGGCATCGATCCTCGCCATGCCTTACGCGATCCTCGCAAGCAGCCTGCCGCAGCGCAAGCTTGGGATATACATGGGCCTGTTCAACATCTTCATCGTCGTCCCCCAGCTGCTGGTCGCGACGGTCATGGGCTCGATCATGAAGGCCTTTTTCCCCGACCAGCCGATATGGACGATGCTCGCCGCCGCAGTCGTGATGGCGATCGGAGCCGTAGCGATGCTGAGGGTTCGCGCCGACTAGCCGAGTGGCACGAACCTCACCGCCGCGCCTCCGCCCGGAGCCAATCGAAGCGCCAGCCGATCGGCCGATGTGACCACACGTTGCTCGACTACCATCGAGCGCGGATTGGTCCGATAATCGGCATCGTCGCCGTCGCGATAGATTTCCGCTCGGTAACGGCGGCCCGAATCGAGGAAGCTCAGCGGCACGTCGAAGTGGCGCTCCTGCTCGTCACCGACTGCGCCGATGAACCACACGGGCGAGCCACGGGTCTTGCGCGCGATCACCGCATAGTCACCGACCTCGCCGGCGAGCACGCGCGTGTCGTCCCAATCGACGGCTACGTCCTTGATGAACTGGAAGGCCTTTGGGTTCGCCTCGTAATTCTCCGGGAGGTCGGCAGCCATTTGAATGGGCGAGTAGATGGTGATGTAGAGCGCGAGCTGCTTGGCGAGCGTCGAGAGGATCTGCGTATTCCCCTTGCCCTTCAGGCTCACGACGCCCGGCGTGAAATCCATCGGACCTGACAGCATGCGCGTGAAGATCAGGTTCGCCTCATGCTCCGGCGGGTTCTTGGGCACGCCCCAGGCATTGTACTCCATCCCCCGTTCGCCTTCGCGCGAGACCCAGTTCGGGTAGGTACGGCGCAAACCAGTGTCCTTCACCGGCTCGTGCGCATCCACCGTGATGTGCCGCTTCGCCGCTTCTGTCACGACCTTCAGATGATGGTTCACCATCACCTGCCCCTGATGCCATTCGAAGTGGATCTTGCCATCAGGGCCGAGCGCCTGAATCCCGTCAGCGTCCGCAACATAGCCGGTCTTTACGTTGTGGATGCCGAGCCGCTGGTAGAGGTCGAACCCAGCGCCCATCTGCTTTTCGTAATTGGCGATATTCCCGGCGGTTTCGTGGTGGCCGATAATCTCGACGCCCTTTGACCTGGCGTAGCGCGCGACCTCGGGAAGATCGAAATCCGGATAGGACTCGGTGAAGCTGAAGTCCCAGCCGTTGCCGAACCAATCGCCGTCCCAGCCCTTGTTCCAGCCTTCGATCAGCACGCCGCCGAAGCCGTTCTTCGCAGCGAAGTCGATGTAGCGCTTGGCGTTAGTTGTGGTGGCACCATGGTTCGGCCCCGAGTTCCAGGTCGCCTTGTCGAGATGCATCGCCCACCAGATGCCGACATATTTCATTGGCTTAACCCAGCTGACGTCGCCGAGCTTGTTGGGCTCGTTCAGGTTCAGGATGATCTGCGCCGACCTGTAAAGCGACGGTGCATCCGGCGCGATCATGATGACGCGCCACGGCGTGGCGAGCGGGAGGTTGCGGCTGACCTTCGGCCCCGTCGATGAGGGCATCAGGTCCGCCTTGAGCACCCTGCCCTGCACGCGCCGCAGGTCCATTCCTGAATAATCGACCAGGGCCGCTTCGTGAATCGACAGGTGAAGCCCGCTGTTCGTTCTTATCGTGACGGGAGTCTGCGTCGTTCCGATCTCCTCGATCGGCGTCTTGCGATAGAGATATTCCTCGCGGTTCCACTCGAGCGCCTCGTCCCACCAGGCAGTGCCTGGCTCGGCAATGTTGAACTCGGTCAATTCGTCCGCAATGTTGGCATGGGCGAAACCCGGCCCCGCGAACAGCTCGTATCGAAAACCAACGCCATTGTCGTAGACGCGGAAAACGACCGTCATCCGGCGCTTGAGCCATTTCGTCTCGTCGAAGCTGACGGCAAGCTCATTGTAATGGTCGCGAATGCTTCGGTACTCACCCCACGGCTCCTCCCAAGTCTGGTCCGAGCTGCGCGTCGTATGACCGGCGAACTTGAAATTGCGCAGCATCTCGGGGGCGTCGGTGAAGAGAAAGCCCAGACGGCTTTCATCGATCACTGGCTTGCCCAGCCGCGATACCATGTAGCCGACGCGCCCTTCCGGATTGAGCGTCAGATCGACGTGAATGGTGCCGGCAGGCGAATTGGTGCTGGCGACAATCTGGGAGCCATTGGGGGCCTGCTGGACCGATTGGGCGACGGCTGGAACGGTGGCGAACAGCAATACGAAAGCGGCAAGCAACTTGAACAGATTCATTCCCCATCCCCGGTGACACGTCGTGATTCTCAACTGCTGTATCGCGACTTTCCTAAGTGCGCGACTGTTGACGAGCAGAGCCTCACGGCTACTGACGCGACCGTGGCAGACGAAACCGCTCCATCGTTACCGAGATTGAAGAAGATCCGGCTCCTGCTTTGGCTGATCATCGCCGTGGCGGTGGCCGTCGTTGTTGCGCTCATGATCTTCCGAGGCGAGCCCGAGCATCCATCGCAAGTGGTCACAACCACTCAGGCAAGCTTCGGCGGCCCATTCACGCTCACGTCGGGGGACGGAAAGCCCTTCTCCAGCAGCGCGCTCGTGGGAAAGCCCTATGCGATCTACTTCGGATTTACGCGCTGTGGCGACATCTGCCCGACGACGCTCCAGCGGCTCGTAAAGCTTCGCCGAAACGCAGGATCAGAGGACAGACTCAATCTAGTATTCGTGACGATCGATCCGAAGAACGACGGTCCGAAGGAAGTCGGGCAGTACGCGCAGCTGTTCGGCTCGCCGATCATTGGCCTGACCGGCTCTCCGGCGCAGATTGATCGGGTCAAGAAACAATATGGGATCTACGCCGAGCCTTTACCCCACGCGGCGATGGGACAAAGCATCGCGCACACTGCAACCGTCCTGCTGTTCGATCGCCAGGGGAAGTTCGTCGGAACGATCTCCAAGGATGAATCGGACAGTTCTGCGGTCGAGACGCTCCGGCTGCTGACTGCCTGACGGGCTGGTGCCTTCCTATCGCCCCGACCCGAAAGTCTTCAACCTGGGCTCCGAGTTCTACGACATCGTGGAGCCCGCGCGCTTTCCTCAATGCACGCCGCGCTTTCTCAACGAGCGTTGGGCGAAGCAGGTCGGACTTGACCTGAGCAAAGACCAGTGGGCTGCGCATTTCTGCCGGTTTGAGCCGTTGCCCGGCAATCTCACCGAGCCCTTGGCGCTTCGTTATCACGGCCACCAGTTCCGCGTGTACAACCCGGAGATTGGCGACGGCCGCGGCTTCACGTTCGCGCAGCTGCGCGACGAGCGCGATCGCCTGCTCGACCTGGGCACGAAGGGCTCCGGCCAGACGCCTTACAGCCGCAGCGCGGACGGACGCCTGACGCTCAAGGGCGGCGTCCGCGAAGTCCTGGCGACCGCGATGCTCGAGGCGTTGGGCGTCAACACATCGAAGAGCTTCGCCCTGTTCGAGACTGGCGAGGCACTGGAGCGTGGCGACGAACCCTCCCCGACCCGTTCATCGGTGCTGACCCGCCTCAGCCACGGGCATATCCGTATTGGCACGTTTCAGCGGCTCGCCTTTTTCGGCGAGGTGGAGAACATCAAGAAGCTCGTCCGCTACTCCCTCGAAAATCTCTATGCGGAGCGTCCTGCGACGGACGACGCGCAGAACGCTCTGCGGCTGTTCGACCTGGTCATCGGAGCCACTGCGATGCTCGCGGCATCCTATCTAACTGCTGGCTTTGTCCACGGCGTGCTCAACAGCGACAATATCAACATCACAGGCGAAAGCTTCGACTACGGCCCCTGGCGCTTCACTCCGGAATGGGAGCCCGAGTTCATCGCAGCTTATTTCGATCATTATGGCCTGTACGCCTTTGGTAGGCAGCCGGAAGCGATCCACTGGGACGTGGCGCAATTTGCCGGCTGCATGTCGCTTGTGGCCGACGCGCCGCCGCTGTCGGACATGCTCTCTGCATGGAGCGGTCGGTTTGAGGATGCATTGGTAGATGCAATGCTCCGCCGCCTGGGAGTCTCCCCGGCAGGTCGCGAGGAAGATCGCGAGCTTGGCGCTGCGCTGATCAATGCGCTCGCGACCCGCGAAGCAACGATCGACCGCATCTTCTTTGATTGGCGTGGCGGCCGCGATGCCGGCGAAGAACTTTATCCGTCCGATCCGTTCCGGAAATTGGCCGCGGCGCTAAAGGGTCGCGATCGGCCGCAGTCGCACCCATATTGGTCCGACGCCGAGCCCTGTTCAATGCACATTGACGAGGTCGAGGCAATCTGGTCGGCCATCGCTGAACGCGACGACTGGCAGCCGTTCGAGTACAAGGTTAATGCAGTTCGCCGTATGGGCGAAGCAATGGAGCGGGATGCACCGGCAACTTAACGAACAGGAGCGAATTACGGAGCGTCCGGCCACCGGCACCCTCGTTTCAACCGATCCTGTGACCGACGAGGAGGTCTGGTCCGGTGCGGTGGGCGATGCCGCGGCAGAGGTTACGGCCGCCCGCGCTGGATGGCCGGCGTGGGCTGCGCATTCGGTCGCCTATCGCGTGGAAGCAGTACGCCGCTTCGCGAATGTCGTGCGCTCGAAAGAAACGGAATTCGCCCGACTGATCTCACGAGAGACCGGGAAGCCCTTCTGGGAAGCACGGACCGAGGTGGCCGCGGTCGTCAACAAGGTCGAGATCTCGGTCGACGCCTACGCAGAACGCACGCCGCAGCGGAAGCTCGAGGCAGCCCTCGGCAACAAGATCGCGGTACGGCACAAGCCCCACGGCGTGCTTGCCGTTCTCGGACCGTACAATTTCCCCGCGCACCTGCCGAACGGCCACATCATTCCTGCCCTGATTGCCGGCAACGCCGTGGTCTTCAAACCATCGGAGAAGACTCCCGCCACCGGCGAGTTCCTTGTCCGCTGCCTGCACGAGGCAAAGATACCGGAAGAGGTGGCGCGGCTCCTTATCGGGGGCCCCGACCAAGGCAGGGCGCTGGCCGCGGAGCCCGGCATTGATGGCCTGCTCTTCACCGGATCTGTGCGAGCGGGGCAGTCGCTTCACAAGCAGTTCGCCGAGACGCCGAACAAGATCCTGGCGCTCGAGCTCGGAGGAAACAATCCGCTCGTCGTCTGGCAGTCCAAGGACATCGACGCCGCCGCAATCATTGCCGTCCAATCCGCATATCTTACGGCCGGTCAGCGCTGCACCGCCGCGCGCCGGCTTATCGTCGAAGACGGCAAACAGGTCGAGCTCATCGATGCGATCAGGAAGCTGATCGACCGCATGATCGTCGGTGAGCCGTTCGCCGATCCGCAACCTTTCATGGGCCCGGTAATCGACCTGGCCGCGGCCGATCACGTGCAGGAGCAGTGGCTCGGCCTCATGATGAAGGGCGCCAAGCCGATCTGCCACCTCGACCGGCCCGTCGCGGACAAGCCTTTCCTGACCCCGGCCCTGATCGACGTGACCGACGTCAGGGACCGGCCGGATGAGGAGGTCTTCGGTCCGGTGCTGCAAGTCATTCGGGTCAAGGATCTCGATGGCGCGATCAAGGAGGCGAACAACACGCGTTACGGGCTTGCCGCGAGCCTCGTCGGCGGTAGCCCGGAGATGTATGACAAGTTCTGGGCCAACGTCCGCGCCGGCGTGATCAACCGGAATAAGCCGACAAACGGTGCTCCTTCCAATGCTCCGTTTGGCGGAGTGGGCCTCTCCGGCAACCACCGCCCGAGCGCCTTCTATGCCGCCGATTATTGCGCTTACCCGGTGACCAGCAGCGAGGCGGATCGAGCCCGCGCCGCGATCGGCGAAGGCTTGCGCGATCCGAACATGCAGGAGGATTAGCTCGCGCAGCCGTCCGGGGGACAGGCGAGCAAGCTAATGGCACCGAACGGAACGGCCATGCGTTCAGCCGCATGTGAAAGCCAGTAATTGCGTTGGCAGGGCGCTGATCCTTGCCTTGTTTTGCGTTTCCGCTTCGGCCTGTGACCGCCTCCCGTTCGGCCGCAAGCATGCCGACACGAGCACGCTTCAATCAACCGCCAGCGATCCGCAGGTCCGCGCCTTCTATGAGACTCGGCAGTGGAAGGCCGCCTGGGACAATAAGTCCGAAAAGGCGCTGCTCGATATCATTGCCCAGGCGCCCGCGAACGGGTTGAAGCCGGACCTATTCCTCAAACAGCCCCTGCCGAAAGATGCGAACGCCCGCGAGGCGGCTCTGACGACCGCGGCGCTCAAATATGCGTCCGCTCTCGCGCGCGGCGCGGCGGATCCGAAGAAGATCAGCGCAGTCTACACGATCCCTCGAGCGAATACCGATGTGGCCCGGGGACTCGCGCAGGCGCTCGACACGGGAAACCTTGAGGATTGGTATGCGTCGCTTCCGCCGCAGACAGACGAGTATCGCGCGTTCAGCCAGGCGCACCTCCGCTTCCTCGCGATGGCGGCGAAGGACAAGCCATCAGAAATCCCCTCCGGCAGGAAGATCAAGCCAGGGCGCAGCGACGTTCGGGTGCCATTCGTTGCCGCGGCACTGATCGCCGAGGGCTATCTGGACGGCGCGTCTCCGGAGCTGTCGCAGCGTTACACGCCGCAGCTCATCACCGCCGTGAAGAGACTGCAGGCGGACTGGGGCCTGAAGCCGACGGGCGTGATCGATGATGACACGATCGGAATTCTGAACCTTGGCCCCGCTGGCCTCGCGCGCCAGCTCGCGATTGGGATGGAACGCCTTCGCTGGCTCGAACGCGAGCCACCCGGGACCCGCATCGACGTCAACACGGCGGCCGCATTCCTCGATTACTGGCGCGACGGTCAGCAGATTGATCATCGGAACGTCGTCCCCGGTGAGCCCGACAAGCCGACGCCACAGATCCAGGCTTCATTCTCGCAACTGGTCGCAAATCCCTACTGGCGGATTCCTGACTCGATCTACGAGGAAGAGTTGGCCGAAAAGGGCCGGGGATATTTCGCCGCGAACCACATGACCTTCCAGAACGGCAGGCTGGTGCAGCTGCCAGGGCCGAAGAATTCGCTCGGCCAGGTCAAGTTCGACATGGAGGATCCGCAGCAGATCTACATGCACGACACGCCGGCCAAGGCGCTGTTCGCATTGCCGGACCGTCATCGAAGCCACGGCTGCGTTCGAGTTCAGAACGCCCTCCAGTTCGCGGCGATGCTCACTGATCAAGATGGGGTATTTCCTCAGTTCGATGAAGCTCTCTCCAGCGGCGACGAAAAATGGGTGAAGTTGAAGACCAGGATCCCGGTTCGGCTCTTTTATCACACGGCTTTTTTCGACGGCGGCCGAGTACAGTTCCGCCCGGACGTCTATGGCTGGGACGACGATGTCGCGATGGCGCTTGGGCTTGTGCGAGGCGCTCCCCGCCAGGCCTATCAGCGCCAGGGCGAAGACATCGGGCCATAGCCCCCATGCAGAGGGCGCCGGACCGAGCCGGCGCCCTCACCCCCACCCAATGACCGCGTCCGCGCGTCCCACCAGCGCGCGGGCGCGATCATCCCCAATCAGCCGCCGCGCAGCTCGGGCAGATAGCCCTCGTCGACTGCGTCGCTGAACTTGGTGATCCGACTATCGAACTTGAGGCGGACCTTGCCGGTCGAGCCGTGACGCTGCTTGGCGACGATTACTTCGGCCCGGCCATAGGCGCGCGCCATTTCCTCCTGCCATGCCGCGAAGTCGGGATGATCGTCGCCAGGCTGCTTCGCCGCGAGGTAGTAATCCTCGCGGTAGATGAAGAGCACGATGTCGGCATCCTGCTCAATCGAGCCGGATTCACGAAGGTCGGATAGTTGCGGCCTCTTGTCTTCGCGCTGCTCGACGGCGCGACTGAGCTGGGACAAGGCCATAACTGGAACGTCGATTTCCTTGGCCAGCTGCTTCAGGCCGCGGCTGATCTCCGAAATTTCCTGGACGCGATTGTCGCCCGCGCTCCCTTTGCCGGTGCCCTGGAGCAGCTGGAGATAGTCGATGATGACCATCCCGATGCCCTTCTGCCGCTTGAGCCGGCGGGCACGGGTCCGGAGCGCGGCGATGGTAAGGCCCGGCGTGTCGTCGATGTAGAGCGGCAGGCTCTGCAATTCGGCCGCCGCGCGCGCGAGTTGGCGGAACTCCTGCTGGCTGATTCGGCCCATGCGCAGGTTCTCGGAGCTAATCCCCGATTGCTCGGCGAGAATTCGAGTCGCGAGCTGATCGGCCGACATTTCGAGGCTGAACATGGCAACTGCGGTCCCCGCCGATCTTGTAGGCTCGATGCCGTCCTCGCGATCGCGAAGGAACCGTTGTGCGCAGGCGAATCCGATATTGGTCGCAAGCGAGCTCTTGCCCATGCCGGGGCGGCCCGCGACGATGATCAGGTCGGACTTATGCAGCCCGCCGATCTTCGTGTTCAGGCTCTCCAAGCCTGTAGTGAATCCAGACAGATGGCCGCCGCTGTTGAGAGCGCGCTCGGCCATTTCGAGAGCTTCTTTGGTGGCGTCGGAGAAGGACTTTGCCCTGCCCTCGGCACCCCCCTCCTCGGCCACCTTGTATAACTCGGTCTCGGCGCGCTCGATTTGAGCGAGGGGGGCAACTTCCTCACTCGTGTCGAGCGCGCCTTCGACCAGGCCGCGACCTACGCCGACCAATGCCCGGAGAAGCGCGAGATCGTAGATCTGCTGCGCAAAATCCCGGGCGCCGATCACGGCCGCGCCCGATCCGGTCAATTGCGCCAAATACGCCGGACCGCCAACTTCTTTTATCGATTCATCTGACTCGAACAGAGGACGCAGGGTTACCGGGTTCGCGACTCGATTCGCGTCCGTCATCCGGAGAATCGCTTCGTAGATACGCCCATGTAACGATTCGAAAAAGTGGTCGGGCCGGAGTTTCAGCTGAACGTCCTCAACCAGCCGGTTGTCGATCATCAGCGCGCCGAGAAGCGCTGCTTCCGCTTCGACATTCTGTGGGAGCGATTGGGTGCCGGCGGATTCTACCGCTTCGGCAATACGCACGACTTCAGCCATGAACGTCCTCTACGCTCGGCGCGGCTCCACACCCAACGAGAACAAAGATAGCACAGTTTCGCCCAGCTGTGGATTAGTTGTGCACGAATCATCCAGCGGTTCGAAAGAAGTCAGGAATTCGTCACAAGCCCGCCATCCACAGAAATAATCCCGCCCAAATTGAAGCAGTCGGACCGCCTCGTTAGGCACTCGGCATGGCGATTTTATCCGACCGCTGGATTCGCGAGCAGGCGCAGCAAAACGGCATGATCGAGCCCTTCGTCGAGGCGCAGCGGCGCGAGGGTTGCATCAGCTACGGCCTCTCGTCCTACGGCTATGACGCGCGTGTCTCGAACCATTTCAAAATCTTCACCAACGTGGATTCGGCGACCGTCGACCCGAAGAACTTCGCGTCCAACAGCTTCGTCGACCGGACGACTGACGTGTGCATCATCCCGCCCAACAGCTTCGCGCTCGCCCATACCGTCGAATATTTCCGGGTGCCGCGCGATGTGATGGTGATCTGCCTCGGCAAGTCGACCTATGCGCGCTGCGGGATCATCGTGAACGTTACGCCGCTGGAGCCCGGCTGGGAGGGGCATGTGACGCTGGAGTTTTCGAACACCACGCCGCTGCCGGCGAAGGTCTATGCGAACGAAGGCGCCTGTCAGTTCCTGTTCCTGCAGGGCAACGAGCCGTGCGAGGTGAGCTACGCCGACCGTGCCGGCAAATATATGGGGCAGCGCGGGGTTACGCTGCCCAAGCTTTAGTTCGTCATTGCGAGCGCAGCGAAGCAATCCAGGCGCGCATTGCTGGATTGCTTCGTCGCAGCAGCATGCTCGGCAAGCACCCCGGCTTGCCTCCGCGTGCTGCTCCTCGCAATGACTGACAAGTGACCCTCGAAGAAGCGCAGAAACTCGACAACACCGATCCTCTCGCCTTCGCGCGCGACCGGTTCCGGCTGCCGGAAGGCGTTATCTACCTTGATGGGAATTCGCTGGGCGCGTTGCCCGTCGCTGCACCGGTGGCGCTCGCAAACGCCGCGGATCGGCAATGGGGTGATGACCTGATCGCCAGCTGGAACAAGCACGAGTGGATCGACTGGCCGACGAAGATTGCTGCCAGGCTCGCGCCGATCGTGGGAGCGAAGCCGAGCGAGCTGTTGATCGCGGATTCGACGAGCGTGTGCCTTTTCAAGCTGCTTGCCGCCGCAGTCCGCGCACAGCCGGACAAGCGGACGATCCTGACCCAGCGGCAGAATTTCCCGACGGATCTTTACGTGACGCAGGGTCTCGCGGAGATGCTCGGCCTGACGCTGAAGACCGTCGCGGCAGATGAGGTGCTCGACGCAATTGACGACGACACTGCGATCGTAACGCTCACCCACGTCGATTATCGCTCGGCCGCTCTTTACGAAATGCGCCAGGTCAATGAGGCCGCGCACGCCGCGGGCACGCTCACTGTTTGGGACCTGTCGCATAGCGTCGGCGCGATGCAGGTCGACCTCGTCGGCACCGGCTGCGACCTGGCGGTCGGCTGCGGCTATAAATATTTGAACGGCGGCCCGGGTGCTCCGGCCTTCATTTATGTCGCCGAGCGGCTGCAGGACGAGCTTCGCAACCCGCTCCAGGGATGGATGGGCCATGCCGAGCCCTTCGCGTTCGTCGACGATTACCGCCCGAGCCAGGGCATCACACGGTTCCTCACCGGCACGCCGTCGATCCTCGCGCTTGTCGCGCTGGATGCGGGACTTGCGACGTTCGATGGTATTTCGATGCGCGACATAGAAACGAAGTCGCGCGCGCTATCGCAGCTATTTAACGACGAAGTCGAGACACGCTGCGGAGACGCAGTACGCCTGGAATCACCACGCGACCCCAAGGCTCGCGGGAGTCACCTCGTGTTCGCGCATCCGGAGGGTTATGCCGTCATGCAGGCGCTGATCGCGCGCGGAGTGATTGGAGACTTCCGAGCCCCCGACCTGATGCGCTTCGGCTTTGCGCCGCTCTACAACAGCTTCACCGACATGGTTCGAGCGGCAGAGATACTGGAAGAGATTCTCCAGATCGGCGAATGGGACCAACCTCGCTTTCACCAGCGCGCCAAGGTAACCTGACAAGGCTCGGTTGACCTCAGAGGAACGGGTGCGATGGTTCAACTCGTCGAGCCTGTATCGCCGCTTGCGGACGAAAGGACCCGTGGGCCCTCGAGCGGCATGGGAATCTGCGTTTCCGGGGGCGGATACCGGGCGATGTTGTTCCATCTCGGCGCCTTCTTGCGCCTTTACGAGTTGGGGCTGCTGCAACGGGCGACGCGCCTCTCGAGTGTTTCCGGCGGTTCGATCACTTCGGCGAAGCTTGGGCTCGAGTGGAGCAGGCTCAAGACGCGGCAGGACTTCGTGGATCATGTCGTCCAGCCGATCCGGCGCGTCGCCGGAATGACCATCGACATTCCAGCGATCGCCGCCGGCCTGATACTCCCGGGCCGCGTTTCAGATTATGTCGCCTGGGCTTACCGGCGTCTGCTCTTCGGCGATGCGACGCTTCAAGATCTGCCGGGCAAGCCCGAGTTCGTCATCAATGCCACCAACACCGAAACCGGAACGCTGTGGCGCTTCTCGCGCGCCGTGATGGCTGACTACAAGGTTGGTGAAGTCAAGCGGCCGCGGGTGTCGCTGGCAAGCGCGGTCGCAGCCTCGTCCGCCTTCCCTCCCTTCCTGTCGCCGTACCTGTTGCGCGTCGGCCCGAGCGATTTTTCGAAGGTGTCGGCCAAAGACAAAGCCTTGCTTTCGAACATCAGCCTCGCCGACGGCGGCGTCTACGACAATCTCGGTCTCGAGACGGTCTGGAAGGCGTATCGCAACGTGCTCGTATCGGACGCAGGGGCAGCGCTCCAGCCCGAGCCCTCTCCGGCCACAATGTGGGCGAGACAGGCGAAGCGCGACATCGACATCATCTATGGGCAGGTCTCATCACTTCGGAAGCGGCAGCTGATTGCGTCCTACAAGGCGAAGGAAGGCGAGCGCGGCTGGCGTCGCGGCACCTATTGGGGGATCGGCTCGAACGTTTCGCACTACGGTCTGCCGAACGCCCTCCCCGCCTCGTTTGACCGGACGACGGAACTGGCCCGGATCTCGACGCGCCTCGCGGGTCTGAGCGACGAGCTGCAGGAGCGGCTGATCAACTGGGGCTATGTGATCTGCGATACTGCGATTCGCAGGCACTTCCCGCAGCCGGACATGCCGGCGCCGCAATTTCCTTATGCGCGCGGCGTATAGGTTCAGTCTATCGGGGTGCTCCGCATCCTCGCACCGTCGATGCTCCACGCGCCCGGGCCCGCGGCGGCGAGATAGAGGAAGATGAAGCAGTAAAGGATCGCGCCCTCGCCCTTGTTCACGGCCGGCCAGAAGCCTTGCGGGAAGTGCATCATGAAATAGGCGAGCGCCATCTCGCCCGATGCAATGAAAGCAGCCAGCCGGGTGAACAGACCGAGCGTGATCAAGATGCCCGCGACAAGCTCGATCACGCCGGCCGCGACGAGAATCGTCGGCAGCGGCTGGACCGGGAAGGGAGCCGGAAAGGCGAAGAACTTCTGGGTCGCGTGCTCCAGGAACAACAGGCCCGTCATGATCCGCAGAAGCGCGAGCAGCTGCGGTTGCCAACGCGAAAGCCAGGTAAATTCCATCGGTTCACTCCCAAGATCAACGGCGACTACTTAGGAGACGGCCAAAACGTCCGCCAAGTGTCAGGCGTGTTCCTTAAGGGCGGCCTGTTGTGCCGCATGCGCCGCATCCTCCGCCAGTGCAGCGCGCGAGCGATGAATCATGTCGACCCAGTCGTGAAATGCGTGCGCCAGCGTCGTGACCAGTTCCTTCAGCGGGCCTTCCTTGAGGCGGCCAGTGTCGTCGAAGCTCGCATCCGTGACGTGGCCAAGATACGCCTCGGGCTGCTGCATCACCGGCATGTTTAGGAAGACGCAGGCCTGGCGGATCTGATGGTTTGAACCAAAGCCTCCGATGCTGCCCGGCGAAGCGGTGACGATGGCGGCCGGCTTCTTGTCGAACACGCTCTGGCCGTAGGGGCGTGAGCCGACGTCGATTGCGTTCTTGAGGACGCCGGGAACGCCGCGGTTGTATTCGGGAGAACAGAACAGCACGCCATCCGAGGCAGCGACCTGCTGACGGAACCGGGTCCATTCCTCAGGCGGGCTTGCGTCGAGATCCTGGTTGTAGAGTGGAAGATTTCCGATCTCGATCATTGAGCAATCGAGATTGTCATCGCGCAAGCCGCAGATCGACCGCGCGACTTTCCGGTTGATGCTTCCTTCGCGAAGGCTCCCGACGATGATTGCGATCTTGTAGGTCATAAGGACCTCCTGCCTGCAGCACCAATACGCCTCGCGTCGGAAAGTTGCGACGGTTGCTTAACGGCGCTTGCGATTGCTGTGGCGGATGTTCGCCGGCCTCCCTCTGCGGCCGCGCATTCGATCACGACGCATTGGCGCGGACGCGCCACCGTAGCTTCCCTCGGGAAGCTCGAAGCGGAGCGAGCCTGAGATCGGGTTCGCCTCCGCGAGGCGAAGCGTCAGCCGCTGTCCGACGCGGTAGGCATCGCCGCTCTCATCACCGACAAGAGCGCGAGCTGCCTCGTCGTAGCGGAAATATTCGGTGCCGAGATCTTTCGCGAGCAGCAGTCCGTCGCCGCCGAGATCCTCGACCGTGGCGAAGAAGCCGAACGGCTGGACCCCGGTGATGCGGCATTCGACGAGCTGCCCAACCTGGTCTGCGAGGAAGGCCGCCACATAGCGGTCGATGGTCTCACGCTCTGCCTCCATCGCGCGCCGCTCAAGCATCGAGATTTGCTCGCCGATCTGCTCGAACCGCTCCTCATCGCCCGGCGGGAGGGCGCCGTCGCCGAGCTTGTATGCCTTCACGAGCGAGCGGTGGACCAGAAGGTCGGCGTAGCGACGGATCGGGGACGTGAAATGCGCATAGGTCCCGAGCGCCAGCCCGAAATGCCCGAGCCGCTCGGGCGCGTAGCGCGCCTGCATCTGCGTGCGGAGGAGTTGCTCCATGATCTCCTCGCGGCCGTCTGCATCGCCAACTCGCTCGATGATCCGGTTGAACGTGCCTGGCTTGATCACCTGGCCAAGCGAGAACTCGATCCCGAATGTCGAGAGATAATCCTTGAGCGCTACGAGCTTCTCACGGCTGGGCGGCTCGTGGACACGGTACATGACTGGAGACTTCTTCGCCTCGAGCGCGCGCGCAGCCGCAACGTTGGCGGCGATCATGAAGTCCTCGACCAGCCGGTGCGCATCGAGACGGTCGCGCGGCGCGATCGATGCAATGCGGCCCTTCTCGTCGAGCATCACGCGGCGCTCCGGCAGGTCGAGCTCAAGCGGATCGCGTTTCTTTCGAGCGGCGAACAGGGCACGCCAGCAGCCCCAAAGGGGCTTTAGCGCCATCTCGACCAGCTCCTGCGGAACGGGTCCTTCGATCGACGGCATCGAGCAGGTCGGAGAGCTGACCTCTATGCGGTCTTCGTCTTCCGTATTGTCGATCACCGTCTGCGCATCCTCGTAAGCAATATTTGCAGTCACGCAAATCTTCGCTCGCGTAAAACGCCAGCTCTTTAGCGTGCCGTCCTTCGCAATTTTGAGATGACAGGCCATGGCCGCGCGCGGTTCGCCAGCCTTCAGCGAGCAGATGTCGGCGGACAGCTCCTCGGGAAGCATCGGCACGACGCGATCCGGAAAATAGACGCTGTTCCCGCGAGCCCGCGCCTCACGGTCGAGCTCGGAGCCGGGGCGGACGTAGAAGCTGACGTCGGCGATGGCGACGATCGCGTTCCAGCCACCCTCCCCGTCAGGCGCGGCCCAGATCGCATCGTCATGGTCGCGAGCGTCCTCGGGATCGATGGCGACGATCGGAAGGTGCGTGAGGTCCTCGCGCTCGCCAAGCGGAAGCGTCGAAACGCGGTGCGCCTCGTCGATTGCTTCCTGGCTGAACTCATGAGGCAGCCCATGCTTGTGGATGGCAATGAGACTGAAGCTTCGGGGAGCGAATGGGTCGCCGAGCACGGCATCGACGCGCGCGCTGACCCGCGGCGGGCGGCCCGTGACTTCGCACAGCACGAGGTCGCCGGGTTCGGCATCCTTGAGATCGCTGATGAACAGCTCGCGACGCTCACGCTTGTCGACGGGCGACAGCCAAAAGCGCTCGCCCTCCTGCTTGACGACGCCCAGCGTGAGCTCAGCCGAGCGCGCGAGCTTCTTCAGCGGATGAGCTAGCCAGCCTTGGCCCTTCTCTTCCGTGCGAGCGAGGACTCGATCACCCATGCCGAGCGCGCTACGGCGCCCGCGCTCTATAACGCGCAGCCTCGGCGGCGGAGTTTCGGCATGCCATTGCTCTGGCACGGCGAAGACATTCCCGCTTTCGTCGACCTGCGCGACACGGAGCACGGTGACCTTCGGCACTCCGCCCGCCTGGTGGAATGCGCGGCCGGGGGAGCTGTCGATCAGCCCCTCATCGGCCATGTCCTTGAGCAGACGCTTCAGGTCGATCTTCGTCTGGCCCGAGAGCCCGAACGCGCGCGCAATCTCGCGCTTCCCCGCCGGCTGGTCGGACGTGGCGATGAAGTCGAGGATCTGCTTCCTCGACGGCAGTCCGGCGGATTTGCGTTTTGCCATCTCAGATCGTCATTGCGAGGAGCAAAGCGACGAAGCAATCCAGTTGAGCCAAGGTTCCTCTGGATTGCTTCGCTTCGCTCGCAATGACGGCATGGTCACCGCAGCTGGCTATCCTTGCTGCCCCGGCGGTTGATCGTGGAATGGACCACATGCTTGTCGCGCTCGGATTGGCAGGCGACGCAGGTACGGACGCCCGGGAGCGCCTCGCGCCGCTTCTTCGGAATGGGCTCGCCGCAATCGTCGCACTCCTCCGCGCTCTCACCCGTTGGCGTCAGTGCGCGAGCACGAAGGATGGCGTCCTTCACGGTATCGTCGATCTGGTCCTGAACCGCGCCGTCGCGCGTCCATCCGCCGGCCATTCTATCCTCCAACTTCGTCATTGCGAGGAGTGCAACGACGAAGCAATCCAACGGCACCAACGTCTTCTGGATTGCTTCGCTCCGCTCGCAATGGCGAGCTACTTCTTCGGAGGAGCAATATAGGGATGAAACGCCCCGCCCGGAACTGCCGAGGCGACGGGACTGTCGAAGCCGTCCTTACTCGCGGACGCGACACCAAAGACCCAGTCATCGACACGAATGTGAGGGAGGACGAGCTTGCAGGTCTCTGCGCATGCGCTTGCCGGCACTGAGCGCGACACTTCCCAATTGTTCGCATCCGTGCGTCGCCACCAGACCTTGTAGGAATTCACGTTCGCCACTGCGGGCCAGGTGATCGTCGTATCAGTGCTCACTGCCCCTTCCACCTTCGGCTCGGGCGGCGGAGGAGCGCTGGCAATTGCAGCCAAAGCGGCTACATTAAGCCTCGTCATCCTAGCCAAATAGGCGAAATCGACATGGTCGATCGTATCGCCGTACTTGACTCCGTTCTCGGTTCTCAAATCCTGGTGCTGCCAGTTATAGTTCTCGACCGCGACGCTGATCCGGGCAGCGGGAAACCCGGCCGCGAGGAATGGGATATGGTCGCCGCCGCGGCTGAAGCGGTCGGTGCGCCAGATCTGGCGCACGTCGAGGCCAATGTGCAGCCGGTTGGCGAGGCTGTCGAGGAAGCGCGAAATGTTGCGAGACGGGCTGTCATTCTCGCCACCAAGGCTGTGGGTCGCCGCCATCAGATCGACTTGCCCCTGCGATCGCGGCCCTTCCGAAAGTACGCGCGCATGGGTGGAGTCGCACACGCCATCCGATCCGCAGCTGTTGCCGATGATGTCGTTGTTGAGGACGGCGACGACGTTCCAACCCTGCTGCTTGGCATAAGCGGCGAGCACCTTGCCGCCGTAGAGCCCCTGCTCCTCGCCCATCAGCGTCGCATAGACGATGGTGCCGGGGAACTTGTGTTTGGAGAGGACGCGCGCCGCCTCGAGCACGGCAGCCGTGCCCGAGCCGTCATCGTTCGCGCCGGGCGCGTCAGATGTCGCGTTCATCGGGTCGCTCACCCGGCTATCGATATGGCCCTGTATGATGACCACATCGTTGGGCCGCTCGGTTCCGCGCTGGATCGCGAACACGTCGGTGATCCTGGTCGGCGCCGGGAGGCGGTCGCCGCTGAACGTATCGCTGGTCCGCGCTACTGTCAGGCAATTGTCGCACGCCGCCGAGTAGCGGTTGAACTCGGCTTCCGCCCAGTTGAGCGCCGCTCCAATGCCGCGCTTGGGATCGGTCTGCGACGACAGCGTGTGCCGCGTCCCGAAGCTCACCAGCGTCTCGATCGTGTGGCGAAGCTGCGCCTGGCTGACCGGCTGGATGATCGTTCGAAGCCTGGCATCCGGAGCCGGCGGAGGGGCCGCCCCGACCAACAACACACACAGAACGCCGGCAAATCTACGCATCGCGACTCTCCCTCTCCACGGCGGTCGCAACTGGCATTTGCTGTTTGCCGGGTCTAGGGGAGCCGCGACCCCCATCCACCAGAATCAGGACGCGTCTCCAATGTTGCGCACCATCGACCATTTCATCGGCGGTTCCACCTTCGCTTCGGGCGAGCGCCAGGGCGACGTGTTCGACCCCAACCAGGGCCAGGTTCAGGCCCATGTCCGCTTCGGCACCGCTGCGGATCTCCAGAAGGCGGTCGACGCCGCCAAGGCCGCCCAGCCCGCCTGGGCCGCGACCAACCCTCAGCGCCGCGCTCGAGTGATGTTCAAGTTCCGCGAGCTGGTCGAGAAGAACATGGACGACCTCGCCCACCTGCTGTCGAGCGAGCACGGCAAGGTGCTCGCCGATGCACGGGGCGACGTGCAGCGCGGTCTCGAAGTGATCGAATATGCGTGCGGTATCCCGCAGGCGCTGAAGGGCGAATATACGGTTGGAGCAGGTCCCGGCATCGACGTCTATTCGATGCGTCAGCCGCTGGGCATCGGCGCGGGCATCACGCCGTTCAACTTCCCGGCGATGATCCCGATGTGGATGTTCGGAATGGCGATCGCCTGCGGCAACGCCTTCATCGTCAAGCCCAGCGAGCGCGACCCCAGCGTTCCTAACCGACTCGCCGAGCTGATGAAGGAAGCCGGCTTGCCTGACGGCATCCTCAACGTCGTCCACGGCGACAAGGAAATGGTCGACGCCATCCTCGATCACCCTGACATTGCAGGGATCAGCTTCGTCGGGTCTTCCGACATCGCGCAGTACATCTACTCGCGCGGAACGGCGAACGGGAAGCGCGTCCAGGCCTTCGGGGGCGCCAAGAACCATGGCATCGTCATGCCCGATGCGGACCTCGACCAGGTCGTCAACGATCTTGCCGGAGCAGCCTTCGGCTCGGCCGGCGAGCGATGCATGGCGCTGCCCGTCGTCGTCCCGGTCGGCGACCACACCGCCGATGCTCTGCGCGAGAAGCTCATCCCCGCAATTGAGGGCCTCCGCGTGGGAGTCTCGACAGACCCTGATGCGCACTACGGCCCGGTGGTCAGCAAGGCGCACAAGGAGCGGATCGAGAATTACATTCAGATGGGTATCGACGAAGGCGCCGAGCTGGTCGTCGACGGCCGCGGCTTCAAGCTTCAGGGGCACGAGGAAGGCTTCTTTGTCGGCCCGACCTTCTTCGACCACGTCACTCCAGACATGAGGACCTATAAGGACGAGATTTTCGGCCCCGTCCTGCAGATGGTCCGCGCCAAGGACTTCGACGAGGCGCTGAAGCTCCCCTCGCAGCACGAATATGGCAATGGCGTAGCGATCTTCACCCGCAACGGCCACGCCGCGCGCGAATTTACGGCGCGCGTGAATGTCGGGATGGTCGGCATCAACGTGCCGATCCCGGTGCCAGTCTCCTACCACAGCTTCGGCGGCTGGAAGCGCTCGGGCTTCGGCGACATCGGCCAGTACGGCCAGGAAGGCATGCGGTTCTGGACCAAGAACAAGGTCGTAACCCAGCGCTGGCCCGACGGTTTCGTGGACGCTGACAACAAGGCCGCCTTCCACATTCCGACCTTCGGCTGATCACCGGCCGCTTGGCTGCATCTCCCGTTTCACGCTAAACGCATCCCCATCGTTTCGGCGATGGGGGTGAGTCATGATCCTGATAGCGTTGGCAGCGGCGGCACTGGCGCAATGGACCGGTCCGCGGACGGTCGAATATGTGGGTCCCGGCAATTTCTGCGGCGGAGGGTACGCGTTTCACCTCGCGAAAGGCGAGCGGGCGCTGGTCCTTCCGCAGGACACCGGAGGACAGGGTGTCAGGCTCGTCCTGGGCGGCGGCCGTGAGGTCAACATACACTCCGGCGTGCGTCCCCTACCAGGACCCGTGGTGATGCATTACCCCGGCGGCACCGCGGTAACGCAGCAGACCGACGGAGCGGGGTTCGCCTATGTCGTGGCCGACCAGACCAGCTTCGCGCTGGCGGTCACAAGCCCGGCGTTCCGCGGCTTCCACAAGGACGGCTGGTTCTTCTCGAAGGCGAATTTCTCGGATCGCGCCGACGAGCAGGTCCCCTGTCTTGCCGCTTACAGCTATTAGTTGAAGCGCTGCGGCAGGGATATTGCTGCCCGGCAGAGCGTTCGGGTTCTTGTGGATGTTGCGGAGGATGCGATGCGTGCCGCACTCAAGCTGTTAATCGCCGCCGCGCTGCCGGTTGCTGTGGCGGGGTGTAACAAGAACCAGCAACAACCCCCACAGCAGAATAATATCGCCATGGAGGACGACCTCATGAACGGCGGCACGCCTGAGAACGCCGACGTCGAGACACTGCCCGCGGATGAAAGCAGCGGCACGCCTTCGAACGAACTCGCGAACGGCGCCGACAACCCGGACGTCAACGAGACGATGAGCAACAGCGACTAGAAGAAGACTGAGCGATGATCCTATATTATTCCCCGGGCGCCTGCTCCCAGGCGCCGCACATCCTTCTCCACGAGCTCGGCTTCAGCCATGATGCGAAGCGCGTGGACCTCAGGAGCAAGACGCTCGACGACGGAAGCTCCTATCTCAAAATCAATCCCAAAGGCTCGGTGCCGGCGCTCGAGCTCGAAAACGGCGAGGTCCTGACCGAGAACGCGGTCATCCTTCAATTCCTCGGAGACCGCGCCGGCTCACCAAGCGTGCTGCCCTCGGTCGGCAACTTTCGGCGGTATCGTGTGCTTGAAATGGTCAATTTCATCACGACGGAGCTGCACAAAAGGTTCAGCTATCTCTTCGATCGGAGCGCTCCTGACGATTTCAAGAGATTCGTGATCGAAGGCCTTGCCAAGAAGCTTGACCATATCGAAGCGCAACTTGGCAGAGGACCGTTCCTCATGGGCGCCGAGCTGACGCTTCCGGACCCATATCTCTTCGTCATCACGGGCTGGGCCGAGAAGATGATCGGCCTTGAAAAGTGGCCGAACCTCCGCGCCTTTCGCGAGCGGATGCTCGAGCGCCCCTCGGTCCGCCACGTCCTCAGATTCGAGGGACTGCTCGAAGAAGAGCCGGCGGCCTAGCAAATGGCAAAGCCCGTCTGCGCTGTTGTCGGCGTCGGCGAGGGGAATGGCGCCGCGCTCGCCAAGGCTTTCTCGCGGGAAGGCATGGCACTCGCGCTATTGGCGCGCGGGACCGATTTCACGGCCACGCTTGCGGACGAGCTTGGCGATGCGCGTGCCTATGAGTGCGATGTCGGCGATGTAGCGTCGATTGCCGGGGCTTTTGCGGAGATTCGTACCGATCTCGGCGAGCCCACCACCCTGATCTACAACGCCGGATCAGGCGTCTGGGGCGACGTCGAGGGCATCACACTCAAGGATTTCGAGCAATCCTGGCGCGTGAATGCGCTCGGCGCCCTGGCGGTCAGCCAGCAGGTGATCCCGGCGATGAACGCCAAAGGCGCCGGCACGATCATCTTCATCGGAGCTACGGCCTCGCTGCGTGGCGGGCCAAAAACTGCCGCTTTCGCGCCTGCGAAGGCGGCTCAGCGGAGCCTTGCCGAATCCATGGCGCGAACGCTCTGGCCCAAAGGGATCCACGTCGCGCTCATCGTGATCGACGCAGTCGTCGACCTGCCAAGGACCAGGGCAAGCATGCCGGACAAGCCGGACGATTTCTTCCTGAAGCCGGACGACATGGCGACCACGGCGGTCTGGCTTGCCAAACAGCCCCGCTCGGCGTGGAGCTTCGAAGTGGACGTCAGGCCATTCGGCGAGAAGTGGTGAGACGCAGCTTTACCCGGACTTGCTGACAATACGGACCGGCCCTAGAGCCCGCCGCCATGCAACAGTTCGAGCTGACCGACGACCAGCTCCAGATTCAGGAGATGGCGCGAAAGTTCACGGCGGATGCGATCACGCCGTTTGCCGCCGAGTGGGACGAGAAGAAGATCTTCCCGCGCGACACGATCCGCGAGGCCGCTGAACTCGGCTTCGGATCGATCTATGTCTCGGAAGAGAGCGGCGGCATTGGCCTCGGAAGGCTCGATGCCGCGCTGATCATGGAAGCAATGGCCTACGGCTGTCCGTCGACCAGCGCCTTCATTTCGATCCACAACATGGCGAGCTGGATGATCGATCGCTTCGGCTCGGCTGAGGTGAAGCAGAAGTATTTGCCGTCCATGATCACGATGGAGCGGATCGGTAGCTACTGCCTGACCGAGCCCTCATCGGGATCGGACGCTGCAGCGCTCAAGACGAAGGCCGTGCTGGACGGCGACCATTATGTCGTATCCGGTTCCAAGGCGTTCATCTCAGGCGGCGGCGAGAACGAGATCTACGTGACGATGGTCCGGACCGGCGAGGAAGGGCCAAAGGGCATCACCTGCCTTGTCATTGAGAAAGACATGCCCGGCGTCAGCTTCGGCGCCCAGGAGAGAAAGCTCGGCTGGCATTCACAGCCGACCGCCCAGGTCAATTTCGACGAGGTCCGCGTTCCTCTCGCCAACCGGGTCGGGGCTGAGGAGGAGGGTTTCCGCATCGCGATGATGGGCCTCGACGGCGGGAGGCTCAACATAGGCGCCTGCTCCCTTGGAGGCGCGCAGCGCTGCCTCGACGAGGCGGTCAACTACACCAAGGGCCGCCAGCAGTTCGGAACGCCGATTGCCGATTTTCAGGCAACGCAGTTCACGCTCGCCGACATGGAGACCGAGCTACAGGCTGCTCGCTACCTGCTGTACGTCGCCGCGGCGAAGGTGACGGCCAATGCGCCTGACAAGACAAGGTTCGCTGCCATGGCCAAGCGCCTGGCGACCGACACCGGCTCTTCGGTTGTCGACCGCGCGCTCCAGCTCCACGGCGGCTACGGATATCTCATGGACTATCCGATCGAGCGTTTCTGGCGCGACCTCCGTGTCCATTCGATCCTCGAAGGCACGAACCAGATCATGCGGGTCATCGTCAGCCGCGACATGCTCCGCCAGTGACTGACGACGTCCTGATCAGTACCGAGCAGGGTGTCGGTCGAATCCGCCTGAATCGCCCAAAGGCGATCCATGCGCTGACCACGTCGATGTGCGAGGTGATGAGCCAAGCGCTGCTCAAATGGCGCAACGACCCCGACGTACACGCAGTCATCATTGACCATGCGGAGGGTCGCGGCTTCTGCGCGGGCGGCGATGTCGTGATGATCGCCCACAGCGGGAGCACGGACGCGGAAGAGGCGAAGCGCTTCTTCTTCGCGGAGTACCGGCTCAACCATCTGCTGTTCAGTTATCCGAAGACGACCATCGCGATCATGGACGGAATCACTATGGGCGGCGGCGTCGGCATCTCCCTGCCCTGCGATTTCCGGGTCGCGACCGAGAACACGCGGTTCGCCATGCCCGAAACGGGCATTGGACTATTCCCCGACGTCGGCGGTGGGTGGTACCTGTCACGGCTGCCGGGCCGCATTGGGCAATTCATGGTTCTGACTGGGGCGCGTTTCGACGGCGCCGACTGCCGCTATCTCAACCTCGCGACCCACTATGTCGAGCAGGCTGGGCTGGAGGATTTGATCGATCGGGTCATGAAAGCGCCAACCCGCGCACAGGGGGCGCTTGGCGCGGCATCGTCGAACGTGCCGGAGCCGAAGATCGAACAGAATCTGCCACAGATCTCCAAGCTCTTCGCGTCCGACAGGCTGGAGGAAGTCCTCGCCGCGCTCGAGGCCGACGAGAGCGACTGGGCGCGAACAGAGCTAGCGACGCTGCGCACAAAGAGTCCCCTGTCCTGCAAGGTCTCGCTTCGCCTCCTCGCGGAGGGTTCTCATCGGACAGACTTCGCCGATGAGATGCGCGCCGAATATGCGCTCGCCGGCCGGGTCGTGCGGACCCACGACTTCCGCGAGGGCGTTCGCGCGCTGCTGATTGACAAGACGGGCGATCCACAATGGGAACCCGCGACGCCCGAGGAGGTCACCGACGAGATGCTCGATGTGCTCTTCGCACCGCTGCCCAAGACCGAAGCCTGGACCCCGTTCCCGGAGACGAACGCATGAGCGAGTACAACACGATCCTGGTCGAACAGCGCGGCGCGGTGACGCTCGTGACATTGAACCGGCCGCAGGCGCTCAACGCACTGAACAGCGAAGTGTTGAGGGAGCTGATTACAGTCTTTTCCGCCTATGACGCCGATCCGTCGCAGCGCTGCCTCGTGCTCACCGGTTCCGAAAAGGCTTTTGCGGCCGGAGCGGACATCAAGGAGATGTCGAGCCAGGTCTTTGCGGACATGTACTCGTCCGACTTCTTCGCCGGCTGGGAGAAGATCACTGCGACGCGCAAGCCGTGGATCGCGGCCGTCGCGGGCTATGCACTTGGCGGCGGCTGCGAAGTCGCAATGATGGCGGACTTCATCATTGCCGCGGACAATGCAAAGTTCGGCCAGCCGGAGATTAAGCTCGGCGTCACGCCCGGCATGGGCGGTTCCCAGCGCCTGACTTGGGCTGTCGGCAAAGCCAAGGCCATGGAAATGTGCCTCACCGGTCGGATGATGGACGCGACCGAGGCAGAGCGCTCCGGGCTAGTCGCGAAGGTCGTGCCCGCTTCCGATCTGCTCGACGAAGCGCGCAAGACCGCGGAAGCCATCGCGGCCATGCCCCCGCTCGCCGCAATCGCCGTGAAGGAAATGGTCAATGCGGCTTTCGAGATTCCGCTCAGCCAGGGCATTCGGTTCGAGCGGCGGCTGTTCCACGGGCTGTTCGGGACCGAAGACCAGAAGGAAGGAATGACCGCATTCGTCGAAAAGCGGCCGGGTAACTGGAAGGGACGGTGAAGTAATGGCGAAGATCGCATTCATCGGACTGGGTCACATGGGCAGCGGAATGGCGCCGAACCTCGCAAAGGCGGCCCACGAGGTTCAAGCATTCGATCTCGTGCCGGAAGCCGTCAAGCAGGCGGTTGGGAAAGGATGCACCCCAGCGTCCTCGAGCGCCGAGGCCGTGAAGGATGCGGACGTCGTCATCACCATGCTTCCGGCGGCAAAGCACGTTCGCGCGGTCTTTCATGACGATGTCGCGCCGAATGCCAGACCGGGCACGCTGTTGATCGATTGCTCGACAATCGACGTGGCGAGCGCCCGCGAGGTCGGCGAGGGCCTGAAGAATCTTGGCTTCGACTTTGTGGATGCACCGGTTTCCGGCGGAATCGCGGCGGCAGCGGGCGGGACGTTGACCTTCATGGTGGGGGGAACCGACGAAGAATTCGAGCGCGCGAAGCCCTTCCTCGAACCCATGGCCAAGGCGGTGATCCACGCCGGGCAGCTCGGCGCCGGCCAGGCGGCGAAGATCTGCAACAACATGATCCTCGGCGCGACGATGGCGGCGACGTGCGAGGCCTTCGTGCTGGCGCAGAAGCTAGGCCTGGATCCGCAGGTGTTCTTCGATATTTCCTCGAAGGCATCCGGGCAGAGCTGGTCCATGACGAGCTACGCGCCGGTACCGGGCGTCGGTCCCGAGACGCCCGCCGACCATGATTACGAAGGCGGCTTCGCTGCGGCGCTGATGCTCAAGGATCTGAAGCTGGCCGCCGACGCCGCCCGTAGCGTCGGAGCCTACACGCCGATGGGCGGTGAGGCCGAAGAGTTGTACCAGCGCTTCGTTGACCGAGGCGGGGGGAACAAAGACTTCTCGGGAATCATCAAAATGATCGACGACAGCTGGAAAGTGCCGGAATAACAATAGGAGAGTCCATGTCCACGCGCATTGCCCTGTACAGTTTCATAGCGCTTACCATCATTGTCGCCTCAGTTCCCGCAGCGAGCCTCGTCACCGCGAAGGTCAGCGGCGCACAGGCTGCTCAGGTCATGCATGAGCGGCACGAAGGCATGGAAACCATAGGCAAGGCCTTCAAGGCGCTCCACCGGGAGTTCGACTCCGGCTCACCGTTCGTGCCGACCGTCCGCGCTTCGGCGGCCCAGATCGCCGACCTGTCGAAGAAGGCGTCGGGCTGGTTCCCGGCCGGTACGGGCCCGGACGTCGGCAAGACGGGTGCCAAGCCCGACATCTGGCAAAACCCAGAGGATTTTGCGTCCAAGCTCCACAATTTCCAGGTTGCCGCTTTGGCCTTCCATGCGGCCGCTTCGGGCAACGACATGAATGCAGCGAAGGCGCGCTATTCGGACCTCGGCGGCGCGTGCAAGGCGTGCCACGACAAATACCGATCGGAGATGCACCACTGAGTTCGCGCGATAGCGGCGCCCAGCTGGTCTGGGACCCGGTTGTTCGACTCGTCCATTGGCTGCTCGCGGGGCTGATCGCGTTCAGCTGGTGGTCCGTCCACAACCACCACACCGATTGGCACATCTGGTCAGGGTGCGCGATCCTGACGCTGCTGATTCTTCGACTGCTGTGGGGGCTGTTCGGGAGCTCGACCGCACGCTTCGCGAGCTTCGTGCGCGGGCCGCGTGCAATTGCGAATTATCTTCGAGGCAGCTGGGCAGGGATCGGCCACAATCCGCTGGGCGCGTTGAGCGTGATCGCAATATTCGCCGCGGTCGCGGTCCAGGTAGGCCTCGGCCTGATCTCCGAGGACGAAGACGGGCTCTACACTGGTCCACTATATCGTCTCGTCAGTATCGATACGTCAGACAAAGCGCGCGACATCCACGAGCTTTGGTTCAACGTGATCCTCGCTCTCATTGTGCTGCATGTAGGAGCCATCCTTTTTTATCGACTTCGGGGAAAGCATCTGACGAAACCCATGATCACCGGACGCGCCGTGCTCGATCCCGGCGCCCAGCCGATGAGGCCCGGCAAATGGTGGGTAGCGGTTATCTGCCTAGCAATCTCAATCGGGATTGTGCGCTGGGTAATCGCCGGCGCTCCGCCCTTTAGTTCTTGATTGCGACCGACGGCACGACCACATCCAACCCATGCTGATCCGTACCGAGCAGACCCCCAATCCGGCGACCCGCAAGTTCCTGCCCGGACAGACGGTGATGGACGCGGGCACGCGTGACTTCGCTGACGCGGAGGTGGCCGAGCAGTCGCCGTTGGCAAAGGCCCTGTTCGACAGTGGCTTGGTCGAGGGCGTCTTCTACGGCCGCGATTTCATCTCTGTCACGGCGGCGCCGGGTGTGTCCTGGACCGATCTCGAGCCGCTCGTCATCGAGACTCTCCTCGATCATTTTGTAGGTGGAGCGCCCTTGTTCACGCCGGGCACGGCTACGGGAATTCATGTCGCAGATGACAGCAACTTCGAGGAAGATCCCGCGGACGCCGACATCATCGGCCAGATCAAGGAGTTGATCGAAACTCGGGTGCGCCCGGCCGTCGCTCAGGACGGCGGCGACATCGCCTACAAGGGCTATCGGGACGGGCACTTGTACCTGTCGATGCACGGGGCCTGTTCGGGCTGCCCCTCCTCCACTGTGACCCTCAAGCGCGGCATCGAAAGCCTGATCCGGCACTATGTGCCCGAGGTTGAAACTGTCGAAGCCGTCTAACTGACGGGGTTGCGGCTTCGCGTCGCATGTGACCACTATCCCTTTGATGATTCTCGCATTCGACACGTCCAGTGCAGCCTGCACCGCCGCCCTGTTCGACGAGACGGGAGTATGCGTCCAGCGCAAGGACGAGTTGATCGGGCGCGGACACTCCGAGAGCCTGGTGCCGATGATCGCCAAGCTGCTAGATGGCCACTCCGCAAATGACATTCTGGTCGGCGTTGGGCCGGGCAGCTTCACAGGAATCCGCGTCGCTATAGCTGCGGCACACGGGATGGCGATCGGTTGGGGTGCGGAGCTTCGTGGAATGTCGTCGCTTGCGCTGATCGCCACCGGGATCGAGCATGACGAAGTCGCCGTCGCAATCATTGGCGGCCACGGCGAGCTGTTCGTTCAGCAATTTGGCGCGGCTGGCGAGCCAGTGAGCGAGCTTCGCAACCTCGCGCCAACGGCAGCGGCCGCAGCAACGACGGCGAACTTGGTTGTCGGCTCCGGTGCGCGCCGGCTTGTCGAAGCCCGCGGCTGGGGCGAAGCCCGCGAGGCCTGGCCTTCCGCTGCCAATGCCCTGAACCTTCCGGGTGATCTCCGGAATTTGCCGGCCAAGCCTGTCTATGCCCGAGCGCCGGATGCGCGTGCTAAGGCGGCCGCGTGATGGCGACTCCCGCTCTCGACCATGCCGTGCGTCTTCGTCGCGGAGATTCTCGCGATCTTGATCATGTGATGGAGGTCATGGACGCGGCATTCGGCAGCCGCTTCGGCGAGGCGTGGACCCGTTCGCAGTGCGCAGGGATCCTGCCAATGGCGGGAGTCTCGCTCATCGTCGGGCGCGACATGGAAAGCGGCACAATCATCGGTTTTTCGCTGTCGAGAACCGTGACAGACGAGGCAGAGCTGCTCCTCCTGGCCGTCCAGCCGGACCGGCACCGTCAGGGGATCGGGACGATGCTGCTGGACGAATTCATGGACAGGGCCCGGGCGAATGGCGTCACGAGGGTCCACCTAGAGGTCCGCGACGGCAATCCGGCCATTGATATGTACAGCGCGTCGGGGTTTGTTCCTGTGGGTAGGCGCCGGAACTATTATCACGCTGCGGGTGGGTCGCGTTTCGACGCCATAACCCTCGCGCAAAATGTCTAACCGAACAATTAATCGATCGTAACGTGCCGCACCGTTGCGCGAATTAAGTACTAATCCTAGTGGACGTTGGTGCGCACCTGTTTCTAATTGCACGGGTCGTACTCTAGCTCGGGACAAAATGATGGACGACAATCAAGGCACCGAAGACACTTTGCTGACTCTGACAGCAGACATTGTTGCTGCGCATGTCAGCAATAATAGTGTCGCAGTCAACGACTTGCCGAATCTCATCCAGAATGTTCACGCTGCTTTGACGGGGATTTCGCAGACTTCCGCCGCTCCGGAGCCGAAACCGGAACCGAAAGTATCGATCCGCTCCTCGGTCAAGCCTGACTACATCGTCTGCCTGGAAGACGGAAAGCGGCTGAAGATGCTCAAGCGGCATCTCATGACGCATTACAACATGACGCCGGACCAGTACCGTCAGAAGTGGGGCCTCTCGCCCGACTATCCGATGGTGGCGCCCAATTATGCCGAACAGCGGCGTACTTTGGCCAAGTCGATCGGCCTCGGCACGAAGCGCAAGCGGACCCGCGGCGGTAAGTGACGGCCAAGTCCTCGTGCTGACGTTTGTCGGGCGTCCAAGAACATTTCTTGGAACCGCCGCTTAGGTACGTGTTCGTCGGCCCTGACGTTGGTCAGGATGACATCAAGCCTTTGACCAGCTTCGCACCGATGCTTACCTTGGCCTCATGAGCCGCAAAATCGATATCGAAGCACTCTGCGCCGACAAAGGGCTGCGGATCACGGAACAGCGCAAGACGATCGCGCGCGTGCTCGGCGACAGCGAGGATCATCCGGACGTCGAAACTTTGCATGCCCGCGCTTCGGCCATCGATCCGAACATTTCTATTGCGACCGTGTATCGAACGGTCCGGCTATTCGAGGAGGCGGGCATCCTCGAGCGGCATGAGTTCGGCGACGGCAGATCGCGCTATGAAGCGGCGTCGGAGACCCATCACGATCATTTGATCGACGTCGAGACAGGCAATGTGATCGAGTTCGTCGATGATGAGCTCGAAGCGCTGCAGAAGCGCATTGCCGAAAGGCTCGGGTTCCGGCTCGTGGATCATCGCATGGAGCTTTACGGCGTCAGGCTCGACCGGGATCGTTGACGGTCACCAGCCCGGCGTGAACGCCCGTGCGGCACTGCGCATTGCCGGTGTCATCGGACTCTTTGCTATTTGCGCGCCCGTACACATCGCAACGAAGCTGCTTTTGCGTCGCTCGCCTTGGCCGCAGTGGTTTCTTGCGGGGTCGGCCTGGATCATTGGAGCGCGAGTGAAGGTGAATCGCCGCCGGATCGCCAGACATACGCTTCTCGTTTCGAACCACACCAGCTGGCTCGACATCCTCGTCCTCGGTGGCTCGACGAATTGCGCCTTCGTGTCGAAAGACCAGCTCGGCCATCCGCTGATCCATTGGCTCGCCGACCAGAATGCTACCGTCTATGTGAAACGGACCCACCGAAAGGGCGCGAAAGATCAGGCAATTGCGATCGCAAGGGCGCTCGAGGGCGCCAAACCGGTCATATTGTTTCCGGAAGGGACGACAGGTCCTGGCACCCATTTGCTCCCGTTTCGCTCGACGCTGCTCGAGGCGGCGAACTTCGCCGCAAAAGACGTTCAAATCCGTCCGGTAGCGGTCGCCTATGGCGCTGCGGCGGCGGAGATCGCCTGGTGGCACGAGCCGGGGAAGGACAATATCCTGCGGCTTCTCGGCCGACGCAGCACGCTGCCGGTGATGGTTCGCGTTCTGCCGCCATTGGACCGATCGGGGGACCGCAAGCAACTGGCGCACGAAGCTCGCGAAGCGATTGCGGCGACGCTCGGCTTAACGTCGCACCTCCACTCGCCTATAGGCGCGGATAGATGAAACCCAAGACTTTCAAAATCAAGAGCTTTGGCTGCCAGATGAACGTTTACGATGGCGAGCGAATGGCAGAGCTGCTTGGTCAGGAAGGCATGAGCGCGGCCGTCGAGGGCGAGGACGCGGATCTCGTCGTCCTGAACACGTGCCACATCCGCGAAAAGGCCGCGGAGAAGGCCTATTCAGACATCGGGCGCCTGACGCGCGAAAATGGCTCTAAGCCTCTGATTGCGCTCGCCGGCTGCGTCGCCCAGGCGGAGGGCGCTGAAGCGAAGCGCCGGTCGTCCATGATAGATATTGTGGTCGGTCCTCAGGCCTATCATCGCCTGCCCGAAATGGTTGCGGAAGCCACCCGCGGCGGCCGACCGGTCGATACAGAAATGCCGGCGATTACGAAATTCGATGCGCTTCCGGCGCGGCGGCGCGCGAATCCGAGTTCCTTCCTCACCGTCCAGGAGGGCTGCGACAAATTCTGCACCTATTGCGTCGTCCCCTACACACGCGGCGCCGAGATTTCGCGACCATGGAAAGACATTGTCGATGAAGCGGATCTCTTGGTGGAAGCCGGCGCTCGCGAAATCGTCCTCCTGGGGCAGAACGTGAATGCCTGGCGTTACGAGGGGCGCGGCCTCGCCAACCTGATCCGCGCGCTTGCGAAGATCGATGGACTGGAGCGCATCCGCTACACGACTAGCCATCCGACGGACATGATCGATGAGCTGATCGCGGCTCATGGCGAGGTCGAAAAGCTGATGCCCTATCTTCACCTGCCGGTTCAGTCGGGGAGCAACCGCGTCCTCAAAGCTATGAACCGCAGCCACACGGCTGAAACATATCTCAGCATATTGGAGAAGATGCGCGATGCGCGTTCTGACGTGGCCCTTTCAGGCGACTTCATCGTGGGCTTCCCGGGCGAGACAGAAGAAGACTTTCAGGCCACGCTGAATATCGTTGACGAGGTGCGCTACGCTTCGGCTTATTCGTTCAAATACAGCGCACGACCGGGTACCCCGGCGGCAGTGATGGAGGACCAGATTCCCCGCGAAATCATGGATGATCGTCTTCAGCGCCTCCAGGAACGGATCAACGCGCACCAGCTGGCATTCAATCGATCGAAAGTCGGCGTGAACACGCAAGTGCTGATCGAGCGCAACGGCAAGCACGAAGGTCAGAAGGTCGGCCGTTCCCCCTGGCTTCAGTCGGTCCACGTCGAGACGGCCGGCAAACCTGGTGATATCGTTGATGTCACACTCGTCGCGGCAGGGCCGAACAGCATGACCGGCGCCGTTCGTCAGATGGAAGCTGCCTGATGGCGCGTCGCGATTTGCAGGCCGTTCCGGACCGCGCCCGGCTTGAGCTGGAGTTCGACCAGCCTTATCTGCTCGGGCCGCTCTTCGGCGATTATGACCGGCACCTGATCACAATCGAGCAACGGCTCGGCGTCCACATCGCGGCGCGCGGCAATCGCGTGCAGATCGAAGGGGAACCGGATGCGGCCGCCCGCGCGCGCGATGTTCTCATCGGCCTCTACAACAGGCTGGACAATGGCCACGATGTTGACGCCGAGGCCGTCGAGGCCGTGCTCGGTATGGCCGTGCAGCCTAATCTTGAGGGCATCGTCCAGGAGGAAGTGACTTCGGCGCCGCGGGTGATGATCCGCACGCGGAAGAAGACGATCGTTCCACGGTCGGCGATGCAGACCGTCTACATGGAAGCGCTTGCCCGGGACGAGATGATCTTCGCGCTGGGGCCAGCGGGCACCGGCAAGACCTACCTTGCGGTTGCACAAGCCGTATCGCAGCTGATCAGCGGCAGCGTCGACCGGCTGATCCTGTCACGGCCGGCGGTCGAGGCCGGCGAGCGTTTAGGCTTCCTCCCGGGCGACATGAAGGAGAAGGTCGATCCCTATCTCCGCCCTCTCTACGACGCGCTCTACGACATGCTCCCGACCGAACAAGTCGAGCGGCGCATTGCATCTGGTGAAATCGAGATCGCCCCCCTCGCCTTCATGCGCGGCCGCACGCTTAACGACGCCTTCATCATCCTGGACGAGGCGCAGAACACCACGCCGCTGCAGATGAAGATGTTCCTGACCCGCTTCGGCATGCGCAGCCGGATGGTCATCTGCGGTGATCCTCGCCAGGTCGATCTTCCCGATCCTGGGAAATCGGGCCTCGCGGACGCTGTGTCGCGCTTGTCGAACGTGAAGGGCATTGCGGTCGTCGGGTTCACTGCCGCGGATGTCGTGCGCCACCCGCTGGTAGGACGCATCGTGGAGGCCTACGAAGGACCTGGCCGATGATGCTTGAGATCGCCCTTGACGCTGACGAGGAATGGGACAGTAGCCGCTCCTGGGACCAACTCGCCCGAAAAGCGGCGGAAGCAGCCATCGCTGAAAGCCAATATCCGGAACTCACAGATTCCGAGCGTCTACTCGAAATCTCCGTCACGTTGACCGGCGACGAAGAGGTACGCGCTCTCAACGCCAAATGGCGTGGCAAGGACAAGCCGACGAACGTGCTTTCCTTTCCAATGGCTGACGAGCTTGATTTCAAAAGAGAAAATGTTGCTAGCCAAGAATTGTTGCTTGGTGACATAATCCTTGCCCACGGCGTCTGCGAAGCTGAAGCGGCGGACAAGGGGGTCTCCATTGACGAGCACGCAACCCATCTGATCGTGCACGGAACACTGCATTTGCTCGGCTACGATCATCGCGACGAGCGCGACGCCGCGGACATGGAAGCCCGCGAAGTCCGCGCTCTCGAGCGCCTCGGCATCACCAGTCCCTATGAGGTGACCGCCTGATGGCCACGCGACATGAGGAGGGCGGCTCGCGGCTGTGGCGCGGCATGCGGCACCTGATCTTCGGAGAGGATACCGAGCCGACGCTTCGCGCGGAGATCGAGGAGGCGATCGACGAGGCCGAGGAGAGCCAGGGATCTCACCCCGTCGCCGGCGACCTTTCCCCGACAGAGCGCCAGATGCTTCGCAACCTGCTCCATTTCGGCGAGCAGACGGCGGGCGATATCTGCGTAACCCGCGGCGACATCATGGCCGTGCCTTCCACGATCACCTTCGACGAACTGGTTCGGGCCTTCACGGATGCCGGCCACAGCCGCCTTCCCGTTTATGGCGAAAGCCTCGATGAGGTCGTCGGAATGATCCACATCAAGGACGTGTTCATGGCTAGCGTCGATCCCTCTCGGGACCGCTCGATCGGCGCCTTGATGCGCGAACCGCTGTTCATTCCCGAATCGATGGGCGTGATCGAGCTACTCGCGCGAATGCGCGCCGAGCGCATCCATCTGGCGATCGTCGTCGACGAGTTCGGCGGCACTGAAGGTTTGGTCACAATCGAGGACGTCGTCGAGGAGATTGTCGGCGAGATCGAGGACGAGCATGACGAGGCAGAGCGCGGCATGCTCACCATGGTCGATGAGGGCGTATGGGACGCGGATGCCCGGCTGGAGCTCGATGAGCTTGCGCAGGCCGTCGATGCGCGCCTGTCCTCAAAGGAGGACGAGGTCGATACTGTCGGCGGACTTGTCTTTCTCCTGGCCGGCCACATCCCGGCCAAAGGCGAAAGCGTTAGGCACCCCTCAGGCTGGACAATCGAAGCGCTGGATTCCGATCCTCGCCGGATCCTGCGCGTGAGGCTTCACGCGCCCGAGAGCGAGCGCCAAGCCGACTAATTTTTGGCGAAAAGCTTGGCCGGATCGGCCATGGCTTTGAACTCGAGTGCATTCCCGGCGGGATCGCAAAAGAACATCGTCGCCTGCTCGCCAGGCTGGCCAGCGAAGCGCACGGTCGGGGCAATAACGAACTCGATGCCGGCATTTTCCAACCGCTGTGCGAGGGCTTTCCACTCGTCCATTGGGAGCACCACTCCAAAGTGCGGCACCGGCACGTCCGCACCGGCCACTGGATTGGTGGCGCGGCGGCTTACTTCGTTGTGTGCCAGGTGCGCGACGATCTGATGCCCGAAAAGATCGAAGTCGATCCATTGCTCGGCGCTGCGGCCCTCCCGACAGCCAAGCGACTCTCCGTAGAAGCGTCGCGCCGCCGCTAGGTCGTCAACGGGAAAGGCGAGATGGAAGGGCGGAAGGCTCATTCCTCCGCCATGTCATTGCGAGCGCGGCGACGCAATCCAGAGGGTCGTTTTCTGGATTGCTTCGTCGTTGACTCCTCGCAATGACAACAACCGATGCTGTACGTTCTTTATGCGTTCATCACCGGCGCAGTTTCCGCCTTCGCATTCGAGCCGGTCGGCTGGTGGCCACTTCTGCCGGTCGCCTTCGCTGTACTCTGCGAACTGATGGATCGAACCAAATCCTTCAGCCAAAGCCTGCTGATCGGGTGGGCATTCGGGCTCGGGCAGTTCGTTGTCGGACTCAACTGGATCGCAACCGCCTTCACCTATCAGGCGGCGATGCCGCCGTGGCTCGGCTGGGTCGCAGTCGTGCTCCTCTCCATCTATCTGGCCGTCTATCCTGCAATAGCAAGCGGACTCGCATGGCGCTTCGGGCAGAACGACCGCGTCATTCTCGTCCTCGTCCTCGGCGGCGCATGGGCAATCACCGAGTGGCTCCGCGGCACCATGTTCACCGGTTTCCCATGGAATCCCGCTGCTGCCGCGCTCGCTCCGACACCGCTGATCGGCGTCACGCCGCTGATCGGCACGTATGGGCTCTCGGGCCTCACGGTCCTGCTCGGAGGAGCAGTGTGGCTCGAATATTATCGCAAGTGGCTTCCGCTCCTGCTGATCTTTGGAGCGACGGCGGTGATGATGATCGTGCCTTCGTCACGCGTACCTGCAGACGCGCTCGCCGTCCGCAACGTCCGTATCGTGCAGCCGAATATCGGCCAGGAGGACAAATGGCGTCCGGGATTCGACGAGGAGGCGGCCCGGCGGCTTGCGGAATTGTCGGGCCCGCCGGGCAACGAAGCGCGACTGTTGCTTTGGCCCGAGGCAGCGATCACCGATCCCGTCCAGGACGATCGCCGCGACGCGCAGGGATTTGCCCAGTTCCAGCGGCTGCGCGCTGCCGCCCCGCTAGGGCCTGACGACCGCCTGCTGACCGGGGGCATCGCAATCGCCTCACGTGATGGCGTCCACATCGACGGAGCCGCAAACAGTATCTTCGTGATTGCTCCGGGCGGCAAAATTGCTGGGCGCTACGATAAGGCACATCTGGTGCCTTATGGCGAATACCTGCCGATGCGGCCGCTCCTGTCGTCGCTCGGCCTATCGCGGCTTGCCCCCGGCGACATCGACTTCGCTTCTGGTCCGGGTCCGACGACGATCGATCTTGGAGACCAATGGGGCAAGGTCGGCTTCCAGCTCTGCTACGAGATTATCTTTTCGGGTCATGTCGTCGATGCGAGCAATCGGCCGGGCTTCATCTTCAACCCGTCGAATGACGCCTGGTTCGGAAGCTGGGGACCGCCCCAGCATCTGGCGCAAGCCCGGCTTCGCGCCGCGGAGGAAGGCTTGCCCGTGCTTCGAGCGACCCCGACGGGCATCAGTGCTGTAATCGACGCGCGCGGAGATGTCGTTAAGTCCCTGCCGTGGCGAAAGGCGGGCTTCATCGATGCCGTGCTGCCGCCGCCCGCCGTCTCGCCACCGGTGTTCGCGCGCTTCGGCAACTCAATCCCGCTTTTACTCGGCTTCGGTTTGATCTTTGGCGGCATTGTGCTTGGCCATAAGCGCCGCTAGACGCGTCATATAAAGCTTTCCTTATATCTTTATCTGAGGTCCCGTGCGCAGCTCTTATCTCTTCACGTCTGAGTCCGTTTCCGAAGGCCATCCCGACAAGGTCGCCGATCAGATTTCAGATTCGATTGTCGACCTCTTCCTGTCGAAGGACCCGGAGGCTCGCGTCGCGTGCGAGACGATGACGACCACCAATCGCGTCGTCCTTGCCGGGGAGATTCGCGGCCATGGCATCATGGACGAGGCGGGCAACTGGGCACCCGGGGTTCGCGAGGAGATCGAGGACACCGTGCGCGGGGTCGTGAAGCGCATCGGCTACGAGCAGCAGGGCTTCCATTGGGATCGGCTCGACTTTGCCAACCACCTGCATCCGCAGTCGGCGCACATCGCGCAGGGCGTCGATGCCGGCGAGAACAAGGACGAGGGCGCGGGCGATCAGGGCATCATGTTCGGCTTCGCCTGCGACGAAACGCCGGACCTCATGCCCGCCACGCTCGACTATAGTCACAAGATCCTGATGGAGATGGCGAAGGATCGCCACTCGGGCGCCGCTCCGTTCCTGGAGCCGGACGCCAAGAGCCAGGTCACCTTGCGCTTTGAGGACGGCAAACCCGCGAAGGCGACCGCGATCGTCGTGTCGACCCAGCACAAGCCCGGCTACGACCGCGGCGAGAAGCAGGCCGAGCTCCACGCCTATGTTAAGGATGTGGTCGCCCGTGTGATGCCGCAACACCTGCTCGGCAACGAGACTGTCTACCACATCAACCCGACCGGAGCGTTCGAGATCGGCGGTCCTGACGGCGATGCCGGCGTGACCGGCCGCAAGATCATCGTTGATACCTACGGCGGCGCAGCCCCGCATGGCGGCGGCGCCTTTTCGGGCAAGGACCCGACCAAGGTCGACCGCTCGGCTGCCTACGTAGCACGCTATCTCGCGAAGAATATCGTCGCCGCCGGCTTCGCCCGCCGCTGCACGATCCAGCTCGCCTATGCGATAGGCGTTCCGGAGCCGCTGTCGCTATATGTGGACACGCATGGCACGGGGATCATCGGCGATGAGCAGATCGAGGCCGCGATCGGCCGGATCGACAAACTCGGCCGGCTCACGCCACGAGGCATCCGCACGCATCTCGGCCTTAACAAGCCCATCTATCAGGCGACGGCCGCCTACGGCCATTTCGGCCGCAAGTCGGAGGGGGATCTGTTCCCTTGGGAGCGCCTCGATCTCGTCGATGATCTGAAGGCCGCGATCGCGGCCTGACGCCCCGCTCCCTGGATCACCAGGGAATTCCTCGATACCGGACTGACGGCCAAGGGACCTATATGGCCTCCGCATGATCGTGCTTGCGGTCTTGATTGGGGCGGCAGCGCCTGCGGCGGAACAGGCGGCGATCTTCCATGCTGCCGGGTTCCGCAAAGCGGGAGATGCTTGGCATAGCGACTGCACTGATTCGGGCAGCCGGAGCTACCAGGCCGGAGCGATCCAGACCTACGGTGACATCAATCACGACGGCCGTCCCGATGCCGTGATCACGGAAGGCAGCACGAACTGCTATGGCGATACGGGCACGCGCTTTTGGCTGCTGTCGAAGCAACCTGACGGCAGGTGGAAAGTCATGATTAGCGAAGTCGGCATACCCGAGTTCTACAAGAACAGGGGACGCGCGGGCTGGCCGAATCTATCGATCGGCGGCCCCGGCTTTTGCTTCCCTGTCTACAGGTGGAACGGCCGCACCTACGAACTGTACACATTCGAATATCAAGGCACGCGGTGTAAGCCGCCAGAGGGAGCACGCTAAGCGGGCGTGGCCGAGCGGGAACTTAATCGCGGACGCCGATCCCGTGGCGGAAGACGAGGTCACCGCCCTTCCAGCCGCTGTAGATCAGAATCAGGACGACAACGCCTGAGATGTAGACGCCCGCGCGAGGGATGAAGTCGGGATTACCGAGTCGCAGCACCAGGTTGACGACCTCCAGGATCACGGCGGTCACATTGGCGAGCATGTGCTTGATCGCGTCCGCGCCCTGGATTCTCTTGTCGCCGAGGAAATCGGTCAGTCCCGCAATCGCGGCTAGAGCAGCCATTGCCAGGCCGATCCCGAGCAGCCAATGTGATGCGGTCGCCCAGCCGAGATTCAGCGTCCGCGAGTAGCCGATGTCGACGATGAACGTCCCGATGAAACAGACGATCGGGAACGGAATCAGCATCGGATGGATCGGATGATCGCCGATCTTCGCTGTGCTGTTCGGATGGTCGTGATGAGGACCCTCATGGGTTGTGGCCATGGTTTCTCTCCTCCAGTCCTGGGACTCGACGCGTTCGGGACGTGAAAGGTTCCCTTGATGCGAAATGGCGGGAACGCCTAGGCGGCTGCTTATGACAGCCAACAAGCCTGGCGATCCTCTGACTCTGAACCGCCTCTATGGCCGGTCGAGCGGGCACAAGCTGCGCAAGGGCCAGGAGGAACTCGTGGAGAAGCTGCTGCCGCAAATCGAAGTGGCGGCGGATGGCGAAATCACATCGCGGCGACTTTTCGGTAATGACTGCCCGCTTCATTTTGAGATCGGCTTTGGCTCGGGCGAGCATCTCGCCGACCGCGCCGACATGCTTCCAGATCACGGTTTCATCGGTGCGGAACCCTTCCTCAACGGTATCGCGACGGCGCTCGCGCATGTTCGCGACAAGCATCTCAGGAACGTACGCCTTTGGCGCGGGGACGCGCTCGAGGTGCTCCAGCGAGTGCCGGATGGCGCTTTGAGCTTCCTATACCTGCTTCATCCCGACCCATGGCCGAAGGCGCGACATGCCAAGCGGCGGATGGTCAATGACGGACCGGTCGATCTATTTGCGTCCAAATTGAAGGTCGGCGGCGAGCTCCGGCTCGCGACAGATGACCCGACCTATCTCACCTGGTCGCTGATGGTCATGCAGCGCCATGTGCACCAGTTCGACTGGCTCGCAGAGCGACCAAAGGACTTTCTCGAACCCTCCGGCGGTTGGATCGAAACGCGCTATGGCGCCAAGTCACGCCGCGAGGGCCGGCGGCCATATTACCTGCGTTACCGTCGCGTCTGAGCCGGAGTCAGTCTGAGCAGCCGGCCGCCCGAACCGTCCTCGAGCAGGTAAATCGCGCCATCGGGGCCCTGTCCGACGAACCGAATACGACGCCGAGGCATGGTCCATTCCTCCGCTTTTTGCGCGCGGTCGCCATTGAACGTCACGCGGATCAACCCGGTACCGGTCAGCGTGCCAATGAATCCATTTCCCTTCCACCGCGGGAAAAGGTCGCCGTTGTAGATGAGCAAGCTCGTGGGCGAGATCGACGGCACCCAGTAAAGCTTCGGCGGTTGCATGTCTGGCCGCGTCGAATGCCGCGGGATCGGCACACCGTCGTAGTTCTTTCCTTCGGAAACGAGTGGCCAACCGTAATTCTTGCCAGGCAGAATGAGATTGAGCTCGTCGCCGCCACGCGGGCCCATCTCCGTTTCCCACAGCCGTCCCTCTGCGTCGAATGCGAGGGCGTACGGATTTCGATGACCGAGCGTCCACGTCTCCGCCGGCGTGAGGTTTGGCCCTGGCCAACTCACTTTGCGCCCTTGCGCGTGCTTGGCCGCTTCCGTGTCCTGGGGTGGATCCGTGATGGTCACGGTGGATGCACCGATTCGACCGGCCCAAGGATTCCCCGATGCCGGCTCACCATCGAGGGTGAGGCGAAGGATCTTGCCGATTGGCTGGCTCGGATCTTGCGCCGGCGTAAATCGCTGGCGTTCGCCGGACGTCAGGAAAAGAGACTTACCGTCAGGCGCGAATACCACGATCGCGCCGAACTGACCGCCCTGGCCACCGGCCGGATCGCGCCAGACGACCTTGAGGCCATCCAGCCTGGCTCCTGCCGCCTCGCGGACAAACTTGGCGCGGGCAAGCGCAAGTCCGCTGCCGCCGTTCGGCGAGGGCTCTGAATAGGTCAGGTACAGCTGGTTGTCGGTGCGGAATGTCGGCGCGAGGACGACGTCGAGCAGTCCGCCCTGGCCTCCGTAAAGCACCTCCGGCGCACCCGTCACCTGCTGCTTGCGACCGGATTTCCAATCGACGAGCCAGAGGCGGCCGGACTTTTCGGTAACGATCGCAACGTTCGTGCCCGGCAGAAAGGCCATAGCCCACGGATTGTCGAACGTCGCCACCGGCGCACTTGTGAACGACGAGTCGGAACCCTTTGCGGGCTGAGCAGTCGTCTGCGACGAGGTGCCGCATGCGGCGAGCACCAGGGAAAGGGCAGCTTGCATTGCGCGCTTTGTCATTCGACACTGCTCCGATCGCCGCGTGAACCGCTCACGGCTGTAAGCCCACTCATATAGAGCCATGATGCAACCCTGCAGTTTACTCTCGCTCGCGACCGCGGTTCCCCCGAATGTCGTCGAGCAATCCGAAGCGAAGATCCGCGCACGCGAAGCGTTCGGCGGCAACAAGGCGCTGTTCGACCGCCTCTCCGGCGTATTTGACAATGCCGGGATCGCTCGCCGGCATATCGTCACTGACCAGGATTGGTACATGAGCGGTCACGGCTGGCATGCCCGCAACGATCTCTATCTAAAAGCAGCAGAGGATCTGTTCGTAGAGGCCGCCAATGCGGCCATCGAAAAGTCCGGCTTGATGCCCGAGCAGATCGATGGCGTCGTGACCGTCTCGACCACGGGAATCGCCACGCCTAGCCTCGACGCGCGGGCCGCACCGAGGGTCGGTTTCCGCGACGACATTCGCCGCGTGCCCGTCTTCGGTCTTGGCTGCGCGGGCGGGGTGAACGGGCTCGCCACCGCATCGCGCATGGCGGCTGGCGAGCCCGGCACAAACTGGCTTTTCGTCACGGTCGAGACCTGCTCGATTTCCATTCGGCTCGACAGCGAGGATCCGGCCGCGGTTGTCGCCACTGCGCTTTTCGGTGACGGCGCGGCGGCAGCGGTCGTAACCAGTGGAGAGCACAGCCTCGCCCGGATTACCGGTTCAGCCGAAAAATTGTGGCCCGACACGCTTCGGATCATGGGATGGGACGTCGAGGATCCAGGCCTAGCCGTTGTCTTCGACCGCGCGATCCCACCATTCGTGGAAACCGAGCTCGCCCAGGCGGTCGACGAAATGTGCGCGAGCATGGGGGTCGAGCTCGAGGACATCGACCGCCTTTGCTGTCATCCCGGCGGCGTAAAGGTAATCGACGCGATCGAGAGCGCGCTTCAGCTCAATCAGGGCGAGCTCAATCTCGAACGCGAAGTCTTGAACGATTACGGCAATATGAGCGCGCCGACGGTGATGTTCGTGCTGGATCGGCTGCTCAAGCAGGGTCTTCCGGATCGCGTCTTAATGACGGCGTTCGGGCCGGGCTTCACCTGCGCCGGCCTGATGCTCGAGTCCGTTTGACGCTAAACGTCATCATCCTCGCGCTGGTCACGCTGCAGCGCCTGGGGGAGCTGTGGCTGTCGAACCGAAATACCCAGCGCCTGCTCGCGCGCGGGGGGCACGAGGTTGGCGCGTCTCATTACCCGCTGATGGTCGCGGTCCATGTTCTCTGGCTTGCGACGTTGTGGTGGCTGGCGCCCGCGCGCCCGATCTACGGATTTTGGCTTGCGGCCTTCGTTCTGTTGCAGCTCGCCCGGGTCTGGGTTTTGGCGACGCTAGGCCCGCGCTGGACGACGCGGATCATCATTCTGCCCGGTGCATCGCTGGTTCGTGCCGGGCCCTATCGCTTCATCAATCATCCAAATTACGGCGTCGTGATTGGCGAGATCGCGTCACTGCCGCTCGCATTTGGGCTATGGCCGCTCGCCCTCATTTTCACACTTCTCAATGGGGCCGTGCTTGCCATTCGAATCGGGGAAGAAAATCGGGCGCTCGGGCGCTGAGCCCGCGCTTGCGCGCACAATCGCTTCAGCCTATATCGCTGCTCTCTCCTCGACATCGCTAGATGCCTGAGGCTGGGGCCCTACGGCTCCGGTCCGAGAGTTTTTTGGGGTTTATTGAAGCGGAGTTTGAGTGACCGATATCACCGGTCTTGAACGCATGATCGAGCCCGAGGTGAGGCACCTCGGCTATGAGCTCGTGCGCGTAGCGATGATCGGCGGCAGCTCGGACCCAACGCTTCAGGTCATGGCGGAGCGGCACGACACGCGTCAGCTGGACATTTCCGACTGCGAGAGGATCTCACGGCGGCTCAGCGATGTGCTCGACCTTTGCGACCCGATCGAGGGGAGCTACCGGCTCGAAGTCAGCTCACCGGGGATCGACCGGCCGCTCACCCGCCTCAGCGATTTCGCCGACTGGGCGGGCCACGAGGCGCGCGTCACGCTAGCGGAGCCGAGGGACGGTCGCAGGCAATTCTCTGGCACGCTTCAGGGCGTGGAGGGGAATGACGTGAAGCTCACCGACAAGAGCGGCCAGGTGCACGTCCTGGCGTTCTCCGACATCTCGTCGGCCAAGCTCGTCTTGACCGACAAGCTCATTCAAGCCACCGCGCCGCTCAGCACCGAGGGCGCCGAACACATCGAAACCGTAGAGGAATAAGAATAATGGCCACCGCACCCGCTGCCGTCAGCGCCAACAAGGCAGAGCTGCTTGCGATCGCTGACGCCGTCGCGCGCGAAAAGCTGATCGACAAGGGCATCGTCATCGAGGCGATGGAGGACGCGATCCAACGCGCCGCCCGCGCCCGCTATGGCGCCGAGAACGACATCCGCGCCAAGCTCGATCCCGTCACGGGCGACCTCCGTCTGTGGCGCGTTCTCGAGGTTGTTCCCGAGGTCGAGGATCATTTCAAGCAGATCGACGAGAAGGCTGCGCAGAAGCTGCAGAAGGGCGCCGCTGTCGGCGACTTCATCGTCGATCCGCTGCCGCCGATCGAGTTCGGACGGATCGCCGCCCAGGCCGCCAAGCAGGTGATCTTCCAGAAGGTCCGCGATGCCGAGCGCGAACGCCAGTATGAGGAATTCAAGGACCGCGTCGGCGAGATCATCACCGGCGTCGTCAAGCGCGTCGAGTTCGGCCACATCGTCGTCGACCTCGGCCGCGCCGAGGGCGTCATCCGCCGCGATCAGCAGATCCCGCGCGAGATGGTTCGCGTCGGCGACCGCATTCGCTCGCTGATCATGTCGGTGCGCCGTGAAGCGCGCGGCCCGCAGATCTTCCTCTCCCGCGCGCATCCCGACTTCATGAAGAAGCTGTTCGCGCAGGAAGTGCCCGAAATCTACGACAGCATCATCGAGATCAAGGCCGCCGCCCGCGATCCGGGCAGCCGCGCCAAGATTGGCGTCATCAGCCACGACAGCTCGATCGACCCTGTCGGCGCCTGCGTCGGCATGAAGGGCAGCCGCGTCCAGGCGGTCGTCCAGGAGCTCCAGGGCGAGAAGATCGACATCATCCCATGGAGCCAGGACACGGCGACCTTCGTGGTCAACGCGCTGCAGCCGGCAACCGTCAGCCGCGTCGTAATCGACGAGGAGGAGAGCCGCATCGAGGTGGTCGTCCCCGATGACCAGCTCAGTCTTGCGATCGGCCGCCGCGGCCAGAACGTGCGCCTGGCCAGCCAACTCACCGCTTCGCAGATCGACATCCTCACCGAGGCGGACGCGAGCGAGAAGCGCCAGCGCGAGTTCGTCGAGCGCTCGGCCCTGTTCCAGAACGAGCTCGACGTCGACGAGACGCTGTCGCAGCTGCTCGTGGCCGAAGGCTTCACCAGCCTCGAGGAAGTTGCCTACGTGCCCGTCGATGAGATCGCGACGATCGAGGGCCTCGACGAGGACATTGCGACTGAGCTTCAAAGCCGCGCTACGGAAGCGCTGGAGCGACGCGAAGCTGCATCGCGCGAGGAGCGCCGCGCACTCGGCGTCGAGGATGCTCTGGCCGAGCTTCCGCACCTCACGGAGCAGATGCTGGTGACCCTGGGCAAGGCGAACATTCGCACGCTCGATGATCTCGCCGATCTCGCGACCGACGAGCTGATCCAGAAGAAGCGGGTGGAGCCGCGCCGCCGCGAGCCGAGCAACCGGCCCGAGGACAAGGGCGGTATCCTCGCCGAGTACGGCCTCAGCGAAGAGCAGGGCAACGAGATCATCATGGCCGCCCGCGCTCACTGGTTCGAAGACGAGCCGGTTACGCCGGCAACCGAGGAGGACGCGGTTGCGGGCGAGGAGCAATGATACCGCTGCGGTAAGCAGTGCCCCGGCGAAGGCCGGGGTCCCCTCCAGGAAGAAAAAGCCTGGGCTCCTGCCTTCACAGGAGCACAGTCATGTTCCCGAGCGCACCTGCATCCTCTCCCGGCGGACGGCACCGCGGGAGGAGCTGATCCGGCTTGCTCTTGGCCCAGAGGGCATGGTCGCGCCGGACGTGCGCGCCCGGGCGCCCGGCCGTGGCGCATGGATCGGAGTCACTCGCGCCGAGCTCGATGAGGCGAACCGCAAGGGCAAGCTCAAGGGCGCGCTCCAGCGGGCGTTCAAGGCGAACGACATCCATGTTCCTGCCGATTTGGGCGAACGCGTCGAGCGGGCGCTTCGCCAAACCGCGCTCGACCGCCTTGGCATGGAGGCGCGCGCCGGCAACCTCATCAACGGCTTCGATCGCATCGAGACTGCCGCCCGTTCGGGCAAGGTGCATCTGCTGATCCACGCTGCCGACGCTGGAGAGGACGGAAACCGCAGCCTGGACCAGGCCTGGAGGGTGGGCGGCGGCGAGACTGAGGGGGTGATATTCCCCGAAGGACGCACTATCTTGTCGTTGGCACTAGGGCGCGAAAATGTGGTACATGTCGCCCTGACCGATCCCGCTGCCGCTTCGCGTGTCCGACACGCGATTGCCCGGTGGCGGGCTTTTAATGGCCCCGATCGAGGTCTTGAAGGCGGCGAACCCGCCTTGAGAACCGGCTCGGCTGAAGAAGATTTGAAGGGATAGAATGGCAGACCAGACCGAAAAACCGAAGCTTGGAACCCGGCCGCCGCTGGGCCTCAAGCGCACGGTCGAGACCGGCAAGGTCAAGCAGAGCTTCAGCCACGGCCGCTCCAACACGGTCGTCGTGGAGGTTAAGAAACGGCGCATCCTCGGCCGTCCGGGCGAAGCGCCCGCGCCTGAGGCTCCGAAGCCTGAGGCCGAAGCGCTGAAGCCCGCGCCGAAGCCGGCCGCGCCCGCTGCCCCCCAGCCTCGGCGTCCTTCGGCGACTGATGAAATTACGGCCCGCAAGGAAATGCAGGCGAAACTGCTCCGTGAGGCCGAGGAAGCGCGGCTCGCCTCCCTCGAGGAAGCGCGCCGCCGCGAAGAGCGCAAACGCTCCGAGCAGAGCGAGGATGAGCGCCGCCGCGCGGAAGAGAATCGCAAGGCCGAGGAGGCCGCGGCCGAGGAAGCGCGCCGCCGTGCCGAAGAAGAAGCTGCCGAGGAGGTTCGTCAGGCAGCGGAAGCGGCCGCGGAGCCCGAAGTTGCGGTTCCCCTTATCGATGAACAGGAAGAGGGTCGGGCAGCGCGTCGCCCCGGCGGCCATGCCCCGGTGGCGCGTCGCCCGGAACCCGCTCGCCCGAGCCGTGGCCGTGGCGACGAACACCGTCATCGCGGCAGGCTCACCGTCACCCGCGCCCTCAGCGAGGAGGACGACAGCCGCGCCCGCTCGCTCGCCGCACTCCGCCGTGCCCGCGAGAAGGAAAAGCGCCACCACATGGAGGTCGGCCCGTCGGCCAAGCAGGTCCGTGACGTGGTCGTGCCCGAAGCAATCACGGTGCAGGAGCTCGCCAACCGCATGGCCGAGCGCGGCGCTGATCTGGTCAAGGCCCTCTTCAAGATGGGCATGCCGGTCACGCTCACGCAGACGATCGACCAGGATACGGCAGAGCTGCTGGTGACGGAGTTCGGCCACCGCATCAAGCGCGTGAGCGAAGCCGACATCGACATCGATACCTCGTCCGACGTCGATGCGCCGGAGACGCTCAAGGCGCGCCCGCCGGTGGTCACCATCATGGGCCATGTCGACCACGGCAAGACCTCGCTGCTTGATGCGATCCGCGGCGCCGACGTCGTGGCTCACGAGGCCGGTGGCATCACCCAGCACATCGGCGCCTATCAGGTGAGCCTGCCCGACAAGTCGAAGATCACCTTTCTCGACACCCCGGGCCACGAGGCCTTCTCGGAGATGCGCGCCCGCGGCGCCAACGTCACCGACATCGTCGTGCTGGTGGTTGCCGCCGATGATGGCCTCCGCCCGCAGACGATCGAGGCGATCAACCATACCAAGGCGGCAGGCGTGCCGATGATTGTTGCGATCAACAAGATCGACAAGCCCGAGGCCAAGCCGCAGAAAGTCCGCGAGGAGCTTCTGCAGCACGAGATCATCGTCGAGGACATGGGCGGCGAGGTCCAGGATGTTGAAGTCTCGGCGACCAAGAAGACCAATCTCGACAAGCTGCTGGAAGCCATCCAGCTCCAGGCTGAGATCCTCGAGCTGAAAGCCAACCCCGACCGCGCCGCCGAAGGCACGGTGATCGAGGCCAAGCTCGACAAGGGCCGCGGCCCACTCGCGACCGTGCTCGTCGAGCGCGGCACGCTCCGCGTCGGTGACGTGTTCGTGGCCGGTCCATCGAGCGGCAAGGTACGTGCGATGATCGACGACCGCGGCCGGCAGGTGAAGGAAGCGGGGCCGTCGGTTCCGGTCGAGGTCCTCGGCCTCTCCGCGGTCCCGTCCGCCGGCGATCCGTTCACGGTCGTCGAGAATGAGGCGCGTGCCCGCGAGGTCGCGAGCTATCGACAGGGTGTGCTCGACAAGAAGCGCACCACCTCGGCGCCGATGAGCCTGGAGAACATGTTCGCGACGCACGCGTCGACGACCAAGGAGTTGCCGCTGGTCATCAAGGCCGACGTCCAGGGCTCGGTCGAAGCGATCGTCCATGCTCTCAACCGCCTCTCGACCGACGAGATCCGTGTCCGCGTCCTCCACTCGGGCGTCGGTGCGATCACGGAGAGCGACGTCACACTCGCCTCGGCGAGCGGCGCGCCGATCATCGGCTTCAACGTCCGTCCGAACGCCAAGGCGCGCGAGGTCGCGGACCGCAACAAGGTCGAGTTCCGCTACTACGACGTCATCTATCACCTCACCGATTGGGTGAAGGGCGCGATGGCCGGCGAGCTTGGGCCGGAGATCATCGAGACGGTCGTCGGCCGCGCCGAGGTCAAGGAAGTCTTCCCTGCGGGCAAGAAGGACAAGGCCGCCGGCCTGCTCGTGCTCGAAGGCGTCATCCGCAAAGGCCTCAACGCCCGCCTCACCCGCGACGACGTCATCGTCTCCAAGACGACGATCAGTTCGCTCCGGCGGTTCAAGGATGATGTGGCGGAGGTCACGTCGGGCCTCGAATGCGGCGTGCTATTGGCCGACACAAACGACATCAAGCCGGGCGACAGCCTCGAAGTGTTCGAGGTCGAGGAGCGCGCGCGTACTCTCTAACGGGCACGCCGTCATCGGGAGGAGCGAAGCAGCGTGGCGATCCGGCTGGATTGCTTCACTTCGCTCGCAATGACGAGGAGGGATTGAAATGCGCCGCCAGGAAACCGCCGAAGGCCGCTCGGTCCGCCTGCTGCGCGTCGGCGAGCAGGTTCGTCACGTGCTGAGCGAATTGCTTCAGCGCGGCGACGTGCATGACGATGTGCTGCAATCGCACCTCGTCAGCGTCACCGAAGTGCGCATGTCACCCGACCTCCGCCATGCGACTGTGTTCGTGAAGCCCCTCCTCGGCCAGGACGAGGAAGCGGTGCTGAAAGCGCTCCGTCAGAACACCGCCTTCCTCCAGCGCGAAGTCGCCCACCGCGTCCGCATGAAATATGCTGCCAAGCTCAAGTTCATCGCCGATGAGAGCTTCGACGAAAGCACCCACATCGATCGACTGCTTCGCTCCGAGAAGGTCTCGCAGGATCTCGATCGGGAATGATCGATCTCGACCGGCTCGCCGAGCCAATGATCGGGGAGAATTGCGCGGCCGAGCTTTTTGGCGAGCAGCATCGCGAGGCGCTTAAGTCCGCCTGCACCGAGGATCGCGAGGTCTGGGAGATCTACGCAAACAACTTCGGCCCAGACGGCTTCGACGATAGCATCGACCGCTACGTCTCCAATCCGCGAAACCGGACCTTCGTCCTCTTTGAAGGCGACGAGCTCGCCGGCATGTCGAGCTATCTCGGCATCGACGAGGGTCGGCAAGTGCTGGAGATCGGCGGCACCTACTATCGCCCGAAGTTCCGCGCCACCGGCTTCAACCGGCGCGTCAAGGAGATGATGCTGAAGCGCGCGTTCGATTGCGGGATTCGGCGCGTCGAGTTCCGCGTCGACCGACGCAACGCGCGTTCGCAGTCTGCGATGAAGAAGCTCGGCGCCGTTCGCGAAGGTCTCCTCCGCGCCGACCGCACCACGTGGACGGGCCATGTGCGCGACACTGTGCTATTCGCGATCCTCAAGGACGAATGGCCATGAAGATCCTTCTTGCGGGTATGCTTCTTGCGGTTGCGGCGGCATCCCATTCTGCGCCTCTCACGGTCCAGGCCGGCGATAGCTGGGTATTCACGATCAAGGACGGCCAGCCTGCCGATGCCCATAAGGTCGAGGCCACCGCGAAGCCGGCCAAGGGCCAACTAATGGTGACCGTTCGGGCAGTCATGGGCACGAACATGATCATGACCAACAACAGCCCCGTCGCTTACACCTTCCGCGCGGAGATCTTCCGAGCCGGTAAGCCTGCCGGCGCCCGGCCCTGCACCTTGCCTGCGAACGGCGAACCGATCTTCGAGCAATGGCCGCAACAGGCCGACGCGGTCCGTATCAGTAACTTCCGGGCGTCGGGCACCGAGGGGCGCTGCTGATCCTGGAGCTGCCACGGTGCCAAGCTTGACCGGGGGTGCGTTCCACGGGACGCTCGGCGAATGAACATTGTTTATGAAATCGCGGTCTGGCTGATCCCGTTGATCATCGCGATCGTCTTTCATGAGGTTGCTCACGGCCTTGTGGCCAGGAAGCTCGGAGACACGACGGCAGAGCGCAAAGGTCGTCTGACCTTCAACCCGATTAAGCATGTCGACCCGTTCGGGACCGTGATACTGCCGATGATACTGGCTATCAGCCACGCGCCGGTTTTCGGCTGGGCCAAGCCGGTTCCGGTGAACTACCGTAAGCTCCGAAACCCCCGCCGCGACATGATTCTCGTCGCGCTTGCCGGACCGGGCATGAACTTCCTGCTCGCGCTCGCAGGCACGGCGATCCTCGCCGCGATCGTCTCACTTTCGGGAGGCGCTCGCACGGGTGTGCCAGCGCTGGTCGCGGCGAACGCGCTCAATTTCGTGTTGATCAACGTCTTCCTGGCGGTCTTCAACCTGCTCCCTGTCCCGCCATTCGACGGCGGACATGTCGTCGAAGGATTGCTGCCGCGTCCGCTCGCACACAGCTTCCGCAAGATCGGCCGCTATTCGCTTCTGCTGTTGGTCGTGCTGCTTCTTGTGCTCCCAGCGATTTCCCCGAACGCGAACGTGGTCGCCCGCCTGGTCTGGCCGGTCGTCGACGCCATCACGCGATTCTTCTTGGGCATCTTCCGCATCGCGATCTGAAATGCGTCACGGCTGGATCATTCTCGACAAACCGGTCAGCCTCGGCTCGACCACGGCCGTCAGCGCGGTCAAGCGTATCCTTCGGCAAGCTGGCGAGCCGAAGACGAAGGTCGGCCATGGCGGCACGCTCGACCCGATGGCGAGCGGCGTGCTCCCGATCGCGCTCGGCGAAGCGACCAAGCTCTGTGGGCGGATGCTCGACGCGTCCAAGGAATATGAATTCACCATCCGCTTCGGCGAGGAGACGGATACGCTGGATGCGGAGGGCAAGGTCGTCGGGACTAGCGACGTGCGACCCACGTTCGATCAGGTCGAAGCCATCCTCCCGCGCTTCACGGGTGAGATCGAGCAGGTCCCGCCTGCCTATTCCGCCCTGAAGATAGAGGGGAAGTCAGCCTATGCGCGTGCGAGAGCGGGCGAAGAAGTGGAACTGAAATCGCGTACGGTCACCATCCGCTCACTCGCTGCCTGTCACCCTGAACTGGTTTCAGGGTCCATTTCTTCACCGGCTCAGCGGTCTCGGGAATGGATGCTGAAACAAGTTCAGCATGACGGCTTGGACGAAATCACCTTCTCCGCCACCGTTTCCAAGGGCACGTACATCCGCTCCCTCGCGCGCGACATCGCCCATGCGCTTGGAACCGTGGGCAACGTTTCCTATCTCAGGCGTACCCGCGCCGGGCCCTTCTCTCTCGAACAGGCCATTTCACTGGACTTTCTGGAAGAAGCCGCTAAGGCGCGGCAACTCGATGGGGCGGTTGTTCCGCTGCAAGCGGCGCTGGACGACATCCCGGCCCTCCCCGTCACCCCCGACCAGGCTCGTCTGCTCCGTCATGGACAGCGCTTGAGCGGGTTCCCCGCGCAGCCGGGGCTTTGCATGGCAATGCTGGAGGGGACTCCGGTGGCGCTGGTCGAAGCCACGGCCGACGGCCTGAAGGTCGTCCGGGGGTTCAACCTTTAAAGAGAATAGGAGTGAAGCGATGTCGATTACCGCGGAGCGCAAGGAAGCGCTGATCAAGGAGCATGCCCGCGCAAAGGGCGACACGGGTTCGCCCGAGGTGCAGGTCGCGATACTCACTGAGCGCATCAACAACCTCACCCAGCATTTCAAGACGCACGCGAAGGATAATCACTCGCGTCGCGGCCTTCTGATGCTCGTCAACCAGCGCCGTTCGCTCCTCGATTATCTCCGCCGCAAGGACGAGACGCGCTACAGCGATCTGATCGGCAAGCTCGGTCTTCGCAAATAACTGGAGCGGCCCGCTGTTGGGCCGCTTCGCATATGTTCAGTCCCGCAATCCGGCGGGGCGTTCATGGGGCTTAAAAGAACGCCCCGACCGCTGACGGGCCGGAATGCCCGTCCATAAGATGACCCCCACTGGCATCCGGCCGTGGGGCGAAGGGACGATAAATGTTCAATACGAAAACTGTCGAAATCGAGTGGGGCGGAAAGACCCTCAAGCTCGAAACGGGCCGCGTTGCCCGCCAGGCCGACGGCGCGGTGCTCGCGACCCTCGGCGAAACCGTGGTGCTGTGCGCGGTCACGGCCGCCAAGTCGGTGAAGCCCGGCCAGGACTTCTTCCCGCTGACGGTCCACTATCAGGAGAAATTTTCCGCTGCCGGCCGCATTCCCGGCGGCTTCTTCAAGCGTGAGCGCGGAGCGACCGAGAAGGAGACGCTGACCAGCCGTCTGATCGACCGCCCGATCCGCCCGCTGTTCCCGGACGGCTTCTACAACGAGATCCTCGTGATCGCGCAGGTCATGAGCTACGACGGCGAGAACGAGCCCGACATCCTCGCGATGATCGCGGCGTCCGCAGCGCTTACGCTGAGCGGCGTCCCCTTCATGGGCCCGATCGGCGCCGCACGCGTCGGCTTCAGCAATGAAGGCGAGTACATCCTCAACCCGACCCAGGCGCAGGTCGCCGAAGGCCGCCTCGACCTCGTCGTCGCCGGCACCCGGGACGCCGTGATGATGGTCGAGTCCGAGGCCAAGGAACTTTCCGAGGAGGAAATGCTCGGCTCCGTCATGTTCGCGCACCGCGAGAGCCAGAAGGTCATCGAGGCGATCATCAAACTCGCCGAGCAGGCCGCCAAGGAGCCTTGGGAGCTCGCCGCATCCGCGGACAAGGACGCTATCAAGAAGCAGCTCAAGAGCCTCATCGGCGCCGACATCGACGCCGCCTACAAGCTCACCAACAAGCAGGAGCGCTCCAATGCGCTCAATGCCGCGCGCGAGAAGGCGGCGGAGGCGTTCGCCGAAGCCGAGCCGCAGAACCAGCTAGTCGCCGGCAAGCTCGTGAAGAGCCTCGAGGCCGACGTCGTCCGCGGCGCGATCCTCAAGGAAGGTCGCCGAATCGACGGCCGCGACACGAAAACCGTCCGCCCGATCGAGATTTCGGTGGGCTTCCTGCCCCGCACTCACGGCTCGGCCCTGTTCACCCGCGGCGAGACGCAGGCGATCGTCACGACGACGCTGGGCACCAAGGAAGCCGAGCAGATGATCGACGGTCTGGAGGGCCTCTCCTACCAGCGCTTCATGCTGCACTATAACTTCCCGCCCTATTCGGTCGGCGAAGTGGGCCGCTTCGGCGCTCCCGGGCGCCGCGAAGTCGGCCACGGCAAGCTCGCCTGGCGCGCGCTTCACCCGATGCTGCCGACGGTCGAGGAGTTCCCTTATACGATCCGCGTCCTCTCCGACATTACCGAGTCCAACGGCTCGAGCTCGATGGCGACGGTGTGCGGCGGAAGCCTCGCGCTGATGGACGCCGGCGTTCCACTGAAGCGCCCGGTGGCGGGCATCGCCATGGGCCTGATCCTCGAAGGCAAGGACTTCGCGGTGATCAGCGACATCCTCGGCGACGAGGACCATCTCGGCGACATGGACTTCAAGGTCGCCGGCACCAGCGAGGGTGTCACTTCGCTCCAGATGGACATCAAGGTCGCGGGCATCACCGAGGAGATCATGAAGACCGCCCTCGCCCAGGCGAAGGACGGCCGTGCCCACATCCTCGGCGAGATGGCGAAGGCCATTGGCGAAGCCCGTCACGAGCTCAGCGCCCACGCGCCGCGCATCGAGACGATGCAGATCCCGAAGGACAAGATCCGCGAAGTCATCGGCACCGGCGGCAAGGTCATCCGCGAGATCGTCGCGGAGACCGGCGCCAAGGTCGATATAGACGACGATGGCACGATCAAGATCGCGTCTTCGGACCTGTCGCAGATCGAAGCCGCTCGGAACTGGATCAAGGGCATCGTCGCGGAGCCGGAAGTCGGCACCATCTACACCGGCAAGGTGGCGAGCATCGTCGATTTCGGCGCGTTCGTTACCTTCATGCCCGGGAAGGACGGGCTGGTTCACGTCTCCGAGATCAAGAACGAGCGGGTCGAGAACGTCCGCGACGTTCTGTCGGAAGGACAGGAGGTCAAGGTCAAGCTCCTGGAGGTCGACCCGCGCGGCAAGGTCCGCCTGTCGATGCGCCTGGTCGACCAGGAAACCGGTGAGGAGCTCCCCGACACCCGCCCGCCGCGCGAGCCGCGTGAGGACCGAGGTCCTCGAGGCGATCGCGGCGACCGCGGACGGCATGGCCATGACCGAGATCGCGGCCCGCGCCGCGACCGCGGCAGTCGTGATGATCGTGGACCTCGCGGCGACCGCGGAGATCGTGATCGCGGCCCCCGCCGCGAGCGTGGCGAAGGCAGTGGCGGTGACCACGGCCCTGCACCCGAGTTCGCCCCGGCGTTCCTCACGGGGGACGACAACGAATAAGTGCCACGCGCAGCCTGTCCGAGGGACAGGCGAGCATGGTGCACAACGAAGGCCCCGCAGCGATGCGGGGCCTTTTCTTTTCGTCCGAGGCCGCACGCCAGTCGGTTGAGCAGGCCGCCGTCCGGCATGTGCAAAGCGGACATTGGATGCGCTTCTAGCGAACGTCGGGTTTCTTGCCATGGCTCCGAGGCGCGATGCATGGCTATTCCAGCAAACCAGGCAGCAGATATTGCTGGTGCTTCGCGGAACGGTGGAATTGTTGAGAACCAAGCGCAAGCGTTCGAGGCCGTTGCTGCTTCTGCGGTATCTGGGCCTTGTAGTGGCGGTGCTCGCCGCCATCGCGTTGGCACTCCGCCTGCTCAATCCTTTGCCTCCGCTCGAGCCGCGCACTGTCTCGCGCCATTTCGCCGACACGGAAGACACTCCGCTCGGCCGGGCAGCCGAAGCGATGCGCCGGGGGCACGGGGGAGAGTCGGGCGTGCACATGCTGCTCGACGGCTACGACGCTTTCGCTGCTCGCGTGCTACTCGCACGCACAGCCAGGCGCAGCCTCGATGTGCAGTATTACATCTGGCACAAGGACCTGTCGGGCACGCTGCTGCTGGAAGCGATACTCGACGCCGCCGATCGCGGCGTTCGTGTCCGGATGCTACTCGACGACAACGGAATCGGGGGTATGGACGACGTGCTGGCGGCGCTCGACCGCCATCCGAACATTGAAGTCCGGCTGTTCAATCCGTTTGTCATTCGGCACCCGAAAGCGATTGGCTACGTCACCGATTTCACCCGCCTGAACCGGCGGATGCATAACAAGAGCTTCACCGCCGACAACGAGGCCACAATCATTGGTGGGCGCAATATCGGCGACGAATATTTTTCCGCCACCGAGGGCCGCTTGTTCGAGGATGCCGATGCGCTCGCGATCGGCCCGGTCGTAAACGCCGTATCAACCGATTTCGACCGTTACTGGTCGAGCCAGTCGGCTTATCCGGCGGAGCGAATCTTGCGCACGACGAGTGCCCCCGTCCCCGACTCCATTCATGGCCACGCCTCGCTCGTGGAGCGCGACGCCGCGGCGCGCAAATATGTCGAGGCGATCGCCCGCGTGCCGCTCATGGCCCACATGCTCGACCGCACGCTGCCCTTCGAGTGGGCGCCGGTGCGAATGATCAGCGATGATCCGGCCAAGGGTGTCGGCAAGGGAGATCAAGATGCCCTGATGGTCAATGCGCTGCGCCAGGCAATGGGCGGGCCGCGCACCGAGCTTCAGGTGGTTTCTGCCTATTTCGTGCCGACGCAGGCAGGCGTGGACGCTCTCGGCCAACTGTCCGAAGCGGGGGTCCACACAGCAATCTTCACCAATGCTTTCGAGGCCAGCGACGTATGGATAGTCCAGGCGGGCTATGCGCATTATCGCCGACCGCTGCTGGAAAAGGGTGTTCGCCTGTTTGAGATGCGTGCCGGCGGCGGCGGAACCGAGGGCCACAGGCGCCTATTTTCCATGGGCTCGGGTAGTGGGCTGGGATCGGACAGCGGTCCGGTCCTGCGCTCTTCGGCTACGACACTTCACGCCAAGACCTTCTCAATCGACCGGCGCAAGATTTTCATCGGCTCGTTCAACTTCGATCCGCGCTCGATGCATCTGAACACCGAGCTCGGCTTCCTCATTCAAAGCCCCGCCCTCGCCAGCGCCGTCTCGGATGCCTTTCAAAATAGCATTCCGGCAACGGCCTACGAAGTCGTGCTGTCAAAGGACGGCAAACTTAACTGGATCGAACGACGCGAAGGGCGCGTGATCGTCCACAAGGTAGAGCCGGGGACGACCCAGTTTCAGCGAACCGGGATCTGGCTACTGTCGCACTTGCCGATCGAATGGCTGCTGTAGCGGCGCATGTGACACGTCAAAAGCAGTCCGTCCGTCGGCAAAAGGTCGAAAGCGGACACTAGCTTGCAGCGCTTGAAAGCTTCGTCGGGGAGCCCACGTACACGCCATGAGCAGTCGCCCCATTCTTTTGCCCGGACCGGATCATCCGATTGCGATCGAACGCAATCCCAGGCGCGTCCAAGTGCGTGCCGGCGACACATTGATCGCCGACACGTTCAGCGCCCTAACACTCAGGGAAGCGAATTATCCGCCGGTCCAGTATATTCCGCGTGATGGCGTCGACATGACGCAGCTCCGCCGGTCGGATCACGCGAGCTATTGCCCCTACAAAGGCGACGCCGCTTATTTCCACGTCGTCGTGCTGGGCGACAAAGGCGCGAACGCGGTCTGGACGTACGAGCACCCCTACCCGCCTGTCCCCGAGATCGCTGGCCACCTCGCTTTCTATCCGCAGCTCGTAGAGATCAGCGAGATAGGGGGAGAGCCGGAGTAAATCCGTGACGTCAGTCCTGTCCGCTTGGCGGCAGGCTGACCGGCTCTCGCGCTCGCACATCACGCAACCAAACAGCCTCGCGGGGCTTTGTGCGCTTCATGGTCCCATAAACAGGAGGAAAGCCATGAAGCTCTTTGCTGCATCAATCGTCGGCCTCGCCGTGATCGCTTCTCCGGTCGTTGCCCAACCGGACAACACGGCGGCTACCGAGAACACCCATGTGAAGACGACCACCAAGGAGGTCCATGCGACGAACGTGCCGGTGCAGAAGCACCACGCGAAGGCGCACCATCATGCGATGAGCTGCAGCTGCCCGTCGAGCCACGTGAAGGCGCACCACGCAACTCATCACGTCGTGAAGCAGACGACCACGACCACCAAGACCCCGGGCTGAGCCGACGCACGGCCCCCGCCAGACAAGCGGGGGCCGCACCTCAGTTGGGACAAGCTTGAGCCCCAACGCAGCGCCAACTCCTGCGGCGAAGCAACGCATCTACGGACTCCTCCCGATAGTCCCAAGGCGCAGAGCGGTTACGTCCTCTTGAGATCGAGCATCAGCTTTGGGGGAATGGGATGCGCCCGCTTCTTGGACTTTCAATCACCTTGCTGGCAGCCGCTGCGCCGGCGCCTGTCGCCACCTGGGATTCGTCGACCGACTTCCACCAGATGCGCACCTACAGCTGGGTGTTCAGGCACACGCCAACGGGCATGGATCCGAACCTCTACCGGCAGGTGCGGGTCTCGGTTGACCGGTCGCTCGCCGCGCACGGCTTCGTGAAGTCGGAGCCCGGCGACTTTGCCGTCGCCTTCACGCTCGGACCTCGGGCGAGCGTCCATCCCTACGACTTCGGGCATTACGCTCCTTATTACAGCGGCTCCGAAGCGGCCGCGCACCAGCATTGGGTCAATCATGAACTGGCGGATCGCAGCTCCCACGACCACACGCTCGCGATCGACATGTACAATACCTTCACAAAACATGCGATCTGGCACGGCCTGGCGCCGGACCCTATCATGCCGAACACGCGGCAGGGGGTAGTCGAGCATGAGGTCGATGACGTGCTGAGCCAGTTCCCGCCCAAGTCTCACCCGGCGGGGTGAACGCCGCCCTAGCCGGGGTGAGCCGAGAAACATCAGCTGCAATCGTTCCGTTGGCCTGACGGAGTGTGGTTTTCCGCTCCATCCACGGTCGGGGCGCTGCGCAACTGTGTCCGGACGCTGGGGGCTAAAAGGACTCTCACAATGAAACGCACACTGATCATGCTCGCGACGGCTGGCGCATTTGCTGTCACGCCAGCCCTTGCGGCCCCAGGCGGAAACGGCGGAGGCCACAGCCCGTCCTCGACCATGGCGTCGCCCAGCGCGGCCCGAACGCCGTCGCCAACCACCGCGCCGGGCCAGGGCCAATATAATGGGCAGGGCTATATCCACATGAACTCGGGCCAGGCGAAGGGTCAGCCCAACCAGTCATGTGAGACGACCGGTACGCCACCCGGCAATGCCGGAAGCGCCCCGGGAGGCGGTTCTCCGTTCACCGGCGACTCGAGCAAATCCGGTTCGCATTATGCGGGCTCGCAGCTGCAGAACTCGCGCAACACCGCGTCAGTGTCGCAGTACGACGTAGCCTGCGCCAACCAGCCGCACTAGCTATCTGACGCCCAACCGAGGCGTTCGCTGCTGGGTCAGCGGGCGCCTCGGTCACGTCACATGATTTTGGCGAGCTTAAGCCGTTCCTGAATGAGGTCCGACCTGGCGCCGGATTAGACTTGCGAGCGTTCGGCTATCTTCCGCGACAGCCCTTAAGGCTGCCGCGCATTCTTCCGAGCCCGCGTTTGCGGCATAGCGCTCCAGGTCGGCCGCTATCGCTTCGAGTCTAGCGACCTTCGTGAGCAGCCGATCAGGCCGATCCGACTCCGTTTCCGGCGGCGAGCGATCGTCGGAGACGAGCTTGAGCTGAGCCCGACGTCCACGCGCCCACATGATGGCCTCGGCGACGTGCCCGGTGATCATGTCGATGGCGTCGAGCTCATCCGTCGTCGGGCTGCCTGCAGTCCGGTGGTAGATTGCGAATGTTCCGATCACCGCGCCTTGCGCGTCGCGGATCGGTGTCGACCAGCACGAGCGAAGTCCGAGCGGCAGCGCGAGATGGCGGTATTCATTCCACAATGGATTCGTCGCGATGTCGGTGACATAGACCGGCTTGCCGAAATAGGCCGCGGTTCCGCAGCTGCCGGCGCTCGGGCCGATCTCCATGCCGTCGATCGCATCGCGATAGGATTGCGGGAGGTTCGGCGCCGCTCCGTGGAACAGTCGCTTTCCATCCGGACTCAGCAGCAAGATGGACGTAAGCAGCTCGACGTCGGCCATCGCTTCGACCGCCAGCAAGTGCCTGTCGAGCACATGCTCGAGGCTGTCTCCCCGAGTGAATTCCGTCGGAAACTGGTTGCCTCGGACTTGCAACGACTCCTGCAGCCCAGCCGCAAACGGCATAGCCCTCTCCTGCCCTGCCCCCCTGGATTCGCGCAACGCACCCTAATCACGGTTTAGACGCGATTCCAGTTCTCAAATTTAACGAGAGATTAGCCAGGGCCGGCACGCGAACGGCATTCGGGCCGACCCTGATTTTTCCGTGGGGTGAGCGGCAATGAGGCCTGAGAGGCAGCCTGACCGACCCCGCTTCGGCGAGGTCAGGGCCCTCACGCGCCGATCAGCCGCAAGCCACCTCGGTGATCTGATTCGATTTGGAATCATAGATGATGGTCATCCGCTTCGGGTTCGCGGCGCCGCGGGCACTGTCGCTGGAAAGCACGCGGTAGTTGGTTCCCTCTACCGAGCGGGCTTCGTCCAGCCCCTTCCCAACCAGGTAGCCATAATATTTGGCGTCGCACACCGGGCGCGCTGTGGCCGAAGCCAACTGATTCGCGGCCGCCACCGTTGAGGCTTGCACGGCGACTGCCGGGGCGGTCGCGCCAGCGGCCAGTAAGCACGCACTGCAAAGGATCAGAATGCGCATCTCGACTTCTCCCTTTTGCGCGCAGCCAGCCCCGAGTCCCTGTGGCTGCGTGGGAGAAGATCATCACATTCCTTGGTCCACGTTTAGCGCCGCTCGACCAGCAGGCGCGCCACTGTTGCGAAGCGGCCTTTGGATCGACGAGCGGGCATGGTGCAGCGACGAAGAGTCGAGTTGCCGTATTTTCAACGAACTGCGACACCAACACCGCGTCTCGCTTCCCACCGCGTGCATATGATCTTTTTGAATATATCGCTTATATTTACAGCGGTTTACAGTTGACCGGTCCAGCCGGGCCGCGCGCAACGGGGTTCACGCGATGGGAGATGTTTGGCTGCTTCGGCCGCAACCGCAGCATTTTTGCTGACCTGCTCCGCAAGTTCGACTGCGTTGACGCAAGATCGCTAGGACGCAGCCGACGAACCTCCGCCGTCCCTTGTCAACAAGTGATCGCCCGGAAGCTCCATCGCGAAGCGCACGCCGTGCGCGCGGAAATCGACATTGGTCTTCGCGCCCAGGTCATGGGGAAGAATTCGCTCCAGCAGCTCCATGCCGAAGCCTTCACGCGAACCGTTGCTGACGTCGTGATTTGGCGCGTTCTCGTTCCAATCGAAGAGAAGTCGCTTCGCGCCGTCCGTACCCGAGATGCGCCACTTCACTGCGATCCGGCCGTCCTTGTCGCGGAGCGCACCGTGTTTAACGGCGTTCGTGGTCAGTTCGTGGATGGCAAGACTCAAAGACTCGGCGGCCTTGGGCCTCAGAAGTATCGTCGGTCCTTTCATCGACACAATCTCGCCCTCATGCACCGCATGCGCGAGCAACTCGTCGGCGATGAGCGAGGCAAGATCGATGCCCGCGTCGGGGTTGCGCGCGACGGCCGACTGCACTCGCGCAAAGGCATCGAGCCGGCCCACCAGGTGGTCGGCCATTTCTTCGGCCGTCTCGGTCGACTGCGCCGTGCGCCTGGCGATGGATTTAACGACCGCCAACGTATTGCGCACGCGGTGCTGAAGCTCGGCGAGAAGTACCCTCAGACGTCCCTCGCTTTCCCGGAGCGCAGCTTCGGCTTTCACCGTGCCCGTCACGTCAACGAAAGTGAGCACGGCGCCCGCGATGAAATTATCGATGCTGCGATAGGGATGGACCCGTGCGATGTAGTGGCCGCCCTCACGCGATAGGACTTCGCGCTCTGCGGCGCCGAGCCTCGCCAGGACCTTTCGAACGTCGTCGCTAAGCTCGGGATAGGACACTCGGGACCCCAAATGCTCGATCGGCCTGCCAACGTCGCTTTCGAGCAGGTGGAAAATGTCGGTGGCGGCCGGCGTGAAGCTGCGCACGCGCAAATCATTGTCGAGAAAGATGGTCGCGATCTGGGTGGATTCGAGCAGGTTCCTGAGGTCGCTATTCGCACGGGCAAGATCGCTGACGCGGTGCGCCAGCTCGGCGTTGACGGTCTGCAGCTCCTCATTGACGGATTGGAGTTCCTCCTTCGAGGTTTCCAGCTCCTCGTTGGCGGACTGCAGCTCCTCGTTGATCGACTGATATTCCTCGTTCGAACTCTTGAGCTCCTCATTCGTGGATTCGAGCTCCTCGATCGTCGCCTGCAGACGGTCCTTGGTCAGTCGAAGTTCGGCCTCGAGCCCTTCCACATGCTCGTCGGTGGCCTTGCCGCGTTCCCCAGGCGACGTTTCCGGAGCCGCACCGGCATCCTGGAAAATGACCACCATCGCGGTGAGTTCGTCATTCTCGCCGACAGGCTCGACGACCATATTCACCAATGAGGAGTGGCCATTGTCGCGTATTGGAATCCGGGAGACCTCGACGCGTTTCTTTTCCTCGGCGACGTGATGGAGCGCCGAGCGAAGATCGAGCCTCAGGTCGCGATGAACGAGGTTGAGCAGGTTGAGCGAAGCCGCGCCGGTCGCCGGCTCGAGATAGCGGCCGGTCCTGCCCGAGAAGTGCAGAACCTCTAGCTCACTGTCGAGCACGACATAAGCTGGCGCATAACGTTCGGCGACCTGGCTCGCCCGCCGGCTGATCGTTCCGGCAAGCGCGCTCGGGCGCAAGGCTGCCGGGATCTTTTCCCGCACAACTTCCTTACCACTGCGAGCGGTGAGCGGAAATTCGGGAAGGACGCGTGTTGCCGTCTCGAGCCGGCGGAACAAGCGATTCTTGCGATCGACCGGAGCAAAGAGCTTCTGGTGCCGCGTCACGTTCTCGGATGAGCCGAGGAACAGAATCCCACCCGGCCTCAGCGAGAAATGGAAGATCGGAATGACCCGGTCCTGAAGATCAGAATTGAGGTAGATCAGGAGATTGCGGCACGAGAGGAGATCGATGCGGGAGAAGGGCGCGTCTTTGATCAAATTGTGCGGCGAGAAGATGCACATCTCCCGCAATTCCTTGACGATGCAGTAGGTATCGCCTTCCTTGACGAACCATCGCGCAAGCCTTCCGGGTGAAACGTCGTTCGCGATGGTCTGCGGATAACGCCCGGCACGGGCGACACCCAGCGCACGGGCGTCGAGGTCGGTGGCGAAGATCTGGATCGCGGGGGCATTCTCAATGCGCGCGAGATACTCGGCCAGGATGATCGCGATCGAATAGGCCTCTTCCCCGGTCGCGCAGCCAAGGACCCAGACACGGAACTGGTCGCCCGGACCCTTGCCCTCGAAAAGGCCCGAAAGCTCGCGCTCGAGGACCTGGAACTCCTGTGGATCGCGGAAGAACTGGGTTACCCCGATCAGGAGATCCTGGAAGAGGTGCTGGACCTCGTCCCGGCTTTTCTTCAGCCGGTGGATATATTCGTCGATCGTCGCGGCCTGTACGACCTGCATGCGCCGCTGCACACGCCGCAAGAAGGTGTTCGTCTTGTAGCCGTGAAAATCGTTGCCGGTGACGCCGCGAAGGATTTCGGCAATTTGGGCAAGCTTGTCCGTGACGTTCGCCGGAACCTTGTCGGGGGCAGCGGGCAAGCCGAGGGTCAGCAACCCATAAATGTACAGCGCGATCTGGCCCGCGATCTGGTCGATCGGCAGTAGCAGATCGACAACTCCTGCAGGGGTCGCCGCTCCCTGCTCGGCGGCTTCGCCTTCACCGTCACGCGACTCCGCTATCGAAAGGCCGCCGTACTTCTTCGTTGCGGTCACTCCGGCGGTACCTTCACTCCCGAGCCCCGACAGAATCACCGCGATCGCGCGATCCTGTTCATGTTCGGCCAGCGATATGAGCATGCTGTCGACCGTACCGCGGTGACCGATCGGCTCTTCGGCAGTGCGAACCTCTATCTCGCCATCAATGATGGTGATGAGATCGTTGGGCCCGCCGACATAAATATGCTTTGCTTGGAGCACCTCGCCATTGGTGGCGGTTTTGACCGGCAGCTTTGTCTTTTTCGCAAGCGCCTCTGCTACAGTCTTGCTGGACAATCCGTCCTGCTGACGGACGGCCACCAGGTAAGCCGCATCAAGATTGCTCTCCAAGCTGCCGAAGAGGCGCTCAATCGAATCGAGCGACGCGAGGCACACTCCGATTCCGACAATCGCCGCTGGCTTCGAGGTCGCAGTTTTCCGCCGCGAGCCAGCTGAGTTGGACTGCTTGGTTTGCTTGTTCGCCACGACTTACTCTCAACGACCATGCCTTAGCCGCACAGAACAAAGACGAACAGTGACTAAGCCTCTGAATCGCGCAGCGGGCGGAACGTGCGAATCGTATCGACCGCCGCAGACCGAAGCGTCTCCGCGTAGCGAGTATACTCCTCGGCTCGGCTCTCATAAAGTTCGGCTACCGCATTGCGGCCGGTGGAGCGCGCATCCTGCGCCATGCGCGAGACTAGAGTCACTCGCTCTTCCATTATACGAAGTGCGATCCGCATTGCTTCGTCGACTTCATTGCGCCGCTCCAGCACCGACTCGGCGGTGTATGCGTGGCCGATTTGGCAGCGGTAGCGGAGCGGACGCTCGTCCCTCACCTCGGAGAGAACGCCATGGCAATCAGGGCAGCTCAGCGCCGTCGGATCGGCGAATTGGCGCAGCTTCGCGGAGCCCAGGCGTGCGCCGCCAGCAATCTCAACCTCCAGCTCCAGGGCGTCGGGCGGAGGCTTGGCCTGACCCGCTTCGCTGCGGCTGATCTCACTGAGCACACCTCCCAGGTCAGCGGCGGGGACTACCAGGTCCGCGTCCACAGTCTCGAGCGCGGCAAGCGGCATTTGGTCCGCCTGCGCGTCAAGCGGATGCTGGACGATCGCCGTTCCACCGCACGCTTTGATTGCCCAAAGACCCGAAGCGCCATCGTTCAGCATCCCGCTGAGGATGACCCCGACCGCGCGAGGACCGCAGGCGAGCGCGGCGGATCGAAATAGCGGATCGATCGCAGGCCGGGTGAGGTTTTCGCGGGGGCCGTCGCCCAGCCTCATCGCTCCATCGACAATGAGGAGATGGCAATCGGGCACGGCTACATAGACGTGGCCCTTCTCGATCGGCTGTCCGTCGACTGCGTCGGCGACCTTTAGAGAGCTGCTTCGCGCGAGCATGCCAGCAAGGTAACCGTCAGACTGCGACGGCAGATGCGTGGCGACGAAGATGCTCGCCGGCAGATCGGCGGGAAGATCGCCCATGACGCGCTGAAGGACTGCCCCGCTGCCCGCGGAGCCGCCGATGACGATAATGTCCCGATTGGCCATTGGCCGCCTTTCGCCAGCCCAAGCGAACAGCTGCCTTATCCGTTCCAACAGCCGGAACGGTTCGGCATCTTCGATGGAGGATCAAACCGGGTCGATCAGTTTCCTGCGCCCGGCCCAAGATCCTCGAGCACTAAGGCTCGATGCTCCCAGTGCTCGTGGAGCAGGGCCCGAAAATCGGCGAGCAACTCCTCCGCGGCCTTCGTCGGCAGGCCATGGCTGCGAAGACGACTGATAATTTCCTCCTGACGAATGACATGCCGCTCGCCCTGGGCAATATGATCGTCAATCATTGCGAGGTCGGCAGTCGTGTAGGCCACGGCCGACCGTAGCACATTCGATGCCGGAAGGCTTTCGAAGACGTTATATCGCCTAGTTCTGAGGTGCAGGGCGACGAGAGATGACGACAACGGAACCGCATGACGTCTGGGATCTCGCGGCCGAGCTGGGCGAGGGACCAGTCTGGGTCGAGCGCGACCGAGCTTTGTGGTTTGTCGATATCAAGAAGCAACAGATTCACTGCTACGATCCCGCGAGGGGGAGCAAGCGCAGCTGGGAAGCTCCGGAGCAGGTCGGGTTCGTCTTCCCGGCCGAGCGTGGCGGGTTCGTCGCCGGCCTTCAGTCCGGCCTCTATCACTTCGACCAGGAAAGCGGCGCTTTCGATCTGATTGCCAAGGTTGAGGCGGACATTCCGACAAATCGCCTCAACGACGGAATCGTCGATCCGCAGGGACGTCTCTGGTTCGGGACGATGGACAATGGGGAGAGAGCGAAGAGCGGCGCCTTCTATTGCTTCGCGGACAGCAAGCTGACGCGCACGGATGTCGACGGCATTGCCATCACCAACGGGCCGGCCATCTCGCCGGACGGCCGGCTGCTCTATTTCGTCGACACGCTCAGGGGCACGATCGAATCAGCCGAGATTCTCGGTAACGGCGAACTGGGCCAGCGCACGCCATTTGCAAGGATTGACCCCAAACATGGCCATCCCGATGGGCCAACCATCGACAGCGAATGCTGCGTCTGGATCAGCCTTTACGCGGGATGGGAGGCATTGCGCTATTCGCCCCAAGGCGAATTGATCGACCAGGTCCGGTTCCCCGTCGCGAACATCACCAAGATCGCCTTTGGCGGCGATGATCTGCGCACCGCTTATGCGACCACTGCCCGCCAGATGCTGAGCGCCGAGGAAATCGCCAGGCAACCGCAGATCGGAGACCTCTTCGAGTTCCGGGTCGAAACACCCGGAATCACGTGTCCGCTCGTTAGATATTGATCCTTCCAGCCAACTTTGAAGCGCGAACCCGTTGACACCTCACGCGTTCCTTTGCACCTCCGGCTTGCAGGGAAGGGCGTCCGGCTTAGCCGGCAGTGAGGGAGTCTCCACGAAATGGTGATTGCGACGAAGATAACCGAAGGCGAGGCCAATGCGACTCCGCTGGACTTGCCGGAGGGCGGCGTGGACGCGCCCAGTTTGCGCTACTTCGTCTTCGCGCTGTTCTTCATCTTCGGCGGGATCACCAGTCTCAACGATGTGATCATTCCAAAACTCAAGGAACTGTTTACGCTCAATTACACGCAGGCGATGCTGGTGCAGTTCTGCTTTTTCACCGCCTATTTAGTGATCGGGATCCCCGGTGCGCAGCTGGTCAAGAAGATCGGTTACATGCGTGGGGCAGCGACCGGTCTGCTGATCATGATGCTGGGCTGCCTACTCTTCATCCCGGCTTCGTCGACCGCCACTTACGGCCTGTTCCTGCTCGCACTATTCGTCCTCGCTACCGGCATTGTCGTCGTGCAGGTCGTGTCCAATCCGCTGATCAGCCTGCTCGGACCGCCGAAGACGGTGCATAGCCGACTCACCTTCGCGCAAGCCTTCAACAGCCTCGGAACCACGATTTTTCCTCGTGTCGGCTCGGCCCTCATTCTCGGCGGGCTCGCCGGAGTAAGTGCCGCCCAACTGTCAGGAGCGGCGCTCGACCAGTATCGCAGCAATGAAACGCGGGCCATCGTCCACACCTATATCGGCCTGGCTGTCGCACTCGCCGTCATCGCTGCGGTGGTGTGGATGTTCCGGAACAAGCTTCCGGGCGAGAAGCATGACCACAGCTCCCCGTTGGCAGGTTTCTCCCTGCTGAAGCGCGCACGCTTCGGCTTCGGGGCCTTGTGCATCTTCCTTTACGTCGGTGCGGAAGTCTCGATCGGATCGCTCATCGTGAACTATCTGATGCAGAATGATGTGCTCGCGATCACGGATGCGGCTGCCGGCAAGCTGATCATGTATTATTGGGGCGGCGCCATGGTGGGCCGTTTCGTGGGCTCTTACTTCCTCCGTCTGTTGAGCCCCGGCAAGATCCTGGCCACGGTGGCGATTGGCGCAATCCTGCTGATCCTCATTTCGGCGAACAGTACCGGCGCTGCTTCGGCCTACAGCCTCCTCGCGATCGGACTCATGAATTCGATCATGTTCCCGACCATCTTCAGCCTGGCCTGCGAGAAGCTGGGACCGCGCGCCGCCGACGGCTCGGGAATCATCAACATTGCGATCTTCGGCGGGGCCGTCGTCCCGTTGTTGACCGGATTCCTGGCGGATCGGTCGGGCAGCTTGCATTTTGCGCTGCTACTGCCCGCGATCTGCTATGCGATCATCGCCGCTTTCGGCTTCTACGCGCGGCGTCCGGCGGAAGGGCCAGTGATGCAGCCGCTGACCGCCTGACCCGCGCTCAGTCGGTTCGATCGTCGCCGAGCGGGCGTGCCCTGGCTCAGCGAAGCTGAAACGCACTGCCGACGAACTTCGTTGGACACGAGTGACACTTACAGTGCGTTTCGAAAGGAGAAATGCCATGCGTTCGTTGATCGCACTCCTGATCGCCGCCTGCGGGATCGCCGGGTGCACGAGACCGGCAGAGCCGCCGGCCGACACATTCGCGCGCGAGCTCGCCGGTCGTGTGGCCGGCGCTCCCCAGAGCTGCATCTCGAGTTTTTCAAACCAGAATCTACGGGCGATCGATGCCAGCACGATCGCTTATGGCTCTGGCCGGACGATCTACGTCAATCGCCTGTCAGGGCCCTGTCCAGGTCTCGCCGATCTCAGCACCATCATCGTCGACGCCCAGGACGGATCCCAATATTGCCGCGGCAACCGAGTACGGGGAAATGAGATAGGGTCAATCATTCCGGGGCCATGGTGTCCTCTCGGCGACTGGGTGCCCTACAGGCGGCCATGAGGGATGGCATGAAGCTCGAACGTCGATATGTCGAAAAGCCATGGGGCCGTACGCAACTTTCGTCACTTTTCGACCCGCCTGCAGGCAAGCGCATCGGCGAAGTCTGGTTCACTGATGAAGCCGAGCGGCCGCTTCTTGCGAAGTACATCTTCACGAGTGAGCGCCTGTCGATCCAGGTTCATCCCAATGACGAACAAGCCCGCGCCCGTGGCCTGAGCCATGGCAAGACCGAGTGCTGGTACATCATCGATGCCGAGCCGGGCGCCACGCTCGGGCTGGGATTCATCCGGCAGATCGGCGCGGAGGAGCTTCGTGAAGCCGCGCTTGATGGGTCGATCGAGCATTTGATCGATTGGCGCCCAGTTTCGGCGGGCGACTTCGTGTTCGTTCCATCCGGCACCGTTCACGCCATCGGAGCGGGCGTGTCGCTCCTTGAGTTTCAGCAGAATTCGGACGTGACCTACCGCCTTTATGACTACGGCCGACCGCGCGAGTTGCACCTCGCCGACGCTGTTGCCGTCGCGAGCCGGTCGCCGTTTCCGGATCGATTGGCGCGACACGTCTCAGGAAACGAACAGCAGACGCTCGTTGACGGGCCGCATTTCATCTTGCTGCAGACCGACGACGATGCATTGCAGGATCGCGTGCGGTGGGTCTTTCCATTGGCCGGAGAGGTCAGAGCTTCCGGATGCGGCGCCGGTCCGGGCGAGTGCCTACTGCTCGAGCCGGGTGAACATATCGAAGTCCCCGCCGCCCGAATGCTGATCGGCGCTACGTCGCCGTCATAGCGAGCGCTATAGCGCCCAACGGTCCAGCATCATTGCCTAGCGCCGGCACACGCACATAAGGTCTGTCGTTCGGAAGCCGCACGTAGCCGTTCAAACTTTCGACGAGCATGTTCTCGATGCGGCCCAGAAGATGCGGATGGTTCTCGGCTACGCCTCCACCAACGGCAATCGCGCGCGGCGCTGCCGCACAGACGATCGCGTGGCACATCTGGGCAAGGGCCCAGGAAACGGATTGCCAGAGGAGATTGTCGGGTGGAATTTCGTTCATGCTATCCGCACCGACCCGCGCCTTGATCGATGGACCCGCGGCGAGCCCCTCGACGCAGTCGCCGTGATAAGGACAGGAGCCCGCGAACTCGTCGCCTGCAAGGCGAGGCACGCGGATGTGGCCCAGTTCGCAATGAGCAAAGCCACGCGTCGGCTTGCCATTCACGATCAGGCCGACGCCCACTCCCGTGCCGACCGTGACATAGGCGAAGTCATCGAAACCCTGACCTGCCCCCCAACGCATTTCGGCGAGCGCTGCGCCATTCACGTCCGTATCGAAGGCTGTTGGAACACCCCCGGCCCGTCGCAGCCGTCCGAGCACCGGTGCCTCGCGCCAGCCTTGCTTCGGGGTGTTCGTGATGCAGCCGTAGCCCTGCGAACGCTCATCGAGCTCCAGCGGGCCGAAACTTGCAATTCCCAGGCTCGCGAAAGCCCGTGGCCGCCAGCCCAGAAGAATCCGCTCCATGGTGCCGAGCGTTTCCTGCGGCGACGTGGTCGGTACCGTCTCGCGTGCGATGATGTCGTCGGGACCTCGGGCGAGAATCGCGACACATTTGGTGCCGCCGAGCTCGACACCCGCATAAATGGGATGAGCAGTCACACGGTCGCGCTTGCCGCAATGGGGCAGCCTTGTCGAAAGATTTCAGCTTGGAGAAGAGGCTAGGCAAACCACCGGAACTGCGGGCAAAGACGTTCTGAATGAACAAAGAGCAGTCGATACACTCACTCACACACCTCGATCGTCTCGAGGCCGAGAGCATCTTTATCCTGCGGGAGACGGTGGCCGAAGCCGACCGTCCGGTGATGCTCTATTCGATCGGCAAGGACAGCGCCGTGATGCTCCACCTGGCCAAGAAGGCATTCTTCCCTGGACCGCTGCCCTTTCCCCTTCTGCACGTCGATACGACCTGGAAGTTCAGGGACATGTACGCGTTGCGCGACAAAGTCGCCTCCGACCCGGCAGTGAAACTCATCGTCTACAAGAATCCCGAGGCGGTGGAGCGCGACATCAACCCCTTCGATCACGGGTCCCTCCACACGGATATGTGGAAGACTGAAGGACTCAAACAGGCGCTGGACACATATGGATTCGATGCGGCTTTCGGGGGCGCCCGGCGCGACGAAGAAAAGAGCCGCGCGAAGGAGCGCGTGTTCAGCTTTCGCGACCGCAACCACCGCTGGGATCCCAAGCGCCAGCGGCCCGAGCTCTGGTCGCTCTACAACGTCAGGAAGAACAAGGGCGAGAGCATCCGTGTCTTCCCTTTGTCCAATTGGACCGAGCTCGACGTCTGGCAATACATCCTGCGCGAGAAGATCGAGATCGTGCCGCTCTATTTCGGAGCGGACCGACCCACGGTCGAGCGCGACGGCATGATCCTGATGGTCGACGACGAACGCATGCGGCTTGAGGCCGGCGAGCAAGTTCGTGAACGCATGATCCGCTTTCGTACGCTTGGCTGTTATCCTCTCTCCGGAGCAATCGAAAGCGATGCGGCGACAGTCGAGGACATCGTCGCCGAGATGCTCGCGAGCCGAACGTCCGAACGTCAGGGGCGCGTGATCGACCGGGACGCCGGCTCGGCGAGCATGGAGAAGAAGAAGCAGGAGGGCTATTTTTGAACCGTCCGGCTTCAGACATCGCCGATTGGCTGCGCGAACAGGAGCACAAGGAGCTGCTGCGCTTCATCACTTGCGGCAGCGTCGACGACGGCAAGTCGACGCTGATCGGCAGGCTCCTATACGAGAGCAAGCAAATCTTCGATGACCAGCTCGCCGCGCTCGAAAGCGACAGCAAGCGGCATGGAACGCAGGGCGAAGAAATTGATTTCGCGCTGCTCGTCGACGGACTCTCGGCCGAGCGGGAACAGGGCATTACGATCGATGTCGCCTATCGCTTCTTCGCGAGCGAAAAGCGCAAGTTCATCGTTGCCGACACCCCTGGGCACGAACAATATACGCGCAACATGGTGACCGGCGCGTCGACCGCTGACCTTGCGGTCCTGCTGGTCGATGCGCGCAAGGGCGTGCTGACGCAGACCCGGCGGCATTCCTACCTGGCGAAGCTGGTTGGCATCCGCCGGTTCGTGCTCGCCGTGAACAAGATGGACCTGGTCGACTACGATCAGGCGGCCTTCGATGCGATTTGCGCGGACTATGCGCTGTTCGCATCGCAAATAGGAATTGAGCACTGGCTTTCGATTCCAGTCTCCGGCCTCAAGGGCGACAATGTGATCCGTCGCAGCGAGGCCGCTGGCTGGTACACGGGGCCGAGCCTTCTCCAACATCTCGACACTGTCGAGCTGGACACCGCCGCAGATCTCGCGAAGCCGCTTCGGATGCCGGTGCAGTGGGTGAACCGGCCGGATCAGCATTTTCGCGGTTTTGCCGGTCAGATCGCATCCGGGGCGGTGAGCCGCGGCACGGAAGTGCGCATCCTGCCTTCGGGACGGGTGACGAAGGTGGAACGCATCGTAACAACTGCCGGCGACCTGGATCAGGCGAGCGCGGGCCAGTCAGTGACGCTCACCCTGCAGGACGAGGTAGACTGCTCGCGTGGCGATGTGATCGCCGCCGCCGGCGACCCACCCGAGGCCGCCGATCAGTTCGAAGCCACGATCGTGTGGATGGACGAGCATGAGCTTCTGCCCGGGCGCGGCTATTGGATGAAGATCGGGACGCAGACCGTCACGGCAATGGTCCAGCACCCGAAGTACAAAGTGAACGTCAACACGCTCGAGCATCTGGCTGCGCCGACGCTCGAATTGAACGAGATTGGCGTGGCGACGGTGGCTACCGATCGCGAGATCGTATTCGAGCCATACGCCGGCGAGGGCTCCAGCCCGAACCGGGCGCTGGGCGGCTTCATCCTGATCGACAAGCTGACGAACGCGACGGTCGCGTGTGGGATGTTGCATTTCGCACTGCGGCGATCGCTCAACATCCATCGCCAGCACCTGGACGTCAGCCGCGAGACTCACGCGGGGTTGAAGGGGCAGAAGCCGGCGGTGCTGTGGTTCACCGGCCTATCCGGCGCAGGCAAGTCCACCATCGCCAACCTGGTCGAGAAGAAACTTGCCGCGCGTGGACGGCATACTTTCCTGCTCGACGGCGACAACGTGCGGCACGGCCTCAACCGCGACCTCGGCTTCACGGAGGCGGACCGCATCGAGAATATCCGCCGGGTCGGCGAAGTCGCGCGGCTGATGACCGACGCGGGGCTGATCGTGCTTACCGCTTTCATCTCGCCCTTCCGGGCCGAACGCGACATGGTTCGGCAGATGGTCACCGAAGGGGAGTTCTTCGAGATCTTCGTCGACACGCCGCTCGCAGAAGCGGAAAAGCGCGATGCAAAGGGCCTGTACGCCAAGGCTCGCGCCGGCGAGATCAAGAACTTTACTGGTATCGACAGCCCCTACGAACCGCCCGAAGCGCCTGAGATCCGCATCGACACGACCACGATGAGCGCTGAGGAGGCAGCCGAACAAATCGTCGAGGAACTGCTCAAGCGGCGCTGAGCCGTCGTCCCGGTCTGGCAGGTCGGATGACATTTTCATCCAACTGACGATCGGCCTGTTGTTCTGGAGGGCGCGCATGGTTAAGGGGACGGCGACCTCGTTCGTCTGCCTTCGAACTCATGTTTCAAGTCGGGGGGCTCGTGGATTCATCCGTGTACCAACACGACCGAAGCCCCAACCCCGCCCGAGCGGTTCCGCGAGGTGCACTGACGGCGATCCTGATCCTGCCGCTTTCCGCATGCAATCGCGGCATTCTCGATCCGGTTGGACCGGTCGGCGCCGCGGAAAAGACGATCCTCATCAATTCTACCGCGATCATGCTCGCGATCATCATTCCGACGATGATCGCGACGGTCGCCTTCGCCTGGTGGTTCCGGCGCGGGAACAGCAAGGCGACCTACATGCCCGACTGGGAATATTCGGGGGCGGTCGAGCTGGTCGTCTGGTCGATACCCACGATGACGATCATGCTCCTCGGCGGCATCGCGTGGATCGGCAGTCACGACCTGGAGCCGAGCAAACCCCTCAAATCTCAAGTCCAGCCGCTCAAGGTTGAGGTCGTCTCTCTCGATTGGAAATGGCTGTTCATCTACCCAGACCAGGGGATCGCGACGGTCAATCAACTGGTCGTTCCGGCGGGGACCCCAGTCAGCTACCGGCTGACGTCCGCGACCGTGTGGAACGTCTTCTTCGTCCCTCAATTCGGAACGATGATCTACACCATGCCGAGGATGACGACCCGGCTGAACCTCCAGGCTGACCGGCCGGGAGCCTACGACGGCCTTTCGGCCCATTTCAGCGGCGACGGCTTTCCAGGCATGCAGTTCAAGGCCCAGGTCCTGCCGCCCGACCAGTTCGCAATGTGGGCACAGGGCACGCGCGGTCAGGGGCCCGTGCTCGATGGACGCGGTTTTGCCGAGCTTTCGAAACCGAGCAGCTATGTGAAGCCGTTCACCTACGGCAGCGTGGCGCCAGGATTGTTCGACGCGGTCGTCAGGAACCAGGCGCCGCAGCTGCATCTTCCGCAAACAGCTTCACCATCCAACCAGGCGTCGGCCGTGCCGGCGGGAGGCTAAAGCATGTTTGGCAGGCTCACCTGGGAAGCTATCCCGTTCAACCAGCCGATCCCGCTGATCACGTCACTCGTCGTGCTGCTCGCCGTGGCGGCGATCGTCATATGGGTCACGGTGAAGGGCTGGTGGCCGTACCTCTGGAACGAATACATCACGTCCACCGATCACAAGCGCATCGGCATCATGTACATCGTTCTGGCGCTGTTGATGCTGGTGCGCGGCTTTGCCGACGCGATCATGATGCGCGCGCAGCAGGCGCTCGCGATCGGCGCGTCGCAAGGATACCTCCCGCCCGAGCATTACAACCAGATCTTTTCCGCGCACGGCACAATCATGATCTTCTTCATGGCGATGCCAGTCGTCATCGGGATGATGAACTTCGTTGTTCCGCTCCAGCTCGGAGTTCGCGACGTCGCCTTCCCAACCATGAACAATGTGAGCTTCTGGCTGACCGCGTCAGGCGCGCTGCTCGTCAATATCAGCCTCTTTCTCGGCGAGTTCGCGCGGACCGGCTGGCTCGGCTTCCCGCCGCTTAGCGAGAGGGAGTTTTCGCCCGGCGTCGGCGTCGATTATTATCTTGTCGCGCTCCAGATATCCGGCGTGGGAACGGTTCTGACAGCCGTCAATTTCGTGACTACCATCCTCAAGACCCGCGCACCCGGAATGAGCTATCTGCGCATGCCGGTGTTCTGCTGGACTTCGCTCGCTTCGAACCTGTTGATCCTCGCCGCCTTCCCGGTCCTGACCGTTTCCCTGGGTCTGCTGTTGCTGGACCGCTACCTAGGCTTCCATTTCTTTACGAACGACGGCGGCGGCAACTCGATGCTCTACATGAACCTTATCTGGGTCTGGGGGCATCCAGAGGTCTACATCCTCATCCTGCCAGCCTTCGGGATCTACTCGGAGGTCGTCTCGACCTTCTCCGGCAAGCCCCTGTTCGGCTATCGCTCGATGGTTTTCGCGACACTCGCGATCTGCATCATCTCCTTCTGTGTGTGGCTGCATCACTTCTTCACCATGGGTGCGGGAGCCGACGTCAATGCCGTCTTCGGAATCGCCAGCATGATCATCGGCGTCCCGACCGGGGTGAAGATCTACAATTGGCTGTTCACGATGTACGGCGGCCGGGTCCGCTTCAATGTGCCCATGTATTATGCCATCGGCTTCATGCTCACCTTCGTGATTGGCGGCCTCACCGGAGTCCTGCTCGCTATCCCTCCGGTCGATTTCATTGTTCACAACAGCCTGTTCCTGGTCGCGCATTTCCATCAGGTGATCATCGGCGGCGTCGTGTTCGCAGTGATGGCCGGTTACACCTACTGGTTCCCGAAGGCATTCGGCTTCACGCTCGACGAGCGTCTCGGCAAGCTGATCTTCTGGTGCTGGTTCATCGGATTCCATCTGGCCTTCATGCCGCTCTACGTGCTCGGCTTCTGGGGCGCGACGCGGCGGATGCAGCATATCCCCGACCCGACCTGGGCGCCCTGGCTGGATGTCGCCTTCGTCGGAGCAGTGATCATCGGGCTGGGCATCGTGCTGACGGTGGTGCAACTGCTGTACTCGATCAAGACGCGCGACCAGCGACGCGACATCACCGGGGACCCCTGGGACGGACGAACGCTCGAATGGCTGACCTTGTCGCCGCCGCCTCACTACAATTTTGCAGTGCTTCCCGACGTCCACGGCGAGGAAGCCTACTGGACGCGCAAGCAGACCGCGATCAAGCTGGACCAACTGATCGAGGAGCCCCACTACGAGTCGATCGAAATGCCGGTGAACACGCCGACCGGCGTCATCGTCGCTTTCTTCGCCTCGATCTGCGGCTTCGCGATCATCTGGTACATCTGGTGGCTGGCGATCCTAGGCCTCGTCGGGGCATTCGCCATTTTCGTGTGGTACGCCTGGCGCGACGAGCACGAGCATATCATTCCGGTCGAACAGGTGGTGCGCGAGGAGCGTGAGCGCCGGCGAATTCGGCTGGAGGCTCTTTCCACATTGAGCCAGTCGACATGAGCACACATGCGGAAGCAGCCACGATCGGCCTGACACACAGCGGGTCGGAGGACACGGGTCTCGGCCATCGCGGACCAGAGTCCAAGAGCATCGTCGTCCCCTATGGCTTCTGGCTTTTCGTCCTTTCGGACATGGTGCTCTTCTCGGCGCTGTTCGCCACCTACGCGACCCTGGTCCACGCCACCGATGGCGGTCCCGTCACGAACCAGCTTTTCAACCGCACTTTGGTCGCGGTCGAGACGATTGCACTGCTGATCTCCAGCTTCCTGTGCGGCTTGGCGATGATCGCGGCCAAACGTCACAATATGGCCTGGACGCAGATTTGGCTGCTGCTCACGGGCCTATTCGGCCTGGTCTTCCTGACGATCGAGCTGGCGGAATTCGCGGGCATGATCGCGGAGGGCGCCGGACCCCGGCGGAGCGCCTTCCTATCTTCGTTCTTCACGCTCGTGGGTTGTCACGGTGCGCATGTCACCGCCGGCTTGCTGTGGCTCGGCACCATGATGGCGCAGATCTGGGCCAAGGGGTTCCAGCCGCACATTCATCGCCGGCTGCTTTGCTACACTATCTTCTGGCACGCCCTCGACATCATCTGGGTGGCCATTTTCACCATCGTCTATCTGATCGGGACTTTGCCATGATCGAGCATGATCCTGAGCTTCTGAACGTCGCTCCGGGTGAACCGCACGACAGCATGTTCAGCGAGACGCTGAGCTACATTATCGGCCTGGTGCTGGCATTGGTGCTTACCGGCATTTCTTTCTGGGTGGCGTCTACTTCAGCCCTATGGGGACCCGGAGTGGCCGTCGGACTGGTCGTATTGGCAATAGCCCAAATGGGCGTTCATCTGGTCTTCTTCCTCCACATCACCAGCGGACCGGACAACACCAACAATGTGTTGGCGCTCGCCTTCGGCGTGCTCATCGTGTTCCTGGTGATGATCGGAACGATCTGGATCATGGCCCATATGAACGCGAACATGGGCGTAAGTCAGGAGCTCATGAACCTCCAGATGCAGCATTGAATTGGGTACTCGCCATCGGTGCTCGCCGATCGCACGCACCAGATGCATTTTCATCCTTGTTGGTAGAGTCCGGGGAATCGAGCCACTGGTCCCCGCGCTGTAGTTACCCGGGCAGCAAGAGCTGCTGCCCGGGATCACCGACTTTATCGTTTAATTAGCCACGCTCGCCACGCTCAGCAGGTGGGGGCGGTGGTGGAGGCGGCGGAGGCGCCGGGCACGTGTCCGTCACCGGGATCACCGACCCATCCGGGCACGTCTGCGTCGCCGGGGGCGGCGGAGGCGGCGGCGGAGGCGGAGGAGGAGGAGGCGGCGCGGCTTCAGCGCCCCCGAAGAGATAGCCGACACCGATCAAACCAACGATGCGGTGCGTTCCGCCCGAATGCTCTTTCGCCTTATAGTTCGAATAGCGGCCCTCAAGACTTGCGTAGAAGCCGCCCGAGATCATCTGGTTGACGCCAGCGCCCCACTGGACCCCGTGCGTCGTGTAGTGGTCGTAATATGCCCCTGGCGCGGCCGAATCGAGGACCCCGTTGACCAGCGGCGTAAAGCGTTTCCGCTGCTCATTCCAAGCGTAGCCGACCTTGCCGTAGATGAAGGTCGACGGCGTAACATCGGCGCCTACGCGCAGGGCACCAGCCCATTCTTGGAACGACTTGTGTTCGGCGAGGCCAGGGCCGTCGATCGTGCTAACTTCGTTAGGCGCCCACCAGAACGTTCCCTCACCGCCAACGACGAAACCACCGAGATTGAAGTCGACGCCGGCAGCACCACCGACGCCCCATTTAGTATGATGGTCACCATCTGCGGAGAACTGGTCAAAACCGGTCTGCGCTTCGACCCGGAAGCCACGCAGAGCCTGTGCATTCGCCTCTTGGGCGGCGAGCGCCGAAATTAACGCAAAGGCCCCTACGGCGCTCTTACTAACTCGCAACATATGATACCCCTTTTCTATTTAATTCTCATTTACTCGTGCTGGAATTTATAACCAAGTCACTACTAATCGAGATTAGTCTGCAAATATGAATTGGCTAGGCGGTAAAAAGTTACTTTCTTCTTACGGTGTCCAAGATGATCCCTCCGAGTGACATCGCAGCCACTGAGACGCAGAACAGTCAAGCGCGGTTCCGTTCCGAGGGATAAATTTGAATTTCTGTTGCGGCGGCGCAACACGCGCTCTGCTCTTGCGCACTAGCGCACAAATAAACACCGTTACCGCCTTGACTGTTGCTCCCAAGTGGGCAAGTGGAGTCGCTAAAGCTTTGGTAAATAGAAGAGATTTAGCTATCGCGGTGCCTGTCGGCTGAACCGATAGGGAGCCGCTTCATCACGAAAGTGAAACGAAGCATGGTTCCGTGTGGCTGTTGGACGAAACCATGTCGGAACTCGAAGACTCGGGTACATGATGGTACACATGATTAGGGACACTATGGTTTGCTCGGGCCAGGTCGCCTCTCTTGCGAAGATGTAACACTGAAGAATGTTTAAGACCTGGGGTGGGGCATGGAATTCAATCAACGACAAGACAATTTAGCTCATTTGAGCGATGCCGGGATCAAAGAGTCTCAAGATGATTCGGCTGATTCAATCGCTCACAGTGAGGTGATAGTCCCCATAATTTTGAGTGGCGGGGGCGGTAGTAGATTGTGGCCATTTTCGACGAAAGACACGCCAAAGCAGTTCCTGCCGCTCGTTGAGAACAAGACACTTTTCGAACGGGCCCTCGATCGCGTTCGCGATCGTGGGCGGTTTGCCGCGCCAATTGTGGTCGGAAACATCAAACATGCGGAACTCTGCGAGGCGAGCCTCGCTACGGATGGCGAGGAATCCCGGCTAATCCTTGAGCCAAGCGCTCGTAACACGGCGCCCGCAGTTGTGCTGGCGGCGGCCGTAGTCCGCGATCTTTACGGAGCTGACGCGCTGCTGCTGGTGATGCCCAGCGATCATGTGATCGAGGACGTGGCCGCATTTCATCAGGCGATTGAAAAGGGTGAGTCTGCGGCACGAATGGGACGGCTGGTCACTTTCGGCGTCCAGCCAAACGGGCCCGACACCGGCTATGGCTATCTTCAGATGGGTTGCGATCTTGCTGATGCTCCTGGCGTCAAGGATGTGGCTCGCTTCGTAGAAAAGCCCGCCCTCGAAACGGCGGAGGCCATGGTCGCCGACGGAGACCATTTGTGGAATGCGGGCATCTTTCTCTTTACCGCGGGCACCTTTCTGCAGGAGGCGGCCTTGTTGGCGCCGGCGATCACCCGGCCGGCGGAGGCGGCCATTGGCGCCGGCGAACGCGACGGAATCAGGATCGTGCCGGAAGCGGCGATTTTTGCAGAGTGCGTAAACGAATCAATCGATTACGCGATCATGGAACGTAGTTCCCGCGTAGCGGTCGTTCCGATGTCACCGGGCTGGTCGGATCTTGGGAGTTGGGACGCACTCGCATCGCTTCTTGGAGCCGGAACGTCGGTCGGACCGATCACAGCGGTTGACTGCGAGAGTTGCTTCATCCGCAGCGATGGCGTGCAGGTCGCCGCACTCGGGGTTCGTGACCTGATTATCGTCGCATCCGGAGGGCGGCTTTTGATCTTGCCACGCGGCCGCTCGCAGGAAGTAAAGAAGTTGCTATCCGTGATGGATACGATGGCAGCCTGACCATAAAGGTCAGTTCACCGGTAAGTGGGCGCGGAGATTCGGGATCAATAATCGTGTTTCATGAATCAACTTCGAAATGGTCCATTGCGACCAGAACTGTTCGGGAACGGTTGCCAAAGCTTAGCTGGCTGTTCCTGTTGACAGTCGTTGTCCCGACATTAGTTGCCGTTATTTACTTCGGCTTGCTCGCTTCCGACGTTTATATCTCCGAATCCCAATTCGTAGTTCGCAGTCCGGACAAGCCTGCCACAAGCGGCCTTGGCGTGCTGCTCAAGTCGACTGGATTCTCCAACGCGGGCGATGAGGTTTACGCCGCGCAGGACTATGTCCGTTCACGTGACGCGCTTCGGGAGCTGAACAAGAATGGCGCGGTGGTCAAAGCTTATCATGACAGCGACGTCTCGATCTTTGATCGCTTCAATCCGCTGGGGTTCACCGGCACGTTCGAGGACCTGTATCGCTTCTATCAGGGAAAGGTCGGTGTCGAGTACGACACGACATCGTCGATCGCGACCCTCAGTGTTCGCGCCTACAGCGCTCAAGATGCCTATCGTTTTAACCGTGAGCTGCTGGAACTCGCAGAGGGCCTGATCAACCGACTGAACACTCGCGGTCGCAAGGACGTGGTGCAATTCGCTGCCCGCGAAGTGCAGGACGCACAGATGGAAGCCCGGGACGCCGCGGTTGCGCTTGCAGCGTTTCGAAACACTCACGGTGTCGTCGATCCCGAGGAGCAGGCGAAAGCGCAGCTGGAGATGATTTCGAAGCTCCAGGACGAGCTGATCGGCGCCCGCGTCCAGCTCCAGCAGCTTCAACAGATGGCGCCCGAGAACCCGCAGGTCCCGTTGCTCACGACGCGCATCAGCGGCCTCGAGCGACAGATTGCCGAGCAAAGGGGCGAGGTAGCGGGCGGGCGCCGATCGCTGTCGCAGACTGCCGTCCAATATGAGCGGCTGGAACTCGAGCGTCAGTATGCTGATAAGAGGCTGGCTGCCGCGATGAACTCGCTACAGGACGCCGA